>CACZGD010000001.1 GCA_902780565.1 Oscillospiraceae bacterium
CGGAACATGGAATTGCTGTGCGCAAAATACACGGTCATGATGACGATGAACGCCCAAAGCCCGGAGAAGAAGCAATATCGCAGAATTTGTTCTTTTGTTTTCTTTGTCTGTGATTTCAATTCATGCATGCTGTGGTTTCACCCCAAAGACGTTAAATTCGATATATATGTTTTAATATATCACTTTTTAAATATGAAATCAAGACAATTCGGCAAAAAAGAAAAGTCCGCCAGTCAAGCGGACTTTTCAGGGATAAAACCTTATTCGCCTTCGGGAACGGGCTCTTCTTCTCCCTCTTCGGGATCCTGATTGAGCATACCGGCAAGCGCCTCAAAAATAGCGGAGAAAATCGCCATCTTAATGAAGGGCTTAAAAACCTTCAGCATCATTTTTACGACCCAAGCTGCCATAGTTAATTCCTCCTATTTATAATATCAACTATTATATATCACAAATACTCACAAATTTCAATAGTTTTTATGAAAAAATTATGAAAAATCACTCCGGATAGGTATCGGGGGCGGGATAATCTGTCCCGTGCGTATCCACACGGACGTAAATCATCTTCTGGTCGGAAAGCGGCTTATCGTATTTGTCCGTCGGCGTCTTTGCAATGGCAAGCACCTTATCAAGACCCTCGATAACCTTGCCGAATGCGGCATAGTCGCCGTCCAGGCTGTAGCTGCAGTCCGCAACGCAGATGAAGAACTGAGAACCGGCAGTATCATAAGCGCTTTTCGGATTATAGGCATTTCCCTGCCGCGCCATGGAGATCACGCCGGGAGTGTGAGACAGATCATTGAAATGATTGTTGTTGGAGAACTCGCCCGCGATGCGATAACCGGGACCGCCGCTGCCGGTGCCTGTGGGATCGCCGCCCTGGATCATGAAGCCGTCGATCACACGGTGGAAGATGAGACCGTTATAAAAGCCCTTGTTTGCGAGTGAAATAAAGTTATTGACGGTATTCGGCGCCTTGTCCGGATAGAGCTCCACCACGAAGGAGCTCCCGTTTTCCATCTGGAATACGGCGATGGGGTTCGTGCGATCCGCATAGTTTTCGGCGATCGCGAAAAAGTTTTTTTCGTAGACCATCAGTGTTTCATCCTTTTCATGAAAAGTATCTTTGTCCTCATCCTTTTTGCAGGAAGCAAAAAGCCCCAGAGCAAACAGGATCAATACGGTAACAGCCAGCAATCTTTTCGTTCTCATTCCGATCCCCTTCCTTATGCTTCCGCTTCCATCAGCTTCGTGAAATCCGTACCGTCGATCTTCTCATGGTCGATCAGATACAGCGCAAGCTGATCCAGCTTGTCTCTGTGCGTCGTCAGGATCTCAATGCATCTGTGATATGCGCGCATGATGATCCTGTTAACCTCCTCGTCGATATTCTTTGCGATCTCTTCCGAGTAGTTTTTGACCTTGCCGTATTCCATGCCAAGGAACACCTCATGGTCGTCGCCGCCGAAGCTGATCGGGCCGAGCTTATCGCTGAAACCGTATTTCGTGACCATGCTTCTGGCGAGCTCGGAGGCGCGCTGGATATCGTTGGAAGCGCCGGTGGTGATATCATCAAAGACGATCTTTTCGGCGACACGCCCGCCGAGCAGAACGACAAGCTGATCCTCCATGTATTTCTTGGACAGCGTCATCTTATCCTCCGTCGGCAGATGCATGGTAAAGCCTGCAGCCATACCGCGCGGGATAATAGAGACCTGATGCACCGGGTCCTGCCCCTCCAGATAGTAGGTGGCAAGCGCATGTCCCGCCTCGTGGAAGGCCGTCGTGCGTTTTTCCTTGTCCGTGATCTTGTGCGATCTCTTTTCGGAGCCGACAACGACCTTCAGCGTTGCTTCCTCGATCTCCTTCATCGTGATCGCGTGCAGACCGCGGCGCACCGCAAGCAAAGCGGCTTCGTTGAGCAGGTTTTCCAGATCCGCGCCGGTGAATCCAACCGTGGATCTGGCGATATCCGCCAGCGAAACGCCGGGCGCAAGCGACTTGTTTCTGGCGTGGACCTTCAGGATCTCTTCCCTGCCCTTGATATCCGGCAAACCGACCGTCACCTGACGGTCAAAACGACCGGGACGCAGCAGAGCGGGATCCAGAATATCGGGACGGTTCGTCGCGGCGATCACGATGACGCCTTCATTCTCCACGAAGCCGTCCATTTCCACGAGCATCTGGTTGAGCGTCTGCTCGCGTTCGTCGTGTCCGCCGCCGATACCGGTACCTCTGTGCCGTCCAACGGCGTCGATCTCATCGATGAAGATAATGGCGGGCGCGTTCTTTTTTGCCTGTGAGAACAGATCACGAACACGGGATGCGCCGACGCCGACGTACATTTCAAGGAAGTCCGAACCGGAGATCGACAGGAAGGGGACGTCCGCTTCGCCGGCGACAGCCTTTGCAAGCAGCGTTTTACCGGTACCGGGAGGGCCGACAAGCAGAACGCCTTTCGGAATCCGCGCGCCGAGATCCGCATATTTTTTGGGATCCTTGAGGAACTCCACGATCTCGGTAAGCTCTTCCTTTTCTTCATCTGCCCCCGCGACGTCGTCGAACGTGACCTTCTTGCCGCGATCGGAGCCGGAACGGATCCTGGCCTTTCCGAAGCTGATCGAACGGTTATTTTCACTCGAGATGCTTTGATTCATACGGCGCATCATGACGAACATGAACCCGCCGAGGATCAGAATGAACAGAAGCGTGGGCAGAAGGCTCAGGAACCAGGAGCCGGAGCTGCCGGGCTTATAGTTGAACACGACAGCCGCGTCCGGATGATTCTCATTATACGTGAGGATATATTCGTGAACATCGTTATAGAAGATCGTCACGTCCGGGACCTTGTAGGAATAGGTCTTCTTTTCCTCGCCGCGCAGCTTATAATTCAGTTCACCGTTCGTCAGGTTCAGTTCGAATTCACTGACCTTATCCGCCTTGAAGGTCGCAACGAGCTCGGAGTATTCCATCTTTTTCTCGTCTGCAGAGTTCCAGGTAAACAGAAGAAGACCGCCGACCACAAAAGCGATCAGAATCAGCGCCGGAACGAACTGCGTCAGTTTTCGGATATTATTGTTTTCCAAAGCATTCACTCCTTGTCTTCGTAGATTTCCCGCTTCAGCACGCCAATGTAAGGCAGATTCCGGTACTTCTCATTATAGTCAAGCCCATAGCCTACAATAAACTCATCCGGGACCTCAAGACCGCTGTAGTTCGCGTAAATGTCGACCTTTCTGCGCTCAGGCTTATCGAAAAGCGTGCAGATCCGGATGCTGTTGGGGTCGCGCCCGTAAAGCAGATCCATCAGATAATTCAACGTCATACCGCTGTCGAGGATGTCTTCCACGATCAGAACGTCATAGCCGCGGATATCGCGGTCAAGGTCCTTCAGGATCCTGACTGTGCCGCTGCTTTTCGTACCGCTGCCGTATGACGAAACCGCCATGAAGTCAATCTCACAGGGGATCGTGATGCTGCGCATCAGATCCGACATGAACATGATGCTCCCCTTCAGAATGCTGACAAGCAACAGCTTTCTGTCTTTATAATCCTCCGAGATCTGTGCACCGAGCTTATGGACTGTGCTGGCCAGATCCTCTTCGGAAAAAATCACACGTTCAATATCCTTATTCATTCTTGACATCCTCCGCTTTTATAATCATGATTCGTTTTGTATTGAGATCCGGCAGACGCGACGCGTCCACACCGGCGTATTTTGCCCAAACAACGCCTGTTTCATCCGCAACGACGGGGACCCTCGTCCGATTCGCTGCCGGAATTTTTTGTTCCGTATATAGTTTTTTCAGCGTTTTCGTACAGCCTCGCCGCCTCATCGTGACGCGGTCTCCGGTCTGAGGAGAGCGAAGGCAAAGGCCTTCTCCGAGCTTATCTGCGTCGATCACGTCGCCTTTCGGAGCTTCCCGCAGCGTCGCGATCCGCCGCAACGACACGGTCACAACAGAATCAAAGAACCGATTGCTGCAATCCGTTTTCCTGTCTAACGGAACAAATAAAAGGGGCGTCTCAGGCAAAGCTTCCGTTCTGTAAAGAAAAGAACTGTCCGTTTTCAGCCGGATGCCGTCCGGCATTGTCAAGCAGAATCCCTTGACAAACAGATTTTGCTCCAGCAATGCAATATGCTTCTCTTCAATCGCGTGTAAACCGATCTGTTCGCAGAACAACAGCAGAACTCTTCTGCGGATCGCCGGATGCATCTCAGGGAAAGCGTCCAGACGCAGACGGTTCGCCGCGGGGTCGAATACCCCGGAAAAGGCGTCTGCCGCGACGGACTGCATAAAATCCTCGTCCGCCTGCAGATTCCCGATAGTGCGCTGCGCGTTCCGGTCAAATCCCGGAAAAACACGCCGGAGCGACGGAACGGTCTCCAGTCGGATCCGGTTACGCGCATGAACAGACGACAGATTGGTCGCATCCGTAACATAATCAAGCGCACGTGACGCGCAATAGGCTTCGATTTCAGCTCTGGTAAACGGCAGAAGCGGACGGATCACCGATCCGTTTTTCATCGGGATGGAGCAAAGTCCGTGCAGTCCGCTGCCGCGCGCGAACCGGAACAAAAAGGTTTCGATCTGATCGTTGGCATGATGCGCCGTTGCGATCTTATCCGCGCCGAGAGAATGCAAAAACGCATAGCGCGCTTCTCTGGCGCAAAGCTCCACGCTTTGCTTCTGTAAAGCGGCGAGCTTGCCGATATCCTGACGTCTGACGATCAACGGAATGCTGCGCGCTTCGCAGAAGGCGCGAACAAACGCTTCATCCGCATCGGCGGCTTCCCCACGCAGACAATGATTGAGATGCGCCGCACGCACACTGATCCGCAGTTCATCTTGGGATCGGACAAGAAGATCGAGCAGACACACAGAATCCGCTCCGCCGGAAAAGGCGACGACAACGTCGTCTCCTGCATCGATCAGCACATTCCGCCTGACCGTTTCAAGAAAAACCTGCTCAGTCATGCTGTTTCTTTTCGAGGCACTGATACATCGTATACTGGCTGTTCCATACGAGCGGCACGGATCCGGTCGGACCGTGACGGTTTTTCTCAACAAGCAGCTCCGCAAGATTTGCCGTAATCTTTTCGGGGTTGTTCTCCTCCCCCTCCGCTTCCGGCTTTTGATTGCCGGAGGTCGCAGCGTAATAATCCTCGCGGTAGAGCATGACGACGATATCGGCGTCCTGTTCAATGGAGCCGGATTCGCGCAGATCCGCAAGCTGCGGTTTATGCGATTTGTTGCCGCGCGACTCCGTGCTTCTGGACAACTGCGCACAGACCACAACAGGGATATTCATTTCCTTCGCCATCAACTTCAGGCTTCTGGTGATCGCGGAAACCTCCTGCACGCGGCTTTCGACACGTGTGCCGAGCTGCATGAGCTGCAGATAGTCGATAAATACCGCGCCGGGGTCCTTCAGGCGGCGAAGACGGGCTTTCATCTCGGGGACGGTGATACTGGACGTATCGTCCAAATACAGCGGGATATCATACAGGAAAACAGACGCCCCGATCAGATCCTTCCATTCATTCGGCGTCAGTTCACCGGTTCGCATTTTCTGGCTGGGGACGCGGGCTTCCGTGGACAGCACACGCTGCGCGAGCTGCTCCTTTGACATTTCGAGCGAGAAGAAAACAACCTTCTTTTTGCTCATCACCGCCACATTTCGCGCCATGTTCAGCGCGAAGCTGGTTTTACCCATTGCGGGACGGGCGCCGACGATCACAAGGTCGGAGCGATTGAGACCTGTCGAGATCTTATCGAAATCCGGGAAGCCGGTCGGCAGACCTTTATATTGTTCCTTTTCTTCGGAATTGAGCTTGCTTAAGGTATCGAATACGTTGACGATCACGTCCCGGATCAGGGACGGGCCTTCCACGCTCTTCCCCTGCCGGATCGCAAAGATCTTCTGCTCGGCGCGGTCCAACAGCTTATCCGCATCCTCGGCGGAGCTTTCGGCAAGATCGATGATCTCGTGAGAAATATCGACGAGCGTTCGGGTATAATACTTGTCCTTCAGGATCTTACAGTACGTTTCAACGTTATCGGCGGACGGAACCGTATCAAAAAGCTGGTTCAGATACTGCTTTCCGCCGTCCTCCGAATCAAACACTTTTTTGGAGCGGATCAGCTCCAGCACCATCAGGATATCGATCTTGCCTGCGGACGCGTCAAGCTCCTGCATGGCGGCATAGATCTCCTTGTGCTGCTCGTAATAGAAATATTCGGCACGGACGTTCATCACCACCGTCGGGAAGCATTTCGGATCCAGCAAAATGGAGCCGAGCACAGCCTGCTCAGCTTCAAATGAATAGATCCTGCTCTGACGGCTTTGTGTGTTGTTTTCAGCCATATGTCACTCCGCTGTTACGCGCCGACGCTCACGAACATCTGCACCTGAATACCGTTATACACCTTTACAGTAACGGGATACACGCCGTAGGCGCGGATATCCTCCACAACGTATCTTTTCTTTTCCAGCTCCACGCCGAACTGCTCCTTAACCTTCTCGGCGATCTCCTTGGAGGTCACGGAACCGAACAGTCTGCCGTTCGCGCCGGCGTTGGCAGTCACCTTCACCGTTTTGCCGGAAAGGATGTCCGCGTTTTTCTGTGCGGTCTCCTTTTCGACCGCAAGCTTATGCGCGGCAGAGGCTTCTCTGTTTTTGAGCTGATTCATCGCGCCGGCATCTGCAATGACCGCAAGCTTACGCGGCAGCAGATAGTTTTTCGCATAGCCGTCGGAAACGTTGACGAGCTGGCCTTTCTTCCCGAGGTCCTTGATATCCTGATTCAAAATGATCTGCATATGTAATCCTCCTTATTTGTCGTTAAGCGTATCGAGGTATTCTTCGATCGCGGCTTGCAGGCGAGACTCCGCCTCCTTCGGCGTTACGCCCGCGATCTGCGCCGCAGCCATGCTGTGGTGCCCGCCGCCGCCGAGCTTTTCCATGATCAGCTGCACGTTGATCCGTCCCAGACTTCTGGCGGAAATATTAACGGAATCGTTGAAGGCCGAGATCACGAAGGAAGCGTCCACGTTTTCAATGGTCAGAAGCTCGTCCGCAGCCTTGGAGCAGATCAGCCGCGCGGAGGGACCGCCGGCGGTTGAGACCGCAATGGCATATCGGTCGTAATACTTCGCGGCGTTCACGACGTTATTGATCTGAATGTTATCCTCCGCGGAGCCCGCGAAAAGCTTGCGCACGGCAACGGTATCCGCCTTGTTGGATTTGAGGTAGGAAGCCGCGTCAAAGGTCCTGACGCCGACGCGCAACGTATAATCCTTCGTATCCAGCATGATGCCGGCAAGCAGCGCCTGCGCCTGATTCGGCGTCAGCTTCGGCTTGGAAGGCGAATATTGCACAAGCTCCGTCACCATTTCACAGGCAGAAGACGCGTGCGGCTCCAAAAGCTCGTATGTATTGCCTTCGATGTGGTCGACCGCCATTCTGTGATGGTCGATGATCACCGTTTTCAGGCCGAGATCCAGAAGAGCGGGCGCTTCGACCAGCTTCACGCGCATCGTATCCACAATCACCAGAAGCGTTGCAGGCGTTACGATCTCCATCGCGCGCGCAGGGGACACGAAGCTGATCGCGCCGCTGCCGCTTTCGAGCATTTTTACAAGCGGACCTGCCATTGTGCGCGCCTGATCGATCACAACGTGCACGTTTTTGCCCTTGGCGCGGACGATCGCAACGATGCCTGCCGCCGCGCCGATGGCGTCAAAGTCGCTGAAGGTGTGCCCCATGACAAGCACGTCCGACGCGTTGCCGATGTATTCGTCCAGCGCGCCTGCGAACACACGGGATTTGACCTTGCCTCGTTTTTCTTTTCCGCTGGTGATCCCGCCGAAGAATTCATAATTGTCGCCGTTCTTGACGGCGACCTGATCGCCGCCTCTGCCGCGCGCCATATCCAGCGCCTCGCGCGCGCTGTCTTCGCTTTCCTTAAGGTCCTCGGAATGACCGACGCCGATGCTCAGCGTGATATCCGCTTCCGCCGGACCGAAATGCGCGCTTCTGACTTTATCGATGATGCTGAAGCGCGACTGAAGCATATCGGTAAGATGCCGCGATTCCGTGATCGCGAAAAAGCGGCCGTCCGTAAATTTCCTGAACACGCAGTCATATTCCGCAAACCATTTCGTGACCATCCGATCGAGATCGGAGTTCATGGAATAGTAATCCTCGTGCGGCATTAGGTCCTCCGCCTGCTCCAGCGAATCCACGTTGACAAGCAGCACAACCGGGCGCGTCTGATGGTAGGCGTCGCGGATCTCCTTGAGGGAGGTATCGTCGATGAAATACAGCGCGTACAGATCCTCCGGCAATGGAGAGACGTAAACCGAATAGCGATATCTGTCACCTGTCAGTTCGACCGAACCGATCTCATTGTCGGCCTGCAGTTTCGCCGTGAATGAAAAAACATCGTTGATATTTCCGTTCTTCAGTGCGGAGAAATCGGAAAGGATCCGCTCGAACTGCGAATTATACCAGACGATATCCCCGTCGCGCCCGGCCAACAGGACCGGGAACGGAAAGGCGTCAAGCTCCGTCTGCGCGCGGTCCTCCATGCGCAAAGCGTTCGTCAGAAGCGCAACCGCGTCCCGTTTGCGCGCAAGCTTATTCAGGAACCAGCGGATGCCGAAAAAGGCAAAAACCAGCAAAAGAAGAAGCTCAACGACGGCAAGGATCGGAGAAAAGATAAAGGTAATCCCTGCGGCGACGGCAGCGATCAGGAACGCCGTCACCGTAAACGGATAGGTTTTGATCAGATAACCGAGATTCATTATCGATCTCCTTTCATGGGGAATCAGACGGCGAATACGCTGACAAGAACGATGGGGCTCCTTCTCGTTTTATCGAACACGACCTTCTGGACGGCATCCTTGATCTTCTGGCGCAGCGCAAGCGTATCTTGCCGCTGCGAAGCGCTCTTGCTGCTCTTCACGAATACCTTTTCGCAGGCGTCGGAAATAAACTGATGAATATCGTTTGCGTTTTCAACAAACACAAACCCTTTCGTCTGAATATCAACCGGGGTCAGCAGCTCCCCGGTATACAGGTCCACGACGGCGCTCACGAAAAGAATGCCGTCCGTGGAAAGCTTTTTCCGGTCGCGCAGCACGGAATTCCCGACGTCGCCGACGCCGGAACCGTCCACAAAGATGCGGCCGGCCGGAACCGTTGACTCAAAGGAAGCTTTTTCATTGGATAGCTTGATAACGGCGCCGAGCTCCGGGATGAGGATATTCTTTTCCGGAATCCCGACGCTCATCGCGAGCTCAGCGTGACGGCGCATATGCTTCTGCTCACCGTGTACGGGAATAAAATATTTCGGGCGCACGAGGTTCATGATCAGCTTGAGCTCTTCCTGCGCCGCGTGCCCGGAGACGTGGATCCCGAGGCTTTTTTCATAGATGACCTCCGCGCCGAATTTCATCAGCTCGTTGATCGTATTCGCAACGCTTTTTTCGTTGCCGGGGATGGGCGTGGCGGAAATGATCACAAAATCGTTGCTGCCGATATTGACCTTCCGGTGGTCGCCCATCGCCATTCGCGCCAACGCGGACATCGGCTCGCCCTGACTGCCGGTCGTAATGATCACGATATCCTGATCCCTGTAATTCTTCAGATTATCGATCGGCGTGAGAATATCGTCCGGAACGGACAGATACCCAAGCTCACGGCTGACCGCCGTCACGTTCTCAAGGCTTCTGCCGGAAAGAAAGATCTTGCGGTTCATTTTGCGCGAAGCGTCGATGATCTGCTGCACGCGATGGATATTGGAGGCGAACGACGCAACGATAATGCGTTTTTTGCCCGCCTTGACAAAAAGCTGCTCCAGCGTTTCGCCAACCTTTTTCTCACTCGGCGTATAGCCGGACTTCTCCGCGTTCGTGGAATCCTGCATCAGGCAGAGCACGCCCTCGTTCCCGAGTGACGCGAACTTCGCGAGGTCGATCACACCGCCGTCGATCGGCGTGTTGTCGATCTTGAAGTCGCCGGTATGCACGATGAGCCCAGCGCCGCAGCGGATCGCAAAGGCAAGCGAGTCCGGGATCGAGTGGTTCACGTGGATCGCTTCAAAGGAAAACGCGCCGACGTCAATCACGTCGCCGGGCTTAATGGTATGCAGCTTGGCGGAACCGAGCAGACGGTGCTCCTTGAGCTTGCCCTCGATCAGCCCCATCGTGAGACAGGTGGCATAGATCGGCACATTGATGATCTTGAGTAAGTATGGAAGACCGCCGATGTGGTCTTCGTGCCCATGGGTAATAAAAACAGCCTTGATTTGGTCCTTGTGGCGCTCGATATAGCTGAAATCCGGCAGCACGTAATCGATACCGGGCATATCCGCGTCCGGGAAGGTCATCCCGCAGTCGAGAATGACCATTTCCCCGTTGTATTCAAACAAAGTCAGGTTTTTGCCGATCTCATTGATCCCGCCCAGAAAAGCGATGCGGACCGGATTCTTTGCGTAATGCGGCACGGACATTTCCGCTATGCCCGCCTTCGAGGGCTTTGCGGCCTTGGACGTTTTTTTCTCTGATTTCGCGGGTTTGTTTTTGCGTTTCGTCTGCGCGTGAGCGACCGACTGCACAGCCTCCTCTTTTTTCTTCGTATTCTTCGGGGCCGCCTCGCTCTTCTTGGAGCCGCGCTTTTTGGAAGGCGTTTGATTCTTTATTGCCGTCTTGGATTTGGCGGCGGTTTTTCCCTGCTTTTCCGCAGTTTTGTTTTGCATAATAACTCCTTATAATCTATTCGATTGATCGGTCCGACCCTGAATCCCGGATCGACCCGTTTTATTATATTTATTATCTTATAATACTATGAAAATGAATTATTGTCAATATATAGAATTCAAATCATTCGAAGAATTGCTTTGGGCGTCGGCTTCTTCGGAAAGGAGCCGATCGCGGATCTCGCCGGAAAGCTCCTTTGCCGTTTCCGCGCTCGTCGCTTCTACAAGAACGCGGATCTTCGCGGCGTTGCCGAGCTGCCGGATCCGGATACGCCCGCGCGCGTCCTCGATGCGGTAATAGGGATCCTCGGGGTCCCGCCTTTTCGCGCCGAGCGACACGATTTTGCCGCGGATGAGGCCGGGTTCGGTTCCGAGCGGGAGATCGAGCTTTCGGACGACAACCTGTTCGGCGCGGCTGATCACGTCGCCGAGCTTTGCGTGTTTTTCGTGCAGATATCGCAGCAGGAACGCGGCAAGGAACAGTGCGTCAAAGTTCCAGATCGAGGACAGCAGCTCCGCTGCGCTGCCCGCCGTCCCGGTTCCGTTCTCGCAGACGCGAATGACCGTTTTATGCAGCTTTCCCGCTGTCTCTTCAATTCTGACAGGCGCGTCTTCCCCGAGCAGGATCCGCTCCCCGTCGCGCAAAGCGACCTCCGCAAGCAAGGCGCGGATCGACGAAACGTCAAACACCTTGCCATCCTCCAGCGCGTAAAGCGACGTACCCTCCCTGCCGATCATCAGGGAAAGCGTCGGCAACTCACCGGTACCGTTCAAAACCGTTCCGGGCAAAAACGTGTCGCAGATCGAACGGATCAGCGGATTTTCGCATTCGATCCGGACGGCTCTGTCCGCGTTGCGCACCTCAAGCGCTTTTCTGAGGGAGGCGACGTAAGCGGTAGACAGAAGATGCATATGAAACAGATCTCCGACCGCCTCGGGCTGCGCGTAAGAAAACGCTGAAAACCGATAGTTATTGTTGATCTTTCGCACCGTGGAGGCGTCCACAGGCAGACCGTGCTTCCCGAGAAAGGAGAAAGAGATCTTCTGTCCGTCGGCGACGATATACACAAACAGGTCCAGCGAGCAGTAAGCGGCATAGAAATATGCCTGTGCAAAAAAGATTTCGTCGAAATCATAGGAGATCACGCCGGAGGCGCGCACACCGGCGACACAGGCGTCCTTATAGATCACGGCGGCCTCCGCGCCGGAGTACGATACGCCGATCCGGCGGACGGAGGGAATCGCGGCGGCGGCCTGCCCGATTCGGATCGCATCGGGAAGCGTCAGCTCCGTGAACACGGTCCCCTCCAATCCGGTCAGGTCCGCCTCGAGCGTTTTTGCGGCGCCGAAAAACAAATCGTCGTTCACGATCGATTCGGGCGGCACGCTGTTTCCCGGCCAGATTCTGCAGCGCTCCATGACGCGGGAAAAACGGCCGACCTGCACGCCGTACCCGATCACCGCGCCGGTCTCCGCAACGGCGCGCGCGCCGAAACGCACGCCGTCGTCGAGGATCGCGCCGCAAACCTCCGAATCCGCGTCCAGACGGACCTGATCCCCGAGGATGCAGTGAGACAGCACCGCGCGTTCCCCGATCTCGCACTCGGCGCCGACGACGGCGAAAGGCCCGACGACGGCGCCCTTTTGCAGGACCGAACCGATTCCGATCAGGCTCGGCGCAAGAATGACGGCGCCGTCGGGCGTGCGAAGATCCTCCAGGATCAGCGTGCCGTTCGTCGTCGGCGGCTCAGCGGCAGCCAGCAGCCGTTCGGAGAAGGTCAGCAGACTGTCCGGCTCACCGACGTCGCCCCAATACCCCTTTGCAGAATAACATTTTACGCTGAAACCATCCTTTATCAGCGCAGGGATCAGATCTCCCGCAAAATCAAAGGGACGATCCGACGGAATACGATCCAGCAGCGCGCCGCGCATGATATAGATCCCGGTATTCACCAGCGACGACAGCGCGTTCTCCCAATCGGGCTTCTCGATAAAGCCGGTGACGTTTTCTTCGTCATCCCGCAGGATCACACCGTATTCGCGCGGGTCCTCCGCTTCGATCCCGACGATCGTCAGATCGGCACGGTCGTTTTGATGCCTGCGGATCGCCGCGTCAAGATCCAGATCGAACACGTTATCCCCGCTAAGGACAAGCAGATCCTCATTCGTTTGAAAGAAGCAGTTTTTGACCCCGCCGGCGGTGCCGAGGGGCGTCGTCTCAATGTGATAAAACAGCTCTGTCCCATAGCTTCTGCCTTCACAGTGGGAGACGATCTCCTGCGCTTTGAAGCCGAGCGCGAGATGGGTTTCGCCAATCGACAGCGCGCCCGGCACGCTGAGCGTTCTGTCCAGGATCCCGATATTCAGGAACTTCACCAGAGGCTTGGGGCGCGTCTCCGTTAACGGCAACAAACGCGTGCCGCGCCCCCCGCACATGATCACAGCTTTCAAGCTTGAACACCCTTTCCGTTATTGCTGATATCATTATGACCCGTTCGCGAAAAAATAATCATTCTGTGATTGCAAAGGCGCGCCGGAAGTGATATAATGCCGAAGGAGTTGATGCAAATGAAAGACGTTTATCTGTTTACAGACGGCGCCTGCTCCGGCAATCCCGGACCGGGAGGTTGGGGCGCGATCCTTCAATGCGAAGGCAAAACGCGCGAGCTTTCGGGCGGCGAAGAGATGACGACAAACAACCGGATGGAGCTGACGGCCGTGATCGAAGGGCTGAAGGTCCTGCGCTTTCCCTGCAGTGTGAAGGTCATATCCGATTCCAAATACGTCTGCGACGCGATCAATCAGCGCTGGCTCCCCGCGTGGATCAAACGTGGATGGAAAAAAGCCGATAACAAGCCTGTTCTGAATATTGACCTGTGGGAAGAGCTGCTGAAGCTGCTGGACGTGCACACCGTCACATTTCAGTGGATCAAGGGGCACGCCGGGCACCCGGAAAACGAGCGCTGCGACCAAATGGCGGTCGCGCAATATCAAAACAAAAAGCTGTAAGGCATTCTGGGCCCTGCAGCTTTTTATTGTTTCTTCGTTTGATTCTCTTAAATGATGATGCAGATCAAGCCGTTGCAGCCCTCGTTGATCACACGCTCCAGCGTTTGCTGCAGCTTCATACGCGCTTCCGTCGGCATGTGCATCAGCTTTGTCTTGAGTCCCTCGTTGACCAGATCGTTCAGGCTCTTCCCGAAGATATTGGACTCCCAGATCTTGGAAGGCTCCTCCTGGAACCCATCCAGCAGATACTTTACAAGGTCCTCGCTCTGCTTTTCGCTGCCGACGATCGGGGCGACCTCCGTTTTGATATCCGCGCGCATCATATGGATAGAGGGCGCGCTTGCTTTCAGCCGGACGCCGTAGCGGCTCCCCTGCCGCACGATCTCAGGCTCCTCGAGCGAAAGCTCGTCGATCGAGGGCATCACGATTCCATATCCCGTGGAGTTAACCTGCTCCAGCGCGGCGGAGATTTTTTCATATTTGCGCTTCGTTTCCGAAAGCCTGCGGAATTCTGCGATCAGGGCGCGGTCGTCCGGGATCTCCGTTTCGGAGAAACCGGAGAGGATCGAATAAAAGACGGTACGATCGATCTGCACGTCAAGGTATGCGGAGCCCTCCCCGAGATCGATGGATTCGACCTCCGCGTGTTTGACGATCTGCAGCTGCTCCAGCGCGGCGGACAGGATCCCGACCTCGCTGATCTTGCCGATCTCCGCCCCCGCGGCCAGCGCGCAGCGGCAGACGTCCGCTTTCTCACCGCCGGGCAGACCGTCGTCCGAAAGCCACGCCGGCAGATCGAGTATAATCCTTTTGACAGGGAACTCCCGCAGCACGCCGGAAAGGATCTCCCGGATCTCCTCCTCGGTGAGATGCAGACAGTTGACAGGCAAAACCGGCGCGCCGTATTTCTCCCGCATGGACGCGGCAAGCGTCTGCGCGGCCTCCGCCTCAGGATACACGCAATTGAGCAGGATGACGAAGGGCTTGCGGATCTCCTGCAGCTCCGAGATCACGCGCTCCTCCGCTTCTTCATACTCCTCACGCGGGATCTCGCTGATGCTGCCATCTGTTGTAACGACAAGACCGATCGTGGCGTGCTCCGTGATCACCTTCCTGGTTCCGATCTCCGCCGCCATATTGAACGGGATCTCCTCCTCATACCACGGCGTTTTCACCATGCGCGGCGCGTCGTTTTCGATGTATCCGATCGAAGAGGGGACGATGTAGCCAACGCAGTCCACAAGCCGTACCTTCAGGTTCGCCCGGTCGCCGAGCGTCAGACTGACGCCCTTTTCCGGAACAAACTTCGGCTCCGTCGTCATGATCGTTCTGCCTGCCGAGGACTGCGGAAGCTCGTCTATCATGCGCTCCCGCGCAAAATCCGCAGGAACGTTCGGCACGATCAGCGTTTCAAAAAATTTTTTGATAAAGGTTGACTTGCCTGTCCTGACAGGACCGACTACGCCGATATAGATATCGCCGCCGGTCCGATGGGCGATATCCTGATAGATATTGGTATCCGTCATAAATAACCTCCGTGAATTCTTTTGTTCAATAGAATATATGAACGCGGGCTGACGGATATGACAAAAGGGACCGGAAAACCCGGTCCCGAAAGAAGCTCAGAAGGATTTGATTTTATAACCTGCGTCTTCCACTGCTTTTTTCAGCGCCTTTTTGGAAACAGGCGCTGACGCTTGCAGGCGCGCAAGCCCCTGCTGATGGCTCACAAGCGTGGGGGTAACGCCTTCGATCTTCGCCAACTCACCGCGAACGCGGTTTTCGCAATGCTCGCACATCATACCCTTGATGCGCAGCGTGATCTCGCCTTCGATCCGGTCGGAGCCGCCTGTGCGAACCTTCTTTTTTATGCCGCGCAGCGGTCTGTCCCCCGTCGTATTATAGACCTTGAACAGATTCAGGCGCAGCGCATTCATACAGACGCAGAAGCTCGACAAGCTCATGGCGGCGGCGCCGTACATCGGGTCCAGCTCCCAACCGAACAATGGGATAAACACGCCGGCGGCAAGCGGGATGAGCAGCGCGTTATAGAAGAACGCCCAGAAGAGGTTCTGCTTGATATCCCTGAGCGTTGCGCGGCTCAGGCGGATCGCAGCCGCGGCATCCGCCAGACTGCTTTTCATCAGCACGATATCCGCCGCGTCGATCGCGACGTCCGTCCCCGCGCCGATCGCGATTCCGACGTCCGCGCGCGTCAGCGCAGGCGCATCGTTGATGCCGTCGCCGATCATTGCGACCTTGCCCTGCTTCCGGATCCCGCGCACGGCGGCTTCCTTGCCGTCCGGCAGAACGCCTGCAATGACCCTGTCCACTCCCGCAATACGGCCGATGGCGTTCGCGGTCTTTTCGTTATCGCCTGTCAGCATCACGACCTCAAGCCCCATATTGCGGAACTGCCGGATCGCCTCCGGACTGTCCTCCTTGATCACGTCGGCGACCGCGATCAGACCGAGAAACGCGCCGCTCTTCATAAACAGCAACGGCGTTTTTCCCGCGTCGGAAAGACAGGACGCCGTCTCGTTCAGATAGGCCGGGACCTCGCACTGCCCCGCAATGAACGCCAGGCTGCCGGCAAGAACACGCGCGCCTGCCACGCTGCCACGCACACCGTTGCCGGGCAAGGCCGCAAAATCCTCCACGTTCAGGTTCACATCAACGCCGTCTTTCTGCTGCGCATACGCAAACACGGCTTTCGCAAGCGGATGCTCGCTCATCCGTTCAAGCGACGCGGCATAGGACAAAAGCTCCTGCTCCGTAACGTCCTGCGCCGGAAACAGATCGGTAACGGTCGGCTCCCCCTTTGTGATCGTGCCGGTCTTATCCAGTACGACGTAACGCACTCTGCCGGTCTCCTCCAACGAAACGGCGGTTTTGAACAGGATCCCGTTCTTCGCCGCGACGCCGTTGCCGACCATGATGGCGACAGGTGTCGCCAGTCCGAGCGCACAGGGACAACTGATCACGAGGACCGCGATGCCGCGCTCCAAAGCATAACCGACGCCGTGCCCGGTCAGCAACCAGACGAGCGCGGTCACAAGTGCGATCCCGATCACGATCGGGACGAACACGCCCGAGACCTTATCGGCAATTTTGGCGATCGGCGCCTTCGTGGCGGCGGCGTCCCCGACCATCTTGATGATCTGCGAAAGCGTGGTATCCTGTCCGACGCGGGTCGCGCGGCAGCGAATAAAGCCGGATTGATTGACCGTGGCGGCGGATACGGCGTCTCCCGTGCTTTTATCCACGGGGATGCTTTCTCCCGTCAGCGACGCTTCGTTCACCGCGGTGCTGCCGTCGATCACTACGCCGTCGACCGGAATACTTTCCCCGGGGCGCACCAAAAAGATATCGCCGGTTTTCACCTGATCGATCGGGACGGTCTTTTCCTGTCCGTCAATCTCCAGCACGGCGCGCTTCGGCGCAAGCTTCATCAGTCCCTTCAGCGCATCCGTCGTGCGGCCCTTCGACCTTGCCTCCAGCATTTTTCCGACCGTAATCAGCGTCAGAATCATACCGGCGGCCTCAAAGCTGAACTGCATCATATAGGTCATAACGGCGTCGGCGTCCCCGTCGACTTGCGCGCGCGTCATCATAAACAGCTCAAAAACGCTCCATAAGAACGCGGTCCCGGAGCCCATCGCCACAAGCGTGTCCATATTCGGCGCGCGGTGGATCAGCCCGCGGATGCCGCTGATAAAGAACCGCTGGTTGATCACCATGATGATCGCGGCAAGCAGCATCTGCAGCAGCCCCATCGCCACGTGATTCCCGTCAAAAAAGGCGGGCAGAGGCCATTGCCACATCATATGCCCCATGGAGACGTACATCAGCGGGAGCAAAAAGCATAGTGAAGCGATCAGACGCCGCCGGAGCTTCGGCGTTTCGGTATCCTTCAGCGCGTCATTCTGTGCGGCGCTGTCGACGGCCTCATTTGAAGGCGCTTCCTTCGGCGTCGCCCCATAGCCCGCCTTCGACACAGCCTCCATGATCGCCGCAGGCGACGCGCTGCCCTCAACGCCCATGGAATTTGTCAGCAGACTGACCGCGCAGCTTGTTACGCCGGGAACAGCCTTGACGGCTTTTTCCACGCGTGCGCTGCAAGCGGCGCAGCTCATTCCTGTCACAAGATATTGGTCCATCCGAACCTCCTTAGGTTGTTTTGATTCTGTATCGCTTAAGCTCTTCCTTTTGCTCCGACGTCAGCCGGTAGCTTTCGATCGCCTTGGAGATCGTTTTGTTATGACACCAGGGCGAAAGCCGCCGCCGGGTGACAAAGGGAAGAATCTGATCATATTGTTTTGCCAACGCGGTCGCAAAATACCATGCGATCATCATGTTGACGTAGTATTCCTCTGACCGGATCTCCGCGACAGCGGACGGATACTCCATAGAGAAGCGATCGTCGAGAAAATACCGCATCAGCAGGGCGATCCCAAAACGCACGGTATAGGGATGCGGATCCCGCATAGCCTCATACGCGAAATCGCGGCATTGCAGCGGGCATTTCTGAAAAACCCTCGGGTTCAGGGAATCACACGTCGCCCAGTTATCGACATACGGCAAAAAGCGCCGCAGAGCGTCGGTCAGCTTGGGAACGTCTTTTTCCTGCGACAGCAGGAACGCGTGCAGCGTGTTTTCCTCCAGATACCGATGCGGCAGCGACTCGAGAAAAGCCTGCCGATCTGGAGACGCAGCTAAAGTCTTCGCAAGCCTTCGCAGATCTGGGCTGCGAACGCCGATTATTGAAGAAGGATCGATATTCGGGATCAGTTTTGCTGAAAACGCGGCATATGCCTCGTCACGCAAGGGGAATAAATACTCTTCTGCGAACGTCATAGTTACTCACCGCATTCATTATAGTTCCGGGAAAAGAGTTTGTCAAGGAACAATCGCAGCGCTGGTTAGCATTTGCTAATTATCAGGCAAAAGAGAAACCGCCCATCGGGCGGTTCCCGGATCAATACATAAATACAAAAGAGCCGATCAGCGCAATATAAATGATCGTGAACAGAATACCAAGTCCCTGCAGGATAATGGAAATGATGCTGCAGACACGACCGACGTTTGCGTCGGACTGATGCGATCCGTCGCCCATCTTCTGATAATTGCTGTAATTCACAAGTCCCAGAATACAAAACACGATCGGCAGAACGAAAAGCGATAAAATACCGAACAGCTTGGCGTTTGAGGCGTATTTCTCGCCGGGATCCATAAGCTGTGCGCCGTAAACAGGCTGCCCGTAATAAGCGCCGTTCGCCGGAGGGGCGTAATACCCCTGCTGCCCGTTATAGGGAGGCTGCTGCTGATAGGCGCCGTTTTGCGGAGCCGGTCCCTGCGGCTGTCCATACCCCTGCTGCATGGGGTTGCCATACTGCCCATACTGATTGTTTTCCATGCTGATTCTCCTCCTGGTTCACCCTTATTTGTTAGATAAAAACGAAAAAACCCACAATACCGCTGTGAAACGGAATTGGGGCTGCGTGTATGGTGAGCCAGCGGGGATTCGAACCCCGGACACCCTGCTTAAAAGGCAGGTGCTCTGCCGACTGAGCTACTGGCTCAATTCATTCATCCCTTCGGATGAAGGTATGCGAGCACAAAGGTTCCGCAAAGAGAAAGCACAAAGAACACAACCGTGAGGATCTTCGTGATTTTCGCAAGCTTCGCATCGTTGGAACGCTTTTTGTTCTTACCGAAATAAGTATCGGAACCGCCGGTAATCGCCCCGGAAAGACCGGCGTCCTTGCTCTGCTGCATAAGAACAAGAATAACAATCAAAACAGAAGATATTAAAAGTAAAATACCGATCGTCCAATCATACCACTGCATAATAGAAACCTCTTTCGTGACTTCTTTCGTTTGGTGCTAAGACATATTAGCACAATACATAAGAAAAATCAAGTGTTTTTTTAAAATATTTTATTTTTTAGGGTTTTTCCGGCATTTGCAGTTCGTGCGGATCAGCAGAAGCTCGCACAAAAGCACGGGGATGACCGTTGCGCCAAGCAGCTCCTTTGCGAGCATACAGGCTTGATAGGCGCGCGTCATCGCGCCGGAAACCTCAGCGCCGTCCTCCCCCGGGGATAGCAAACAGATCAACGCGAAGATATACAGCCCGATCACGGAAGCCAGCCCAAGAAGAACGGAGAAAACCGAAATCCCTTCCCATGGATAGTCCCGATACGAGGCAAGCAGACGTTTCATTTTATCACCCGTCCCTATCATACATGGGTTTATGCCGCGCGGCAATGAAAAATGATTTCCGGTAAAGGAGAATCTTTCCCCCTGTGAAAAAATAATGCAGAAAAAACTTGCATAAAAAAAACGGATATGCTATGATAGGGATACTTTTCAACAGAAACGGAAGTGCGATCACGATGAAGTGTCCGAAATGCGGTTTCCCTGAAAGCAAAGTCGTTGATTCCCGTCCCACGGACGACGGGCAGCGGATCCGAAGAAGAAGAGAATGCATGCAGTGCGCACAGCGGTTCACAACCTATGAGTCCATTGAAACGCAGCCGCTTGTGATCATCAAAAAAGATAAATCCCGTCAGGTGTTCGACCGGAACAAGCTGCTCAGCGGCATGCTCCGCGCCTGTGAAAAGCGCCCTGTCGATCTCGAAACGCTGGAACGCGCGATCGACGACATTGAAACGCGGCTCCAAAACTCGTTGGAACGGGAAATCACCTCGGTCGAGATCGGGGAAATGGCACTTGAAAAGCTTCGGGATATCGATGAGATCGCTTACGTCAGGTTCGCTTCCGTTTATCGTGACTTCAAGGATATTGAATCCTTCTCCGACGCGCTCAATATGCTGAAAAAAAAGAACTGAAGAAAAAACGCACATCGACTCCGGTGTGCGCTTTTTGTTTACAGGTACGCTTCGAGCCGATAAATCGGCTGTCCCAGATCGGTAAAGCGCTTTTCATACTCGGTCATGATGTTTTCCTCAAATCCGGCGGCATGCAGATCCAAAGAGACGTTTTTGATCTTATAGCCCGCAAGCGAATACTGCTCAAGCGAATACTCAAAGAAATGCATGTTGTCCGTTTTCTGATGGATCTCGGCGCCGGGAGCAAGCAGTTCCTTATAGCTCTTCAGGAAGCGCAGGTTTGTCAGTCTTTTGTTTTCATACGCCTTTTTCGGAAATGGACAGGAAAAATTCAGATAGATCCGTCCGATGCAGTGCGGCGGAATATACTTTGCAAGGACCTCCGCGCCGAGATGCAGAAAGCGCACGTTATCAACATGCTCGGCAAGCGCAAGCTCACAGGCGGAGCACAGCACGCTGCGGTTCACCTCCACCGCAAGGAAATTGATCCCCGGTTCGCGCTTCCCGAGCTCCGTAATGAATCTGCCCTTTCCGCAGCCGATCTCCATCTGCACCGGGTGATCGTTGCCGAACAGCACGGAAAAATCCAGATACGCTTTTTCTTTGATCTCCTCCCGGTAATCCTTCGTGACCGGCGGAAACTCGATCAGATTGACGCACCGCGCAAGCTTTTCTTCCAGATGCTTCTTTTTACGCATTCTCATCCTGATTCACCTGTAATTCCTTAAAGTATTGTTCGATCTGTGCGCGTGAGGCGCGCAGTCTGCCCTGCACGACGTCGTACCGCCCGCCGCCGCTGCCGTTCAGCGCGCCCGTAATCGCACGCGCCCGGACTTTCACGTCGATCTCCGTCGAGGACATCGCAAAATAATAGCCGTCCGCGTCGCTGCCGCAAAGCGTGACGCAGATCCCTTTCGTCCGGTCGCGCAGCAGCACTACGGCGTTTTTCAAGGCCTCCACGGACATGGAAGGCAGGAAGAACGTCAGATTCACCGTCGTTGCAGGCGTCAGTTCACGGATATACAGAAGCATATCCTGCAGTTGCCGGTTCATTTCATAGGACAGATTCTTGTTCTTTTGCAGAAGGGCTTCGACTGCCGGGGCGATCTCTGACGGCTTTACCGCAAGCGACTGGCCGATCGCCGAGGCAGCCACGTGCTTTTCCGCATAATCGGCATATGCCGTTTCTCCTGCGATCAGCGTCAACCGCACGCCGCCGCGATGCCGCATGGCCGCGAGGATCTTGACGAGCCCGACCTGCCCCGTTGACCGGACGTGCGGCGCGCAGCACGCACAGCGGTCCACGCCCTCGATCGTCACGATCCGGGGATTGGGCAGATCGTCCAGCTTGCTGCGGTAGGGCCGGCACTCAGCCTGCGCGGCGGAAAGCGTTTCAGCAGTCACCGAAAGGTCGCGGTATATGCACGCATTCGCGGCTTTTTCCAACGATACAAGCTGCGTTTCATCCAGAAACCGGTCGAAATCAACGGTCATGACCGTACCGTCCATATGAAATCCGACGTTTTCACAGCCGAACAGTGTGTGCGCAAGCCCGGAAACGATATGCTCGCCGGTGTGCGCCTGCATCCGCGAAAAGCGTTTTTCCCAGTCGATTTTACAGGAGACCCGCTCTCCCGCGGTAAACGCGGGACGCTCGTTGGGATCAAAGATATGCAGCACGCTGCCGTTCTCAAGCCGTGCGTCGATGATTGCCACATTCCCGATCGTTCCGCTGTCGCCGGGCTGGCCGCCGCCCTCCGGGAAAAAGCAGGTCCGGTCCAGCACGATCGCGGTATCTGTCACGTCTATGACGATCGCTTCGTTTTCACGCAGATAGGCGTTCTGCAGATATAACAGTTCAGTCAAAGTCGTTCACCTCAAAAGTCAGCGTCAAAGGCGCGGAGGAAGTACCCCAGAAGCTGTTGGCGCACACCGTCGCCTCATAGGTTCCGGTGGGAAGCTGCCCGAGGGGGATCTCCACGCGCGGCGGCATCCGGTACAGGTAATATGATGACGTAACGTTGCATTGGCGGATGATGCGCCCGTCAGAGAGAGACCGAAGCCGCAGCGTATAGCTGTCCACACGTTCGGGCTCCTGCAGAGCCTGGGGGAATCCGACCGCATACTCTCCTGCCGCATCGGATGTGACGCGCAATTCGGCATCGGCCGTAAACGCCGGACAAGCAGCCGTTTGATACCGGTCGTCCGTATACACGAACGACGCGGGCTCCCAGGGATGCGCAATCAGGCGATCGGTTCCGAAGAACCCGCCGGAGATCACGTCAAACGGACGGATCAGCACCGAACCGTCGTCACGCGCCTCCACGATGCAGAATTGCGCGAAGTTCTCCGCATCCGGCGGGATCGTTCCGTGCAATTTATCGAATTCGTCCAGCTCAAGATAGGATAAAGAGCCGGTACCCTCTGACGTAAAGTATTTCTGATGGATACTGCGCGGGTCGTTGATCGGCGCGTGGGAATGCCCGGAAAAGTCGATCACGCCGGGGTAGTCCATCAGGATCGGGATGATCTCGTCCTCCCCCCAAAGGATACTGCCGTAAACCGTACCGGTCAGGTGCGAATGCTGAAACACGAAGATCGGCTTCGGGTAATCCGCAGCCGCCTGCCGCAGCTGCTCCCTGAGCCAGGCTTGCTTTTCGTCGTAGATATGGCAGCCGTTCTGTGTGGTGATGCTGATAAAATGATAGCCGTTGATCACGTTATGCTGATCCGGCGCCTGCCCGAACAGCGCCTGAAATCTGGCGACCGCGCCTGCTTCCCCGTCCGGCGCCATAAACTCATGACTTGCGAGGGTATAGATCGTCTGCGTCTCGGGACGCACGCAGTCGGAAACCGTATCCTTGACAAGCTGCATCTGCTCCTGCAGACCCTGGTTCGCGAAATCGCCGTTAAAAACGATCGCGTCGATCCCCGGATACGCCTGACTGTCGGCATACGCGTAGGCAAGCGCCATTCCGCGGCGGAACCGCTGCGGCTCCTTTTCGGAATCCGTTTTGAAATGCAGATCGCTGCAGGCAATAAAACGTAAAACAGTGTTCATACGACAGACTTCTTTCTAAAAAAATACTCCCTAAGGATTCATTCTTAGGGAGCTTTTTTGCATGGAGCGGAAAACGGGACTCGAACCCGCAACATTCAGCTTGGGAAGCTGACGCTCTGCCAATTGAACTACTTCCGCATTGCCTGTATATATTAGCACAATCCTTTTTAAAATGCAAGCGAAAAATCAAAAAAAGTATCCGCAGACGGATACTTTTTTGTAAACAGAAAGGAATTATTCCATCAATCCGTTCGCGACGCACCAATCGTGGAAGGATCTGAGGCTTTCCAGACGCGCCGGGGACAGCGCCGCCCCGCCGCGGTTGATCGGTTGGAAGGATTTAATCCCCTGCAACTGCACGAGATACTTCGCGGAATTATTGAACCCGCTGTCGATCGCGTGATCGAGGAGCGTGATCTCATGGAAACGCCGCTTGGCAAGCGCAAGATCTTTCTTTTCGACGAACGCGTCGTAAAAGCGCGTGAAAAACGCGCCGCCGCAGGAGGTCGGCGTCGCCATCACGCCGCGGGAACCGAGCCTGAAGGCCTCGTACAGATACGGCATGTTGGCCTGTATCACGCAGGAATCGCCCTTGTTTTCGATCTTTGCGCCGATCCCTTCCAGCGTACAGGTCGTATCCTTGATCCCGAGGATTCCGCATTCGCGGACGAGCTTTCCGTACGTCTCGCCGCTGATCAGGTGCGGCTGACGGCCGGGGAATTCATACATGAACAACGGCAGGTCGGTATGCGCGGCAAGCTTTGAGATATGCTCCACAAGCTCGTCGCCGCGGTCCCCCATCCCCATTGTTGTGAAGACAAGACCGTCCACGCCGGTATCGCTCATACGCTTGACCTCTTCGATCTGTGCTTCCAGACCGTATTCCATGTTCGCCGTCGCAACGACGGTGGTCTTGCCCTTATGCCTGACCGTCAGGCGCGCCAGCGCAAGACGCTCCTCCAGCGACAGGCTCGACATTTCCGAGCTGCCGCAAACCGCAAACAGATGCTGCACGCCCTGCTGCGCCTGCCATTCGGCGTACGCCTCGTAGGTCTTGTAGTCAATGCTTCTGTCGCTGAAATACGGGGTCAGCATCAGGGAATAAATACCGCAATAATTTTCTCTCAATGGCTGCATATGCTTGCCTCCTATTTTTTTACCGTCTGAGAAAAGTCATACAGAGAAATATTCAGATCCACGATCCCGGAGATCCCGTCGACCGACCCGGAATCGGAATACTGCCACATTTTATATTGATAAATGAACGCAGGCGCGTCTGCGAATTCGGCAAGCCAGAAATCATAGGTCTTCACGATCGAGAGATCGTAAAAGAAATAGCCGAGCTTTCTGTTGAAATAGATGATGGGCTCAAAGCCGCCTTCCCGGATCACGTCGCAGAAACGGACGGCGCAGGCGGTCAGCATTTCATCCGACACCGCGTTCGTTCTGGCATCCGGGTTATCGTCCACGTGCTCCCAGTCGAACGCGACCGGATAGGTCAGGGGACAATCCTTGATGATCCCGAGCAGGAATCGGGCTTCCTCCTCTGCCTCGGCCTCATTCGTCGCCTGCGAGAAGAAATACGCGCCGACCTTGAGCCCGGCTTCGGCTGCGTCCGCACAGTTTTTCCGGAACATATCGTCCTCATACATCAGACCGTTTTCGGCCCAACCGCGCCCACCGGCGCGAAGCATTACGAAATCAATCCCGTCTTCCCTGACGGCGTCCCAGTCGACGGTCCCCTGAAACGACGACACGTCGATGCCGGTATAAAGCCTGACGGAAGGATCGTCATATTGCATGCGGCCTTTCTCATCCTTGAAGAACAGGGCGGGTTCCAGTACGGATCTGTTCACGTCGGAATAGTCGGGAATCGGCATCCCGTTCGGATCACGCAATACGGTCTCGTAGGTCAGAGACTCGGCGGGATCCGCCGTTTCGGGATCGGCTTCACCGGACGGCGCTCCGCAGGCGGAGAGAAACAGCATCAGCAGCGCGATCGCGAAAGACGAAACGCGGAGTTTTGATTTCAAAAGCCGCAGCTCCTTTCTGTTCAGCATATCGACATTATAACGCCGATTTCCCGTTAACGCAAGCTTTTATTTATTAAGATTCCGTTAAAATAGATTCAGCAAAACAAAATGACGGCGTGACCCTTCGGTCCGCCGTCGCGGGATTTGCGTTTCTGCACGCATATTCAGCGGTTGCCTCTTCTGCCGCGGGAAGTATCCGTAAAGCGCTTGAGGTCGCTCATTTTTTCCTCGCTGTCCGCCTTGAATTTCGACATCATATCTTCAAAGGACATCGGACCGGCTGGCGCAGCGGCGCGCTTCTGGAAATCAGGCTGCCCGGCGGGACGCGGGGGACGTTTTTTGAAATTGCCGCCGTCGTTCTGGAATTTCGGCGCAGACTTCGGCTGGGCGGGCTGCGTCTGCTTGATGGACAAACTGATCTTGTTGTTCTCGTTGATCGCAAGAACCTTGACCTTGACGTCCTGCCCCTCACTGATAAAATCATGGATATCCTTAACGTAAACGGAGGCGACTTCCGAAATATGTACCATGCCGGATTCCCCGTTGGAAAGCTTTACAAAAGCACCGAAGTTTGTGACTCCCGTGACTTTTCCCTCATAAATTTCACCGATTTTAGACTGCATAAAAGCGTGCGTCCTCCTGCTGTTTAGTTCCGGTCGTCGTTTCCGGGCGTGATATTCTGGTACCTGCTTTCGTCCGGATACCCGTAACCGTGCTTGCGTGCTTCTTCTTCTTTTAAGGCGTCTTCATTTTCAGGATCCATCAGGCGGCTGATCCGCTCGTTCTCCTCCTCATATTCCTGCAGCTGATCCATAGCGGAAGACAGCTTATCCTGCAGATCGTCGATCTGTTTATTGTTATACAGGATATAGAAGAAGGCGAAAACGACGACCGCGATCAGGATAAGATACAGAAAAATGCTGCCCCGCATTTTTTTATTCTTCATGCAAACGATCTTCCCTGCCTTCGCATTTTCTCTGCCCATTTGTTTTATTATATATCAACAAAAAGCGATTTTGCAAGAGTTTTTTTAGAATATTCATAATTTTCTTTTATGGTTCTTCTTATTTCTGCGGCGTCCCCGAACAGCGGCTCCGCACTTATGCAGCAAATACAGGATCGCCTGCCCGGGGAACAGCTCCCAGAGCAGGAATCCGATCGCTTCCCCTGTAAGCAGGAAAAAGCGCACCCGCCCGAAATCCGTCTCCAACAGGAAGAAAAAGGTCAGGAACGCAGCCGAGACGAAGAACAGAACGTCCTCCAGGAAAACAGCGATACGCCCGCGCAGGCCGCACGCGCGAAGCCCCTGAAAGCACGAATAGAGCAGGCCGCACAAAAGCCCCACGCCGAGACTTTTCAGAAAAACGTCAAGCTGAAACGCGACGCCGAGCCCGAACATCAGCCAAAGACCCTGCCGAAAAAGCCCGTGGTTTTTACGGGGGACGCGCTATACTGGATCAGCGTAACGGTACCCTCCACGCTCATCTCTCCGTTCTCCAGACTCAGCTTCGTCACCTGCAGGTTTTCGCCTTTAACGGTCAGCCTGCCTGCGGCGGTCTCGATCGTCAGCGTTTCCTCATCGAAGTTGGAGGTATCTGTCACACCGGTCAGATCCAGTCGGGTCCTGCCCTCCAGAAACAGCGTGTGCGGCTTCGTCAGCGTTTTTTCTTCCATAAAGACCTCTCCCAAAAACAGAATTTCATATCCTATTCTATGAAAAGGTCTTCCACTCCATGCGGATCAGACGAGCTTATCGATATCTTTGGTGTTTCCCATAACGATCAGGTGATCCTCATGCTTGAACAGATATTCCGGGGAAAGAACGGGATGGATCTCCGCGTTATGCTTCGCAGCGATTACGTTTACGTTATATTTTGCGCGGATATTCAGTTCCCGGACGGTCCTGCCGACCCAGCGCTCCGGCGTGGAGATCTCATAGATCACATACTGCCCGCCGAGGTCGATCGCGTCAAAAATACTGTCGTTGCTCTCGCTCACGGCAACGCGCTGCGCGAGATCGAGCTCCGGATACACAACCTTGTCCGCGCCGCTGCGCAGCAGGAATTTGCTTTCGATATCGCGGTTCACCTCGGAAATAACCTTTTTTGCGCCGAGCTCCTTCAGAGAATTCGTGATCTCCAGAGAATCGGAAAAATGCCCGCCGAGGCAGACGAAGCAGGTGTCGAATTCATCCACACCGAAGCTTTCGAGCACGGCGGCGTTCGTGCAGTCCGCGATCTTTGCGCTGACTGCAAACGGCGCCATCTTTTCGATGATCTCCGGATCCTTATCCGCGATCATGACCTCCGTGCCGAGTTCATTGAGTTTTTTACACAAATGCATGCCGAAGGTGGACATGCCGACGATCAGAAATGATTTCATACTGAGTTCTCCTTATCCGATATTGATCTCTTCTTTGGGATATTGAATCTTGGGGCGGACACGTTTTTCCAATAAGGCGGACGCAAGCGTTACACTGCCGACGCGCCCGCAGAACATAAGGGCCATGATCAGGATCTTGCCGATCATAGGCAGATCCCGTGTGATCCCCGTCGTCATACCGACCGTTCCCATGGCGGAAAACGTCTCAAACAGAACGTCCGTCAGGCGGAACTGCCCGCAGGCGGCGATCACGGTCGTGGCGAGGAACACCAGCGTAAAGTTGAAACAGACGACACCGGACGCCTTGCGGATGCTGGACGGCGCAAGCGATCTGCCGAAAAGCTGCGGCTCCCCGGCGGAGGAACGCAGAGACGAAACAAGATAAATGAACAGGATCGCGATCGTGGTGGTCTTGATGCCGCCCGCAGTGGAACCGGGTGAGCCGCCGACGAACATCAGGAAGCAGGACAGCAGCACGGAGGGATCCGAAAGCTTCGCGAGATCGATCGTATTGAAGCCGGCGGTCCGGCAGGTCACGGACTGAAAAAATGAATAAAGGATCCCTTTTCCGACGCTGACTTCCGCAAACAGATGATTGCGTTCGAGACAATAAAAGCAGATCGCGCCGCCGACCGTCAGCGTCAGGGAAACGACGAGGACAAGCTTGGAATGCAGAGAGTAACGCTTCAGTCTCCAGCGATAGTTTCGCACATCCTCCCAGATCTGGAAGCCGATGCCGCCGACCGTAATCAGAAGCATAAACACTATATTGATATATGCCTTGTCCGCATAGGAAACGAGGGAATCAAACGGCGCTTTGACGCCCATCAAATCAAACCCGGCATTGCAGAACGCGGAAATCGAATGAAACACGCCGTAATAGATTCCCTTGACCGGACCGAATTCCCGTATGAACGGGATTGAAAGCAGCACGGCGCCGACACCCTCAATCAGCACCGTTCCCCTGACGATATGGCGCACATAGCCTTTCAGCCCGGCGATGCGCCCCGTGTTCACGCTTTCCGCCATCAGGGACCGGCTTTTGAGTCCGAGACCTTTCCGGGCAAACGACAGGAACGCCGTCGCGATCGTGATGAAGCCGAGGCCGCCGATCTGGATCAGCGTGATGATTACGATCTGCCCGAACAACGACCAGTGCGTCGCCGTGTCCACGACGATCAAACCCGTTACGCAGGACGCGGAAACGGACGTGAACAGCGCGGGAACGAACGGCGTCCAGACGCGCTCACGGGAAGAGATCGGCAGCATCAGCAGGAACGCGCCGAACAGCGCCAGCAGCGCGAAGCCGATCGCGATGATCTGCACGTTAGTCAGTTTTTTCAGTCGCATGGCAGCTCCTCCAGCAATGACGATATTGTTTGCGCAGCGTGAACGGCGGCCCGCTGCCGCACGAGGTTTCTGCCGACGGCTCCGAAATCGCGCGTTTCCGTGATCAAACGCCCCGGCAGCAAATAAGCAAAGCAGACGCGACCGACAGGCAAAACGCCGTCGGACTCCGGACCGGCAAAACCTGTGACGGCTACGGCGACCTCCGCGCGGGATATTTCTGCTGCGCCCTTTGCCATTGCGGCGGCCGTTTGTTCACTGACGACGCCGTATTCCCCGATCGTTTGCAGGGGCACGTCCAGCACCCTGTTTTTCGCTTCCTCCGAATAGACGACAAAGCCATACGAAAGAACACGGGAGGCGCCGGGCACGTCCGCCAGATACGCTGAAAAGAGCCCTGCAGTACAGGACTCCGCCGCGGAAATATGATAGTTTTTTGTTTTCAGGCTCCGGACCAATGCGGAAAAGACCGCGCTGTAATCCTCATTCATATAATCACCAAGGATATTTTACCATACTTTTTGAAAAAAGCAATCATTTATATATAATTCCATAATTCTTCTGTCCGTTCCAAAAAGAGAGTCGGCGGGATATCCGGCGGGAGGATCGCGCCGACGCGCCCGGACGCGGCAAGCCGGAAGAGAGCATGGGCAAACACGGTCAACGAAAAGCCCGTGAAATCAGGATTGGACGGCAGTTTCAGACTGAAGGACAGGGATTCACCGTCGGTGTTCTTTGAAATCACGCGTCCGCCGTGGGGCATACCGCCATGCTTTTTGTGTAAAGTCTGCAGGTCCGTGAACCGGATCACCGTTTCATATCCGGCAAAATATCCGGGCATGGCGCGGACCTGCGCTTCGATCGCCGCGGCGTCAGCGCCCTCCGCTTTCGCGATCAGGCAAACGCGCCGGTGCAGCCTCTCGGGCGTCCTCTCTGCGTCCGGCAATTTTGAAATGATCGCCTCCGCGTCTTCACGCGGATACGTAAAAGCGACGGCGTCAAGTACGCCCGGGATCCGGCGAAGCGCGTCCGAATGCCCCTGACTGACGCCGGGACCCCATAACGTGACCGGGGAAGCGCCATGCAAAAACGCTTTTTCATAAAGCCTTGCGACCGAAAACAATCCCGGGTCCCACCCTGCGCAGATCAGCGCGAGATGCCCGCTTCTTTTCGCTGCGGCATCCGTTTTTGCGAAATGCTGGCTGACGTCCCTGTGCGTATCAAACGCGTCCACCACGTGAAAATGCGACGCAAGAAACGGCGTCGTGCGCGGCACTTCGCTCTTGCTCGACCCACAGTTGATCATCACGTCGATCTCCCCCGTAAAGCGCAGAACGTCGCCCGCGTCAAACAGCGGCGCGCCGCTGAGAGACCTCCCAAGCTGTGTTTTTCGTTTTGTAAAAATACCGAATAAAGATTCCGACGACGTTCTCACGAGCGCGCGTTCAACGCCCCTGCCGAGATTCCCGTAACCAAAGATCCCAATCCGCATCTGCTGCTACCCCCTTTTCCGTATAAAGCCCCGGCTGACAGGCAACCAGCCACGCCGCCGCCTCGATCGCCTCACGGGCGTATACCGACCGGGATCCCACGCTATGCCGGATCTCAAGCATTTCCGCTCCGTGAACGAATCGCACCGTATGGCTCCCCTTTTCGTCTCCTGTCCGTTCGGAGCGGATCGAGATCGGCACGTCAGGGACAAGCTTACGGATATCCGACGCAAGGTATTTTGCCGTCCCGCTCGGCAGGTCCCTTTTTGAAATGTGATGCGTTTCCGAAATGATCACGCTGCAATGCGGTAAAGCGGCAAGCGCCGTCTCCGCCATCCGCCTGAGCAGCGTCAGTCCGCGCGCGAAATTGGAGCACAGCAGGATCGGGAGCCGCATCGACGCACGACGGATCGCGGCGACATCCTCTTCCGTTTGCCCCGTCGTTCCGATCACAAGCGGGACCCTGAAAGCACTGGCGTAAGCCAGAAGCTCCTCGGTTTGGCTGCGGTCCGAAAAATCAAGAATGCAGTCTGCGGCGCTATGCAGCGCGGAAAACCCGCCGACGCAGGGAAAGCCTTCCGTTCCGTCAGCTTTTATGTCTACACCGGAAAGCAGTTTATGCCCGGATTCCCGCAGTGCCTCCAGAACGGCGGCGCCCATTTTTCCTTTGCATCCGCTCACGATCAGATCCATCCGATCCACTCCGAAAAAAAATAGACGACCGAAACCGATCGTCTATACTTATGTCAGAGAAGACGGATTTATTTCTTCTTTTCCCAACCGGCGAAAATATCATCGAAATGATAGACGTTGTGCTCGTCCTTGCGATGATTCGTGTACCAGACCTGGGCAAAGAAGGGGTTGGTCTTCGCGATCTCGTCGTAATTCCAGGTCTTTTCGGGCAGATAACACTCCGGACACCAATGGCCGCCAAGAAGGATCAGATTGGGGCTGGCCTCGAACTCTGCGCCGCAGCAGCCGCATTTCCAGCGCAGCTTGGTCATCAGATCGCCCTTTTCCATGGATTCACTCAGGCACTCGCCGCCTCTGAACGCCGCAGCCTGCTTCATATCCTCGATATCCAGCTCGCTTTTAGGTTTGGATTCGTCATAACCGTGGTCGAGCTTATACTTTTCGGCTGCCTCGTTGGACTTATCGGGGCTCTCGAGACGGAAGTCCTCCCACTTCGAAGGAATCTTCTGATACTCCTCATAGGAGCCGTAGTAAGCGGACAGTCTGACGGGATCCTTCGTCTTGACCCAGTCAAGCGTGCCCCACTTCGGCGTCAGCGCGATCTTTTTCATGAAGGGTTTCGCAGCGGCAGCGATCGGCTTTTTGAAGGGCAGTGCCTTCGGAATGCGATAATAGAATTCCACCTGACGGGCCAGATGATCAAAGTAATCCTTCACCGGCATGTTGGCGCGGAAATGCAGATACTCCTCCAGCAAATCGCCGTCGGCATAATACTGACCGTGGAAGTTCTTGGTGGTGAACCAGTTGGGGTCGAACAGGTTCTTCGGCGAGCCGAGACCGATGCAGCCCAGCAGCAGCTCCTCGAACTCAAAATTCGTAAGTCTGTATTCCTTGCCGGAACCGATATTATAGTATCTCTGGAAAAATTCTTCAGGCAGATCCTCCGTCACGAAATTGCACATCAGACGGCCGGCGTCCTCCACCGTGCACCACTCCAGCATGCCGTTAAGCGGCACGTGATACATAATAGGCTCCATGTTGTGCAGGATGGCGGGATACAGAATGCCGGACTGCCGCATCACGACCCAGTGCTTGATGCCGCTTTCGACGAAGACGCGCTCCGCCATGGCCTTGGAGATCGCGTAATGATCGTAGACAGAGATCTTGATCGGATCGCCGCAGCGCCCCCAGTGGATGGGCGTGTTTCTGTCTCCGGTCTCGGCAACGGAGCCGATGTAGCAGACCTTGATATCCTCGGCGTTCGGCTGTGCAAGAACGGCCTTCACAATATTATCCGCGGCGCCGACGTTGACCTTTCTGGTCGTGTAGGGCTTATAATCCGCAGCGGGAGAAACCATGCCGCCGATATGCAGCACGTAGTCGACGCCGGTGATCCCCTTGAGGATCGAATCGTAATCCAGGAAGTCGCCCCAGATGATCTCAACGTTTTTATCCCCCATATAGGGCTTCAGCCGATCCTTGTTCGCCTCGGACGCGCGGGCGAGAAAATGGATCTTGACGTCCTTGTGCTTATACAGCTCCTGAAACGCCGCCCAACCCATGGTGCCGGTACCGCCAGTCAGAAATACAGTTTTCATAAAGACTCTCCCTTTTATTTAGTAATTCTATTTTATAATATTTTTTCTGTTCTGTAAACTGTTAATTTGAAAATTTTACGGTTTATTCAAAAAAAATCCCGCCGGGCAGGCGGGAAAAACGGTTTGTCAAATGGAGATCTCCATCGCGATATTATACAGGTTCAGATCAATGCTCTTTGTCATATTGAGTGCCTCGAAAATATCGAAGTCAAAGATCTGCTCCTTCTGCATGGCGACCACGCGGTTGCCGATGCCGTCCAGCAGCAGGTGCGCGGCGCGGGAGCCCATCTGGCTGGCGACGACGCGGTCTTTCGCGGACGGAGAACCGCCGCGCTGCACGTGACCGAGCACGGTGGCACGGCTTTCGACGCCGAGGTTATGCTCGATATATTTCGCAAGCGAGGAGACGCCGTGGATACCCTGCGCCTCCAGCTTTTCGGTGACGCCTTCCGCAACGACGATAATGAAATGTTCCTTACCGGTCTTCTGAGTCCGGCGCATACGCTCGATGATATCTTTTTCGATGTCAAAGGGAAGCTCCGGGATCAGGATCGAGGTCGCACCGATGGCGATGCCGGCGTTCAGCGCCAGATATCCGGCTCTTCTGCCCATAACCTCAACTACGGTGCAGCGGTCGTGAGACTCACTGGTATCGCGGATACGGTCGATCATATCCATGATCGTATTAAGGCAGGTATCATAACCGATGGTATAATCACAGCAGCCGATATCGTTATCGATGGTGCCGGGAATGCCCACACAGTTGATGCCGCGCATGCTGAGATCCCGCGCGCCGCGGAAGGAGCCGTCGCCGCCGATCACAACGATGCCTTCGATCTCGTTGGCCTTGCAGATCTCGATCGCTTTCTGCATGCCCTCCTCGGTCGCGAATTCCGGGCATCGCGCGGAATACAGCATCGTGCCGCCGCGATGGATGATATCGGAAACGCTTCTGAGATTCATCTCAAACATATCGCCATGCATCAGACCGAGATATCCTCTTCTGATACCAAGCACACGGGCGCCGTTTTCACAGCCGGTACGTACGACCGCTCTGATCGCGGCGTTCATGCCGGGCGCGTCTCCGCCGCTGGTAAGTACTGCAATCGTTTTCATAGTATCCTCCTGAATATACTTTCCAAATAAATTCTCTTTATATTATCCTGAATTCCGAAAAAAGTCAATAGTGATTTTACAATCTGACCACAACGTTCGCCTCGCCGAGCAGACGCTTGAGCCCGTGGATCAGCGCTTCATTTCGCTCCACGGAGATCCCGCAGTTCATGTCATACCCCTTGGAATCGTTGTAATAAAGGATCACGCTCATGGGTCCCGGGAAGATCGCGCACATTTTTTTGGCTTTTTCGCAGTCTGCGGCGTCCGAACCGGAAACCCGCAGGAACATGCCCTTCGGCGCCTTTTGCCCGCTCGCCTTCTGCTGCGAGACGGACTGCGGCGAGACGGACTGCTGCGGAACGGACGCGTGCCGGACGGGTCCCGGAACGGGAGCGGCCGGTCCGCCGACGTCCACGACAGGGGGAACAGAATGTGCGGCGACAGGCGCGGCGGGCGCCGGAATCGGATCCGGTTCCGGTTCGAGGTCATACGATCCGATCGCGCTGACGCCGGAATCGTACGCCCGGTCCGGGAGCTTATAATCCTTCAGCACTGCGGCGTCGTCCGGGATCTCATCCAGCGGGACCACATCCTCGCAAAGGACCTTCGGCACTTCGTCGTCGCGCAGCGAGACCTTGCCGGTCAGCAGCACGATCTCATCCTCAACAAGATATTTACCGATCTTATCGAACGTTTTCGGGAAGACGAGACTCTCGATCCCACCGTAAACGTCCTCCACGGACAGGAACGCCATCGTGGTATTGTTTTTCGTGATCTTTTTGCGCACGGTCGCAAGAATACAGAGGATGCGGACCTTATCCCCGTCGTGATACGGCGTATCCATTTCCGTGAGGGAGGATTCCTTGATATCGGACGTTCTGGCGCAGTTCAGCGCTGACGACAGCCGCATATGCTCGGCAACGGGATGCCCGGACATATAGATCCCGGTCGTCAGCTTTTCATTGGTCAAAAGCTCCTTCTGCGGCATTTCGGGAATATCCGGCGCCTCGATCTCCGCGGCGGAAGCGAACGCGGAGCCGAGATCGAAGAAGCCGATCTGCCCCTCCATTTTGTGCTTTTTCTCGGAGTCCAGCTGCTCGAAGATATCGTCGATCATTTTGAGCATCTGGCTGCGCTTAAGACCGAAGCAGTCCGTGGCGCCGCTTTTGATCAGGTTTTCCAGCGCGCGCTTGTTGAAATCCTTGCCGTAGCAGCGCTTGCAGAAGGAATAATAGCTTTGAAAGGGACCGTTCTCCTCCCGTTCTCGGATGATCCCCTCGATCACGTTCGCGCCGAGATTCTTGATTGCCAGCAGACCAAAACGAATGTTATCCCCGACGACGGTGAATTTTTCCTCCGACTCGTTGACGCTGGGCGGAAGCACCTGGAAGCCGAGATTCGTCTGGCATTCGGTAATGTAACCGACGACCTTGTCGGTGTTATCCAGCACGCTCGTCAGCATAGCGGCCATGAATTCCTGCGGATAATAGCAGCGCAGCCACGCAGTCTGATACGTCAGCAGCGAATACGCCGCCGCGTGGGATTTGTTGAACGCGTAGGAGGCGAACGACGCCATATCGTCGAAGATCTTGTTCGCGGCCTCCTCGCTCACGCCGCGCTTGAGGCAGCCGTCGCACTTCGAGCCGCCGTCCGTACCGTCAGACCCGTGGATGAAGTACTTTTTCTGTTCCGCAAGGACCTCGGGCTGTTTTTTCGCGACCGCGCGGCGCACCATATCCGCGGCGCCCATCGAATACCCGGCAAGCTCACGGAAGATCTGCATGACCTGCTCCTGATAGACGATCGTCCCGTAGGTAACGTCCAGAATGGGTTTAAGCAGAGGCGTGGCGTACTGGATATGCTCCGGGTCCTGTCTGTTTTTGAGATAGGACGGGATCGCGTCCATGGGGCCGGGCCGGTAGAGCGCGATCACGGCGATGATATCTTCAAGATTGTGCGGCTTCATGTTGATCATGAGCGACCGGATGCCCGCGCTTTCACACTGGAACACGCCGAAGGTGCCGCCTTCGCCGAGCATATCGTAGACCTTTTTATCGTCCACGTCCACTTTCATGATCTCAAAATCCGGGACCTTCTTGCGGATCATGTTGACCGCGTCCGTAATAACGGTGAGCGTGCGAAGCCCCAGAAAGTCCATTTTGAGCAGACCGAGCTTTTCGACCCATCCTTTATAATACTGCGTCACGATCGCATCGCCGCTGCGGAACAGCGGCACATAGTCGTCGACCGGTTTGTCGCAGATCACCACGCCGCAGGCGTGCATGCCGGTATTGCGCGGCATCCCCTCGATCTTAATGGAGGTGTCGATCACCTTTTTGATCAGGGCGTTGCCGTCGTACATTTTTTTCAGATCGGCGTTGGATTCCAGCGCCTTTTTGATCGTCATGTCGAGTTCCTGCGGAATCTCCTTCGTTACGGCGGCGACCTCGGAGACAGACATGCCGAGCACCTTGCCGACGTCGCGCACGGCGCCCTTCGCGGCAAGCGTGCCGAAGGTGGCGATCTGCGCCACGTGGTCCGCGCCGTAGCGGCGCACCACGTAGTCGATCACGTCCTGCCGATGCTCGTAGCAGAAGTCGATATCAAAATCGGGCATACTGACGCGCTCGGGGTTCAGGAAACGCTCGAACAGCAGGGAATACCGCATCGGATCGATATCCGTAATGCCGCAGGTATATGCCGCGATGCTTCCGGCGCCTGAGCCGCGGCCGGGTCCGACCGGGATGCCGACGCTTTTCGCGTAGTTGATATAGTCCCACACGATCAGGAAGTAGTCGATGAAGCCCATCTGATGGATCACGCCCAGCTCGTAATTCAGGCGGTCCATATACTCCTGTGGATAGTTTTCGCCGTAGCGCTTCACCATCCCCTTGTAGCACATATCCTTGAAGAATTCAAAGTGGTCCGGGTTGCCGGGGATCTCGAAGATCGGCAGCTTCGTGTTGCCGAACTCAAACGTAATGTGGCAGCGCTCCGCGATCTTGTTGGTGTTTTCGATCGCTTCCGGCACGTCCGGGAACAGGGCGGCCATCTCGTCGCCGGACTTCAGATAGAACTCGTCCGTCTGGAAGCCCATACCGGTATCCTCTTCGATCGTGTGCTTGGTCGCGATACAGACGAGGATCTTCTGGATCTCGGCGTCTTCCTTCAGAATATAATGCGCGTCGTTTGTGGCGACGAGACCGATCCCCAGCTCGCGCGCGATTTTTACGATCATGGGGTTGGTGCGCTTCTGCTCCTCCAGCCCGTGATCCTGAATCTCCAGGAAATAGTTATCCTTCCCAAAGAGGTTCATATACCACTTCGCGGTCTCCTTCGCCTTTTCATAATCGTTATTCAGCAGCGCCTGCGGGATCTCGCCCGCGAGACAGGCGGAGCAGCAGATCAGTCCCTCATGGTATTTCTCAAGCAGCTCATGATCGATACGGGGCTTGGTATAAAAACCGTCAACCCACGCGGCGGAAACGATCTTGATCAGGTTCTGATACCCGGTCTGGTTCTCGCACAGCAGGATCAGGTGATACCGCTCGTTATCGAGCCCGTGGACCTTATCGAAGCGCGTGCGCTTCGCGACGTAGACCTCGCAGCCGATGATCGGCTTGATCCCGACCTCCTTGCAGGCCTTATAAAAATCGACCGCGCCGTACATGGCGCCGTGATCCGTCATGGCGAGAGAATGCATGCCGAGCTCCTTGGCGCGGGCGACGAGCGGCTTGATGCGGCAGGCGCCGTCCAGAAGGGAGTATTCTGTATGTACGTGAAGATGTGTAAACTCAGTCATGTTCTTGCCTCTGTCCGTAATATGCGTTTTTGCCGTGCTTTCGCAGGTAGTGCTTATCGAGCAGGAAGGACGGGATCTCCTGCGCGTCCGGCGCCAGGCGGCAGGTCTTCAAAGCCATTTCCGCCACGATCTCCAGCACCGCGGCGTTATAGGCCGCCGTTTTGGCGTCCTTCCCCCAGCAGAAGGGACCATGCGAGCGGACGAGCACGGCGGGGATCGCGTTTTCATCCAGCTTGTTTTCACGGAAATGCTCCACGATCACAAGCCCGGTATTCTTTTCATATTCGCCCTTGACCTCCGCCTCGGTCAGCGCCCTTGCGCAGGGCACGTCCCCATAGCAGAAGTCCGCGTGCGTCGTGCCGAATGCGGGGATCGGCAGCCCGGCCTGCGCAAACACCACAGCGTTCAGGGAGTGCGTGTGCACCACGCCCCCGATCTTCGGAAAGGCGCTGAACAGAACGGCGTGCGTCGGCGTATCGGAGGACGGCGACAGCGCCCCCTCCACCTTGTTGCCGTCGAAATCCACGATCACCATCTTGTCCGGCGACAGCTCCTCATAGGGCACGCCGGAGGGTTTGATGGCAAACACGCGGGTTTCCCGGTCGCAGGCGGAGGCATTGCCCCAGGTGAAAGGCGCAACGCCGTATCGGTACAGAAGCATATTGGCCTCGTACGCCTGATTTTTTATCGTTTCAAACATCGGATTTCCTTTCCGGACCTCAGTCTCGTGTCAGCGCGCCTTCGGCCGCAAGCCCCTTCATATATCTGTCAAAGTACGCGGCAAAGCCGCTTGCGTCCGCCCGAACCGGCGTTTCGGTGCGCAGATCGATTTGGGAAAACACCTTTCGGTTCAGATAATCCCCGAGCGCTTCCTCCGGCTTACGCAGGCGCATAAACTGCGCAAGGATCGCGATGCCCCACGCGCCGCCCTCGGAAGCGGACGGCAAAACGGACACGGGGATCCCCAGCGCGGAGGCGATCAGGCTCTGCGCGACCTTTTCGGTCTTGAACAGCCCGCCGTGCCCGAGCAGGGTGTCGATACGGACGTGCTCCTTCTGCGTCAGGATCTCCATGCCGACCTTGAGGGCCGCGAAGGAAGAGAAGACGAGGCTGCGGGCCACGTTCGCGAAATTGAATTTGGAGTCGGAGGCGCGGAACATCATGGGCGCTCCGGTCGAAAGCCCGAGAAGCGGCTCCCCCGCCAGCAGATTATAGGACGTGACGCCGTCGCAGTCGGCAGCGCCGCGCATGGCGTAAGCGTAAAACCGATCATAGAGATCGCGCTTCGGCACGTTGCTGCCGAAGGCGCGCAGGACCTCGTCAAACAGACGGATCCATGCGTCGATATCAGAGGTGCAGTTGTTGCAGTGCACCATGGCGACCGGCTTGCCGTCGGGCGTCGTGACCATATCGATCTCCGGATAGACCTTTGAAAGCGGATGCTCCAGCACAAGCATGGCAAAAACGGAGGTCCCGGCGGAAATATTCCCGGTGCGCGCGGCAACGCTGTTCGTCGCCGTCATGCCGGTCCCGGCGTCTCCCTCGGGCGGGCAGAGCGGACAGCCGGCAGCAAGATCGCCGTCCGGGTCGAGCAGGCGCGCGCCGTCCGCAGTAAGCGTCCCGGCAGGCGCGCCGGCAGGCAGCACCTGCGGAAGGATCTCACGCAGCGTCCACGGGAAGCCGTCCTTCTCGTGCAGCGCGTCAAACTTCGCAAGTTTTTCGGCGTCGTAGTCGATGGCGTCGGAATCGATCGGGAACATACCGGACGCGTCGCCTACGCCGAGGACCTGTTTCCCCGTCAGAAGATAATGCACATAACCCGCAAGCGTGTTCAGATGTGCGATCTCGGGCACGTGCGGCTCCCCGTTTAGAATCGCCTGTTCCAGATGCGCAACGCTCCAGCGCAGCGGAATATTGAAATCCAGCTCCTTTGTCAGCAGCGCCGCGGCTTTCTCCGTATTGGTATTGCGCCACGTGCGGAAGGGCACGAGCAGACGGTCATCCTTATCAAACGCGAGATAGCCGTGCATCATCGCTGAAATGCCGATCGCCCCGACGGCAGTCAGCGTGAGGCCGTATTTCGTCCGCACGTCGGCTTTCAGGGCGGCGTATGCGCTGCGCAGCCCCGTCAGGATCTCCTGCTGCGAGTAGGTCCAGAGACCGTCGCACAGCGTATTCTCCCAGTCGTAATTGCCGGACGCCAGCAGCGCGCCCGCGTCGCTGATCAATACCGCTTTGATCCGGGTGGAACCGAATTCGATGCCGAGGGAGGTTTCTCCCCGTGTGATCATTTCTTTGCTCATTCTCATCAATCCTCCTGTTTCAGTTCGGGTCTGACGGCGTTTGCGTAAACCGTTTTATACACGTGATAGGTGACGAAGCCGGGGTTGGAAGCCGCCGGTTTTTTCAGGAATCTGACAGGCGTGTAATCCACCTCCGCCTTCCCGCGTTCGCGCACGGATGAAAACCACACGGCGATCCCGGCGGCAAATTCCGCGTCCGCGTCCTGCATGGGATCCCCCTCAAGCGCCAGCACAACGTGCGAGCCCGGCGCCTTCTGCACGTGGAACCACATATCGTTCTTCCCTGCGATGCGGAATGAAAGCTGATCGTTCTGCAGATTATTGCGCCCGACAAGAACGGGATACCCGTTCGGGGACGTCAGCTTCAGCGGCTGCCGTACGGAAAGCTTTTTGACCTTTCCCTGGCTCTTGCGGCGCAGGAACCCGGTCTGGATCAGCTCCTCGCGGATCTCCGTGATCTCTGCGCCGGACAGCGCGCGCGTCAGCGCGTCCTGCACGGTTTTCAGATAGGCAAGCTCCTCCACACCCTTTTCGATCTGCTCCGCCAAAACCCTTTTCGCGGTCTGGGCTTTTTTATACTCTTTGTAATACTTCTGCGCGTTCTTTGCGGGACCGAGCTCCGGCGAGACCTTGACGGTCAGCACACGGTTTTCATCGTAATAATTCTCAAGCTCGTAGTGATCGACGCCCTTCGGAAGACGGGAGATATTGACGTTGATCAGCTCCGCCGCGATACGCTTTTTCTCGATCTCCTCGTCAGGCAGCAGCTCCTCCCGCCGCACGTTGATCTTTTTGGCGGTGCGGTCGATCAGATTCCCGACCGTTTTGAACAGATCCTCCGCCTGCATCTTGGCGCGCTGGATGCGCTCCCCCTCCACACAGAACCGATCGAGCAGCTGCGAAAGGTCATCCCTGTAATGCAGCGTCGCATAGCTTTGCATGTGCGTGAGCGGGAAAAAGGAAAAATCGAGCAGGCCGCCGTTTTCGTCCGTGGTAAAACACGGCTTGTGCGTCCCGTTTTGCAGCACGGCGCGCAGGTCGTCAAGCTCCGCGCCGAGGCGCTCCAGCATGAGCGGCGACATGTCCTTCACGCAGGGATCGCCGAGCGTGACCCGGTAAGCAAGCTCCTTTGCGGTCAACGGCGAAACGCCGGAGAGAGAACGCAGCAGCGCGGAGGAAAGCGCCTTTTCCCCGTGCAGGGAGATTCTTTCAAGCAAAGCGGAAGTCTCCGCCTCCAACAGATTCAGTTTGTCCTGCGCAGGCGGCAGCGCGTAAGGATGCTGCGGCAGGATCTCCCGGAACGAGGACTTTGTACCATCGATCCGTTTGAGCGCGTCCAGCACAACGTTTCTGTCGTCCAGCAGGATCACGTTGGAATACTGCGCCATGATCTCGATCGCCAGCGTCCTGGAAACGCGGTCGCCGATCTCGTTGGCTGCGTCGAAATCGATATACAGGATCCGGTCCAGTCCCTCCTGCCGGATCGCGCGCACGAACGCCCCCGCAAGGACTTTTCGCAGAAACATGCAGAGCATGGGCGGCGTGGCGGGGTTTTCGGGGGAAAACTCCGTAAAATTGACGCGCGGATAATTCCCGCCAACCGAAATAAACAGCTTTTTGGAGCCGGTACGCGTGCGCAGCGTCAGCACCAGCTCGAACCTTGTCGGCATATAGATCTTATCCACCTTCGCTCCGACGGCAAAGGCGGCGATCTCATTTTTGATGCAATGTAAAAACAATCCGTCGATCGCCATTCAGTTCACCGTTATTATCGCGTTTTTTCTGTCGGACACCATGACCGGAACGCCCGGGCACGCCTGCCGAAGATAGGTCTGCAGCTTTTCACAGACCGGATTTTCCGTCTCAAAATGCCCGGCCGTGAACAAAGAAAGCCCGAGTCCCGCGGCATCCAGAAAATCATGATAGCTCGCCTCCCCCGTGATCAGCGCGTCGCAGCCGAGGGCGGAAGCCTCCCGGAAGAATTCGCCGCCGCTGCCGGAGCAGACCGCCGATTTTTTTACAGGCCGGCCGCCGTCGGCAAAACGGACCGCACCGCCGAGACGATCCCGGAGCAGCGCTGCCGTTTCGGCGGCCGTCAGCGCGGAACCAAAGGTCCCGACGTTCAAAAATCCGTCCGCCGTCTCCGCGCCGCATTTACGGAAGTCCAGTCCGAGCTTTTCGCACAGCGCGTCGTTCACGCCGCCGATGGCTTTGTCAAGATTGGTATGCGCCGCAATGACGCAGATCCCGCTGCAAAGCAGCTTCGCGTAAAGGGAATCCCCCCGAAGCTGTTTGAGCGGATGAAAAATCACGGGATGATGCGAGACGATCAGGTTCAGGCCGTTTTGAACGGCAAGACCGACCTCGTAGTCCGTGACGTCCAGCGCGGCAAGGATTCCCATCACAGGCGCGTCGTCGTTTCCGATCAGGATACCGGAATTATCCCACGCCGCCTGCGTCGAAAACGGGGCAAGGGCGTTTAATTCATCATAAATCTCTTTGACCGTCATCCTGACACATCCTCTCATAGGTCTCGATCACCGTGCGCAGCGCGGCCTCCTCCTCCGCAAGCCGTCCTGCCTCCCGCAGCGCGTCGGCGCGGGTACAAAGATGGGCGTATACGCGTTTCTGAAGCATCCGCGCGTTCGCATCGGCTGCCGGGAGCTCACCGAAATAATAATACGCTTCCGGTTGTCTTTCGTCCTGCCCGGTCCAATTCGCGCTGAAACAAAGATAAACCCTGCGCCCTTCCGAAACGCAAAGCTCGTTTTCGATCTGAAATCCGTTTTCACACAAAAAGCGCCGGACGTCGACCCCATGCGACATCGGCTGCAGGACAAGATGCATACCGGGACGGCAGATCCACGGCGCGGCGCGCAGGATCCCGGCGATCAGCTCGCCGCCCATCCCGCAGATCAGGATCTCGCCCACTTCCCCGGGCGTAAACGCATCAAGACCGTCGGACAGCCGCAGCTCGATCTGATCGGAAAGCCCCCAGCGCTCCACTGTGCGCGCGGCGTTTTCCAATGGACCTTCTCCGATATCCGAAGCGACGGCCCGCTTTATCTTCCCGGTCTGACAGAGATACACCGGCAGATACGCGTGGTCCGTTCCGACGTCGGCAATGCTGCCGCCGCCCCTGACGAGAGAGGCCGCGGCAGAAAGCCTGTTCGTCAGATGGATCATCCGACGGACTCAAAATAGGCGTTGAGCTCTTCGATCAGTTCGTCCGGATCCACGCCGTGCACGTAGCAGGCGTCCTCCAGCGATTCGCCTCTGGAAGCGGGGCAGCCGAGGCAGTGCATGCCCATGTTCAGGAAATAAGGGGCGACGTCCATATCGGCGTCAAGGATCTCGCCGATGGTCATTTCTTTAGTAACTTTCATGATATATTCTCCTTTTGTTTATTCTGATTTGTATGAGGCGTTATTCGCCGTCCGTATTGGTTTCGGCAACGATATATTTCGGCCTGCCCTTCGTTTCGGTATACACGCGGGCAAGATACTCCCCGAGAATCCCGATCGCAAGCAGGATCAGCGCCCCCACGCCGAAAATCCCGGCAAGGATGATCGGCATCGTGGCGTTATAATCGCCGATAATCGTACGCACCAGCGCGTAGACCAGAGCAAAAACGGTCAGGAAGCAACAAAGCGCGCTGAACAGGAAGCTCAGACGCAGGGGGGAATTCGTATATCCCAGGATCCCGTCGATCGCATAGCGGAACAGCTTGCGGATCGACCATTTGGTCTCCCCCGCCGCGCGTTCCCGGTTCTCGTGCGAGATCCATTTGACGTTGAAGCCGACCCAACTGAAAATGCCCTTGGAAAACCGGATGCTCTCCGGCATGGAAAGGACCGCTTCCACGACCTTGCGCTTCATGACGCGGAAATCCTGCGCGGAATCGCTGATCTTCGTGTCGCTGATTTTATTGATGACTTTATAAAAGCCGCCGGAAAGGGCGCTCTTGAGCTTTGCCTCCCCCGCACGGTCCTCACGGCGGGCAGCCGCGACGTCGAAGCCCTCCTGATCCACGTAATACAGCATTTCTGTAATCAGCTCAGGTGAATGCTGCAGGTCCGCATCGATGATCCCGATGTAATCGGCCTTCACCGCGTATTCCATCCCCGCAAGCATGGCGGCTTCCTTCCCGAAGTTGCGGGAGAAAGAAATATACTTTACAGTCGGGTCCTTCTCCGCAAGGTCTTTGAGGATCCCGAGCGTGCCGTCCGCACTGCCGTCGTTCACAAAGACAAGCTCCGTCAGGAATCCTGCGGAAAGCTTTTTCAGGACCTTGCCGACCTCTTCGTAAAACAGGGGCAGGACCTCCTGCTCGTTATAACAGGGCACGACCAATGCCAATGACTTTTTCATATCGATAGTCTCCTTTACCAATCGTCAACTTCATCCGTCAGCACCGCCTCCGCGCTGCGGATCCCGTCCACAGCCGCGCTGACGATGCCACCGGCGTAGCCTGCGCCTTCCCCGCAGGGGAAAATCCCCTTCACGCTTGCCTGACGGCATTCGTCCCGCACGATCCGCACGGGGGAGGAGCTGCGGCTTTCCGGCGCGGTCAGGACCGCCTCCGGCATCGCGAAGCCCTCCAGCTTTTTATCAAACGCCAGCAGCGCCGACGCAATGTTCTCTGTGATCACCGGCGGCAAAACGCGGCGGATATCGGAAGGCACAACGCCGCTCGTACAGCTCGGGCACACGCTGCCGAAACGCGCCGACGGTCTGTTGTTGAGGAAATCGCCGACCGTCTGCGCGGGCGCACGGTAGGACCGTTCGCCTGCATCAAAGGCGCTGCGCTCGATCTGCCGCTGCAGCGCGATCCCCGCAAGCGGATGCGCATCGGGGATGTGATCCGGCTCGATCCCGACCAGGATCGCCGAATTCGCGTTCTCGCCGTCGCGCGCGAATTCGCTCATGCCGTTCACAACGACCATTTCCCGCTCCGACGCGGCGCCGACGACTGTGCCGCCCGGGCACATACAAAAGGTATAGCCCCCGCGTCCGTGCGGCGGGTGATTCGCAAATTTATAATTCGCAGCGCCGAGCAGCGGGTTGTTCCATTGCGGCCCGAACAGCGCTTTGTTGATCATTTCCTGTTTATGTTCGATCCGCACGCCGACGGAAAACGCCTTCTTCTCCATTTTCAGGCCGCGGCGGAACAGCATTTCGACCGTATCGCGCGCGGAATGCCCGATACACAGCAGCAGTGTATCCGTTTCAAGGTCAAAAGACCCGCCGGTCTCATCGCGGTAGGAGATCCCCTGAATATAGCCGTTGGCTTCGTAGATATCCGTCAGGCAGCAGCCGAAACGGACCTCTCCGCCGAGCCGGATGATCTCCTGCCGCATGTTTTTGACCAACGGCCTGAGCTTGTCCGTGCCGATATGCGGATGCGAGGACCAGAGGATCTGCTCCGGCGCGCCGAATTCCACAAAGGTCTCCAGCACATAGCGGCAGCGGCTGTCCTTGATCCCGGTCGTCAGCTTGCCGTCCGAGAAGGTCCCGGCGCCGCCCTCCCCGAACTGTACGTTCGAGGACGGATCCAGCTTTGCGGTATGCCAGAACGTATGGACGTCCTGCGTTCTGCGATCCACGTCATGACCGCGCTCCAGAACGATCGGCCGCAAGCCGGCGCGCGCAAGCAGGAGCGACGCGAACATCCCGGCGGGGCCGAAGCCGACCACGATCGGACGCAGCGTCGAGCGTCTGCGGTTTTCCGGCAATTCGTACTTATATTTCTCACAAACGCAGACTTTATTCGGCAGAAACCGGGCGGCGACGGCCGCCTCGTCCAGATCCGTTTCCGCGTTGACGGAATAGATCATGCGGATCCGATTCTTTTTTCTGGAATCGATCGACTCCCGCCAGATCTCAAACGACAGAATATGCGAAGCGGAAACGCCGAGCTCCCGCGCGGCGGAAGCGCGGATCTGCTCGGTCGACGCGCCGAGATCGACGGAGATCTCATTGATCCTTAACACAGATTTCTCCTCCACAAATCATTTCAGTACACTGTTTTTCCCCGCGACGTACCCGGAAGACCACGCCCACTGCAGGTTATAGCCGCCGCAGTCGCCGTTGATGTCCAGTACCTCCCCGCAGAAAAACAGCCCGGGGATCTTTCTGCACGCAAGCGTTTCGGGGATCACGGCGCCATCGTCCACGCCCCCGGCAGTCACCTGCGCAAAGGAGAATCCCTTTACAGTCTTGACAGGATATCGCAAGTCCTTGACTTTACAGACGATCCCGCGCAGCGTCCCCTCCGACAGGTCGCCGAGGAGCGCTTCGGGAGAAACGTCTGCCAGCGTCGGCAGCCACTGCGCAAGCTTTTCCGGCAGATACCCCTGCAAAAGCAGCTTCACACAGGCGCTCGGGAATTTTTTTCGGAAAGCGAGACATTCATTAAGCATAGCCCGGAACGGGATCTCCGGGACCAGCTCAAGCACGACCTCGGCGTGCGCCGCGTTCTTGCCCGCCGCCTCGGAAACGGTCATGGCCGGAATGCCTGATACGCCGTAATCGGTGAACTGCAGCTCTCCCCTGTCGCGCGCGATACATTTGCCGTCCGTCAGTATACGGACCTGTCCCTGCGCCCTTACGCCTTTCAGCCGCTTCGGAAAGCCGGTCAGCTCAATCGCGGTCAGCGCAGGCGCCAAGGGCGTGAAGGAAACGCCGAGTCCCTGCAGGATCCCGAAGACGGATCCGTCCGTCCCGTGCTGCGGCGAGGCTTTGCCGCCTGCGGCGACGATCAGCCTGTCCGCAAATTCTTCGCCGTTGAGCAGAAAGCCCTGCCCGCGGCGCGCAACGGTTCTGACGTCGTAACCGTACCGGAACCCGACGCCGCATTGCTCGCACTGAAACAGCAGGACGGCCAGTACGGATTCGGATTTCCGGCTCATAGGGTAGAGGCGTCCGGCTTCGTCCGCAAAGGATCGGAGACCGACGGAGCGGAAGAAATCGACCGCATCGTCATTTGTGAACTGCGGATACACGGCGGAAAACAGGCGCTCGGAGCCGTGATAGGCCGCACCGTCGATCGATGCGTTTGAAAAATTGCAGCGCCCGTTGCCCGTTGCAAGCAGCTTGCGTCCGGGAACGGCGTTTCGTTCGTAAACCGTGATCTGAACGTTCTTATTCAGCTGACGTGCCGTCCGCGCGGCGCAGATCGCCGCAAACAGCCCGGAGGCGCCGGCGCCGATGATTCCGATCTTCATGCTTCCTCTTCTTCTTCCTCGAATTCTTCCAGAATGGTATCCAGAAAAGTATCAAGCTCTTTTTCGAAGCCGAGAAAAACGACCTGACGGACCTTCATAACCCTGTCCAGCTCTTCGCTGTATATCCCCAAGGACGTTTCGGGAATCTCTTCTTCCTGCTCCAGAAACGGACTGGTCGTTTTGGTTTCCCCGTTTCCGTATATAAAAGTACCGACGGTATCGTCATGCAGCGTATTCCGGTCCTCGTGCGCAAAGCTCTGCGGAGACAGATCGAAAAACCTGCAGATCCGGCAAAACTCCTCATAGGGCAATTCCAGCTCGCCGTTTTCATAGGCTTCGTATTTCATGCGATCGATTTGCAGAAGCTCCGCCATTGTCGCTTTATTGATCCCCTGATACTGCCGCAGCATCTTCAGTTCCAAGTCCGACATATACCCTCCGTAAATTGCAGTAGAAAACCGTTTCATTTTATTATACTACAAAAATGGAGGAAATCAACTGAAAATTTACAGGATTCGACAAATTTCGAGCAAAACCGTCAATCCGTTCTGCCGAGTAATGCGTCCACGGTAACGCCGAAGATATCCGCAAACGCGAGAAGCTCATAATCGTAGACCGCCCGGGTCTGCCCCTCGATCTTCGACAGCACGGAATAGCTGACGTCAACGCCGCGGATCTGAAGCTGAACAAGGAGATCCTTTTGCCGGATCCCCTTTTTGTTGCGCAGCTGCACAATCCGCTGCCCTACGATGTTTTTATTCCCGGTCTCCAGTTTTCTGCTTCTCATCTTCAACACTTCCCTCATTTATCTTATCATAAAAGCCGTGTGCTGTCAATCGTTCTTCGCGGCGTCCGGCGCAGCATTCTCCGCGTCATCAGGTCCTTCCTGCATCATTTGCACCGCGATATTTTTCCGGCAGATCACGTCCGCCTCCAGCGTGACGCCCCTGTTTTTGTAACACCGGATCGTCCTGCCTGTGACGTATTCGAAATCCGTGGAAGCGGAAAGGTTGAAGGCAAGCTGCGTCAGACCGATCCTGCGCCGGAGTAAGCGTCAGCTGCGTTCTCTCGATCTCGGTTCGCCTGACGCGGAGCAAGCCGACAGGGAAAACCGTTCCGGCAGTTTGCAAAGACCGCGATCCCGCAATCGACCGTTCACGGGCTTTTCCTGCGAACGGAAACAGCCGGAGGGCGAAAAACGCCAAGCCGTAATCGTCGCGGACGCGAGTCACGCGTTCCACGGAAACCGTCTCGGTGACAAACGCGTGATGCGTGGTTTTCGTCTCAGCAATCACCTCCGCCTGCGCCTTCACGAACCGAAAGGAGCCGTCCGGCATCGGAAGCGAACCGGACGCAAGAAGGTCGCCCTTCACGACGGCATCCCCTGCTTTAAAATGACCGACACCGGCAAAATAATCTGCCTTCAGGATCAGTCCGTCCTCGGCGGCGTAGATATTTGCCCAGCCGCCCGCCTCCTCGCGCGGCAGCGGCAGCTCCCGTTCGGCAATCTCAATATACAGGCGCGTACCGGTCAGGTTGACGGTCGCGCGCAGGATGCGGGGATCCATCCGCTCCAGCTCCGCCTCGAGTTCGTTGCATGAGATCCCGCTCAGGAACGACCCAATCCGCACGTCGCACGAGGCAAGCTGTTCCAGCATGGCCTCTTCCTTCAGGCACGTCAGGCCTCGGATCTCGATCGTCCACAGCATGGACGACAGGACCGCCAACACCGCGCAGAAACAAAGGATCCCGCAGGGGATCCCCCAGCGGAAACGGTAACGGAGGACTGCTGCGCGAAGGCCCGTGGAACGCACGACCGCGAACCGCGCACCGGACGATTCAGCGATCGCGCGCAGCGCGTCAAGATCGGCGGGCGAAACGCTGCCCGCCAGCTGATCCGCGGAGACCGTGAGATCAAACAAACGGACATTCCGCCGGACGCAGGCGTCCAGAAGCTCCGCCGGGAAGCAATCGGTAATCAGGAAGCGCGTTCTGCCGCGCATCCATTTTTTCAGGCGTTCAAACAGCAATCAATCCCCTCCCTCCGAAAAACCGATCGCGGCGATCCTGCCGCCGATCAGCGTCTGTTCCGGCGAAAACGCACGCAGCGACAGATCCTGTCCTTCGACCGTCACAACACGCCCTACGCACAGAAGCGCGATCTTTGTATCGCTGCAGACGGAAAGCTTTTTGCAGCCCTTGATGAACAGCTCTCCGCACGCGTCCGTCTGCAGCAGAAACGAGTCAAACGTTCTTATCCCGACATCCTTCCCGATCGCGTCCGCAACCGCCCGCGCCGTCCTTCTTTTCATGTCATCACCGCCGTTCCCTATTGCTATATGAGCATGCGTTCTAAAATATGACGGCGTCTTCATATGATAAAGCATGAAATCGGAACGGATGAAAAACAACCTGATATTATTTGGCGCGGCGCTGCTGTATTTCCTGCTTCTGACCGGCTCCGACGCAGCCGCGCAGGGCTTTCGCAGCGCGCTTTGGCAGTGCGCAGACGCGATCGTGCCGACGCTGTTCCCGCTGATGGCGGTCACCGGCTTTCTTAGCGCGCTGCCGACACCGGGCGTCGTTTGCCGTCTGGCGGAACGGGTCCTGCGTCCGTTGTTCGGCATATCCGGAAACGCCACGCCTGTCTTTCTGTTCGGCGCAACAGGCGGATACGTGCTCGGCGTCGGGAACGCGGACGCGCTGTACGGGAGCGGCGCGCTTTCAAAAGAGGACGCGAAAAAGGCAGCGCTGATCAACGTGCACCCGGGGATCGGCTTTTCTGTGCTGCTGACGGGAGCCTCCGTCTTCGACTCGGCAAAAGCGGGACTTTTGCTGTACGCCGCCGTCACGGCGGGAAATCTGCTGACGGGACTCCTCTTCTTCTGCCGAAAAGAGAATCTGAACCCGTCGGGAGAACGGCAGTCGCGCGCAAAAGAAAAAGACTCAGGACAGGCGAACGTTTCCATGGCGCTGATCGACGCGGTGAAGGACGCCGTGACGGGCGTGAGCGTTCTTTGCGGCTGGATCGTGCTGTTCGCCTCGCTCTCCGCCGTTTTTGAGGAAAAGATCTCCTTCGGCCCGTTCCGGGTCCTGTTGGAGGTGACGGACGGCGTCCGCTTCTGCAAAACCGCCGGGAATCTGCCGCTGTGCGCGGCGGCGCTGGCGTTCGGCGGCGCGTGCATCTCGCTGCAGCTATTCCCGGCGCTTTCCCGCCTCGGCGTCAGGATGCGGACCTACTTGCTGTTCCGACTGCTCAGCGGAACATTCGCATATCTTTTTGTTTTTGGCTTCCTGAAATGCTTTCCGCAGGCAATCCCTGTCGTATCGGGCACGGTCGGCGGGACTCTGCGGGAAATCACGCTGCACCGCCGACAGCTGACCGCGGCGCTGGCGCTGATGGCCGCGACGTTCATGCGATCCCTTTCCCGCCCCTCCCCCCGGGAGCCGGATACATGGTAACAGGTACCCGCTGCACGGGTTATCGTTACCGCCGGTTCTTTCAGAACTGTTACGAAAAAGAGCTTGTATCCGTGCGCGACATATGGTATACTGATAACGAGGTGATTCAAATGACCGGTTCAACCATGATTTTTGTTTGGCTGGGTCTCACCGTCCTCTTTCTGATCCTCGAAGGCATTTCCGTTCAGCTTACGTCGATCTGGTTCGCGCTCGGCGCTATCGTCGCCATGCTGCTTGCTGTTTTTCACGTGGACAGCCTGCCGGTCCAGATCGCCGCTTTCGTGATCGTTTCTCTTGTGACGCTGATCGCGACGCGGCCTCTGACGAGGAAGCTGATTGACAAAAAGAAGCAGCCGACCAACGCGGACAGAAATATCGGCGAAACAGCCATCGTAACAACGGACATCGTCAATCTGGAAGGAAAAGGCGAAGTCAAGGTCAAGGGCACACAGTGGACCGCCAGAAGCGCAGACGGAACGGATATCAGCACGGGGGAAACAGTCCGGGTGCTGCGGATCGAAGGCGTGAAGCTTATTGTTGAAAAAACAGAAAACGGAGGAAATCATCATGCCTGAAAACACTTTTGGTCTCATCGCAATCGGTGCGCTGGTCCTGATCCTGATCGGAATCGTGATCTCCTGCATCAAAATCGTTCCGCAGTCCAGAGCCTATATCGTGGAGCGCCTCGGCGCTTATAACAGCACGTGGCAGACCGGACTGCACATCAAGATCCCCATCATTGAACGCATCGCCAAGATCGTTTCGCTGAAGGAGCAGGTTGCAGACTTCCCACCGCAGCCCGTGATCACGAAGGATAACGTCACCATGCAGATCGACACGGTCGTTTTCTATCAGATCACGGATCCGAAGCTCTATACCTACGGCGTAGAGAATCCGATCTCCGCGATCGAAAACCTGACTGCGACCACGCTTCGTAACATCATCGGCGATATGGAGCTCGATCACACGCTGACCTCCCGTGATACGATCAACGCCAAGATCCGCGTGATCCTGGACGAGGCGACCGATCCCTGGGGCATCAAGGTCAACCGCGTTGAACTGAAGAACATCTTCCCGCCGAGGGAGATCCAGGACGCGATGGAGAAGCAGATGAAAGCCGAACGCGAAAGACGTGAGGCGATCTTGCGCGCCGAAGGTGAGAAGGCCAGCGCCGTGCTTGTGGCGGAAGGCGAAAAGGAAGCGAAGATCCTTGCGGCGGAAGCCGACAAGCAGTCTGCGATCCTGCGCGCCGAGGCCGTGAAGGAAGCCAAGATCCGCGAATCCGAAGGTGAAGCGCAGGCGATCCTCGCGATCCAACAGGCAAAGGCAAAGGGTATTCAACTGATCAATGAAGCGAATCCCTCCGACGGCATGCTTCGCATGCGCAGCATGGAAGCGTTTGAGAAAGCGGCGGACGGCAAGGCGACCAAGCTGATCGTGCCTTCCGATCTGCAGAATATCGTGGGACTTGCGGCAACGCTGAAAAGCGCGGTCAAAGACAACTGAGAAAAAGGGGACGGATCTGACGGGATCCGTCCCGGTGCTTTTTGTAATAATTTGTAACATTTAGGGGAAGAAGATTGTAGTATAATGAAGAATAATATCAATTCCGAGGTTTTCGCAATGAAGAACAAAATCCTTCTGAACAGAATCATTGCCGCGGCAGCGGTGTTCATTCTGCTGTTCGCACTTTCTTTCACCATTTCCTATTTCTCAGAGAAAAAGAATCTGCAGAGCGCTAAGCCCGAAACCGATCCGCAGAGCGCGGATATCGACGGAAACCGGAAGGGAGGGCAGGATGCGCAGAGTCTTGTACCCGCCGATCCGAAGGACCCCTCGGGAACCAATACCGGTGAGGTCGTGCCGGTGAACCAGAACCCTGTGGCGAACAAAGTGTTCGACCAGCCCCAGAAGCCCGCGCCGCAGAACAAGATCATCTATCTCACCTTCGACGACGGTCCCGGCGCCTATACGGAGCAGCTGCTGGACATCCTGAAGGAAAACAATGCCAAGGCGACCTTTTTCGTGACCGCGATCCACGACGACTATCTGGATCTGATCACCCGGGAGGCAGAGGAAGGGCACAGCGTTGCGGTCCACTCTCTGACGCATGAATACGCCACCATCTATTCCAGCGTGGAAGCCTTCTGGAAGGACTTTGACGCAATGAACGCGATCATTCGCGAAAAGACCGGCTCCGAAACGTTGCTGATGCGTTTCCCCGGCGGTTCCTCCAATACGGTCAGTAAGATCACGCCCGGGATCATGACGACCCTGACGAAGCAGATGAAGGAAAAGGGCTACTATTACTTCGACTGGAACGTTGACAGCAACGACGCCGGCGGCGCAAACACGCCCGAAGAGGTCTTTGAAAACTGCAAGCGCGGCGTAGAGGACATGCGCGTTTCCATGATCCTGTGCCACGACATCAAGGAATTCACCGTCAAGGGCATGGAGAAGTTTGTGCCGTGGGCTATCGAGAACGGCTATACCTTCCTTCCTCTGACGACGGACGATACCAGCTTCAACGCGCATCACACCGTCAACAACTGATCACGCCAACTTGAACGGCAGCGCCGGTTTTTCCCGACGCTGCCATTTTTTTATTTTTTGTCAAACGAAGGATTGAACGCATAAAAATTCTTGCTGTTCAGCCGGTCTGTCGCAAGCCGCAGCCCTTCACCGAAGCGCTGGTAATGAACGATCTCCCGCTCGCGCAGGAATTTGATCGGATCCGCAACGTCCGGGTCATCAACAAGACGCAGGATATTGTCGTAGGTCGTTCTGGCCTTCTGCTCCGCGGCAAGATCCTCGTGCAGGTCCGTCAGAACGTCGCCCTTGCTCTGCAGATAGGCCGCCGTAAACGGGACCCCGGAAGCAGAGGACGGATACACGCCGGTCGTGTGATCCACAAAATACTGCTCGAAGCCTGCCTTTTTGATCTCCTCCACGCTCAGGTCGCGCGTGAGCTGGTAAATGATCGTGCCGACCATTTCCAGATGCCCGAGCTCCTCCGTGCCGATATCCGTCAGCAGCCCCTTCAGCTCGGCATAGGGCATGGAGAACCTTTGCGATAAGTATCTCAGCGACGCGCCGAGCTCTCCGTCCGCGCCACCATATTGACTGCAAATAATCTGCGCCAGCTTTGCGTTCGGCCGTTTGATCCGGATCGGATACTGCAATTTCTTTTCATACGCCCACATCAGTCGTCTCCCCTTTCAGCTTCCCAGGGCCAGGGATCGTTCAGCCACGCGGCGCCTTCGCCGACGGCGGTCGTCAGCGGCCCGTAGGCTTCTTCATAGTCACGGATCAGTTTTTTCAGCTTCGTTTCGTACTGTTCGTGCAGCGAAACGGCCTCCAGATCGGACGGATGCGTATCGAGATACAAATGCAGCTCCCAAAGGGCAAACTGGACGGATGAGAGCTGCCGCAGGAGCTTTTCACGTCTGCTCATTTGCATCCACCTCGCAGAAACGGTTTATTCAGCGTCGGGAAAAGCGTGCCCGCGCTCAGCGCCGCCGCGTCCTCATAGCGACTCTTATCCGTCTGAAACGGCACGTAAGCCATTGTGACCGCAGCGTCCTTCGGCAGCGCCGGAATGGTCACGTACTGCGCGGCGGCAGGGACCGTGCTTTCCTCAAGCATACGGATTCCTCCTTTGATCAGAATTGAGAAGCGCTTCTCAGGAGCATCTTATGCAAAGACGGACAACGTGTGCCTGAAAGAATGGATTGACTCCGCTTCACGCAAGTTGTATAATAGCTGACGAAAACAAAAAGGAGGGCAGCCAAATGAAACAGATCACGACCGTGGACTACACAAAGGGCGAAGAGCTTTGCAACGTCCTGACGCATATCATGGGGCTTGCGATCAGCTTCTGCATTCTGCAGGGCTGCCTGATTCCCGCCCTGTCCGTCGGCACCTGGCTGCCGGTCGTTACCGCAAGTCTTTATTTGTTCGGTACGACGGCGATGTTCCTGACCTCCGTCCTGTATCACGCCGCGAAAAAACAGACCGCAGCCAAAGCGAGGCTGCGGGTGCTGGATCACTGCATGATCTTTTTTGCGGTCGCGGGGACAGCCACCGGATGCGTACCCGCCGTTTATGATACGGTTGGGCTGCCGCCTGCCGTGCTGATGATCGTTTGCGCCTGGGCGGGCGCGCTGGGCGGACTGATCCTGACGCTGTTCTTTTTCGAGAGAACCGGGAAAGCGCGCATGATCCTGTATATCGCGACCGCAGCCGTTTGCGCGGGCTGCGGCGCGGGCGCTTATTTCAGACTTCCGGCCGGCGCCTTTGCGGCGTTTGCGACCGGCAGCACGCTTTTGCTGGTCGGCGCGGTTTTTCTGCGCCTCGGGAAAAAAGTGCGTTATCTGCACACGGTCTTTCACGTGCTGATCCTTGCGGGGCTGTTTGTCTATTACCTTGGGATCTCCGCCTATTGCTACTGAATCGGGAGGCTTATCATGCTGCATTTCTCAAAGCACAAAACCGGCGCACTATGCGCGATGCTCGCGGCGCTTGCCATACTGCCGTGTTTCCCGTATGCGGCGACAGCGGCGGACCCGGACGAACCGAATGGGATCGCCGCGATTGATACAGGTCATGAAACCGGACGCCCGGTCGGGGACGTGGACGGAGACGACGCCGTTTCCGCTTCCGACGCGCGCGTTATCCTGCGCGCGGCCGTTTCATTGGATGCGATCCCGGAGTCGTCGCTCCCCTACGCGGACGTGAATGAAGACGGGGCGATCAGCGCCGCCGATGCGCGAGAGGCACTGCGCGTCGCCGTAGAACTGGACGAAGCGAAAGCCCACCGATATCTTTATGAGACTGCGGAGAAACCGACCTGCACCGAGACGGGACGCATGACGGTCCGCTGTGAGGGCTGCGGCGTTTCACGAGAATTGCAGATCCCGGCGCTCGGGCACCGCTACCGCGACGAGGAGCTGCTGCCCGCAACCTGCACGTCCGACGGCAAAAACGTACGGGCGTGCGCGACCTGCGGCAACCGGATCGCGGTCACGCTGCCCGCAACAGGGCATCGCTGGCCGGTTCCCTCTGCCGCACAGCCGCGGGTATGCCTCAACTGCGGTCTGCTCACGGTTGGCTGGAACCTGATCGATGGGACGTGGACCTTCTTCAACAGCGACGGCACGCTGCCGGGCGGGGAAAGCGTGCAGTACAGCGACGGCGCATATCTGTATTGTTATAACGGCGTCCCGGATTCCAGCTACCGCGGCGTGCTTTATTCGGACGGAAAAAGCTGGATCGTGCGGGAAGGGATCGCGCAGGAAGTGATCACCGCCTACAACCGCACGCTGTACCGCGCCTTTCTTGCCGTTGACGACGCAACGACGCCGGATATGACGATGGAGGAAAAGCTTTACGCCTCTTTCGTTTACGTCAAGACCGCCTATCGGGAGTACAATCCCCGGTCCCCGCATTATCTCGGGGAGGATTGGCCGATCCTGTACGCCAACGATATGTTCGTGGACGGCGGCGGGAACTGCTTCAGCTACGCGGCGGCCTTCGCGTTCATGGCAAAGGCGATCGGTTATGAGAACGTCTACTGCTGCAACAGCGGCGGACACGGCTGGGCGGAGATCGACGGGTTGGTTTACGATCCCGAATGGAGCCGTTCGCATTCCTATTACAGCTATTATGGACTGAACTATTACGAGCAGACGGACGTCAACTACCGCGGCGCGATCGCGGCAAAGCTGCCGTGGATGTACGTTGAGATCTGATAATAAAAAACAGGCAGTCGGGAATTGCCCCGGCTGCCGTTTTTCTTTATTTCTGTTTCTGGAAGCGAACGGTAAACACAGTTCCGTTCTCGGCATCGGACGTTACGGTCACGACCGCGCGCTGCGCTTCCGCCAACGATTTGCAGATCGCGAGCCCGAGCCCGTAGCCGGAGCCTGCCGTACGCGCTTTGTCCGAACGGTAAAACCGCTCAAAAATGTGCGGGAGATCCTCCTCCGGGATCGGCGCGCCCGTGTTATGCGTCACGAGGTAAACGGAATCCCTTTTCCGGTACAGCTCCACCTTGACCGTTCCGCCGAGACCCGCGTATTTGACCGCGTTGTCGATCAGGATGTGAATGATCTGATTGACCGCCGTGTAATCCGCCAGGATCGAAACGTTATGCTCGATCTCGGATTCGATCGTGACGCCCGCCTCGAACGCGACCGGCTCGAACTGCAGAATGAGCTTGGTCGCGAGATCGGAGATCGGAACGTCAGTCTTCACGACCGCCGCTTTCATGTTCTCGCTCTTCGCAAGATACAGCATTTTATCGACCATGTCCTTCATGTGCGCGGCCTCTTCATTGGTCGATTCGATCCATTTGCGCTGGTCCTCGATCGTATCATGACTGTGCGAAAGCAGAATGTTGCTGTTCGCCAGGATCACGGTCAGCGGCGTTTTCAGCTCATGGGACGCGTCCGCGATGAAGTTCTGCTGCTGCGCCCACGCCCGCTCCACCGGCTTGATGAAGAGCGTAGCGAGCTTTGAGGTCACAAAGAACAGACCGAGCAGGATCACGACGAAAATCAGGCCGTCGTACAGCAGGACGTCCTTCAGGTAGTTATAATACGGCGTCGCGTCCGCGAACGCGATCCGCGTGCCGAGCTGCAGGTCTGTTTTGTAATAGAAAAGATTATACTTCAGGATCACGCCGAAGGTCGCGTTTTCCTTCATGACGTATGAGATCGAATTCACGAGCACGTCCTCTTCCATCCAGCCGTGGCCGGAATCCACATAGGCGCGCGTTCCGCTCTGATTGATGCTGACGACGCAGATACTGCCGGGATCGAGCGCGTAGCTCTCGGAGGATTCGTCGCCACTGCCGACCTCGAAGGATTTGGACGCGTAATTCTCGGAGGAATAATTGCGCAGCGTGCTCTGCACGCTGGCCGTGATCCGGAAGAACAGGATCCCCGTGATCATGATAAAAAAGACGATCAGCACGACCGTGATGATCGTCATCCAAATCGTCATGAAACGGCGTCTGAGTTTTTTAAGCATCCTTTTTGACCCCTAACCGGTACCCGATTTTTCTGAGGGATACGATCTCCACATCGGTTCCGATGAAATCCAGCTTTTTGCGCAGGAAGGAAATATAGACCTCCACGTTGTTGTCAACCGCGTTGGAATCATATCCCCAGACCTTGACGATCAGATCGTCCTTTGTTGTGACGTTCTGATTGTTCCCGAGCAGGATCTTCATGATTTCGAATTCCTTGAAGTTCAGATGCACGCTCTTATCGCCGCAGCTCAGATCGCAGGTGGAGAGATTCAGGACCAGATCCCCGAATTCCACCGTGTCCATCACGACCTCGCCCTGTCTGCGCGTCAGCGCGCGCACACGCGCCAGCAGCTCGTCCGGCGAAAAGGGCTTCGTCATATAATCATCCGCGCCGGCGTCCAGCCCCTTGACCTTGTCCGAGATCTGATCCTTCGCGGTCAGCATCAGGATCGGGGTGGCGATCTTCTCCTTGCGCAGATTCTGGGCGACGTCGATCCCATTCATCTTCGGCAGCATCACGTCCAGAATGATCACGTCATAAATGCTGCTCATCGCCATATCGAGTCCGTCGCGTCCGTCGTACGCGAGATCGACCATATACTTTTTTTCCCGCAGGATCTGCCCCAGCGCCTCCGCAAGGCGCCGCTCGTCCTCTACGACCAGGATCTGCATATAACCGTTCTCCTTATTCTTGTTCGTTTGATCTCATTATCCGGCGCGGCCCTTAAATCATACTTAATTCCCGGCATTTTTACGCTGCAGATACAGATAGGCTTTCAGCAGCGCCGTCTGGGTCTTGCCGTCGCAGATCTCCCCTGCCATGATCATCTCCACCAGCCGCTCCAGCGGAATGGCCTCGGGGGCGATGAATTCGTCCTCATCCGGGTCCATTTCCCCAAAGGAAAGCCCGTCGGCGAGATAAACGTGGATCACTTCGTCCGAATAGGCACAGGTGGGATAAAACGCGCCGAGATCGACCCATTCGGCAGCGGTCGCGCCGGTCTCCTCCCGCAGCTCGCGCTTCGCGGCCTCCAGCGGGTCCTCCTCGCGGCTGTCCAGCTTTCCCGCCGGGACCTCCAGCAGCACCTTGCCGAAGGGATAGCGGAACTGCCGTACCATATAAACCCTGCCGTCGTCCGTGACCGGCACCACACAGGCCGCGCCGATATGCCGGATATACTCCCGGATCGCGGGCCTGCCGTTCGGCAGCTCCACATCGTCATAAAACACGTGCAGGATCTTGCCGTTATAGATCTCATGCGCAAGGATCTGCTTTTCCGTCATGTTTTCCATATTCAAACTCTCCGTTTCCGTCTTTTTACAATCAGCGCGGCAGATGCAGGCAGCGCTCCGCGGCGCGTCATAAAGAACGTTTCGGTTCTTAGTATAAAAGCATTTTCACGGTTCGTCAAGACTTGATTTGCATGAAGGGCGGGAAATCGCACTGAAATCGCACAAAAACAAAAGCCGGACGCAAAAAACGGTTGACAAATCTCGCGCGAACATGCTATATTTAATAAAATATGCGAAAGGACTGATATCCATGGCTTTTTATTATGCAGAGCCCTCCCACACCTTCAGCGAATATCTGCTTATTCCCGGGTATACGAGTGAAGATTGCATCCCCGCCAACGTCTGTCTGAAAACTCCGCTTGTCAAGTTCAAAAAAGGGGAAGAACCCGCGATCTCCCTGAACGTGCCCATGGTCTCCGCTATCATGCAGTCCGTTTCCAACGATACGCTTGCCATCGCGCTGGCAAAAGAGGGCGGCATGTCCTTCATCTACGGGTCCCAGACCATTCAGGATGAGGCCGCCATGGTCGCGCGCGTTAAAAACTACAAGGCCGGTTTTGTCGTCAGCGCCTCGAACCTGACGCCCGAAGACACGCTTGCCGACGTGATCGCCCTGAAGGAAAAGAACGGCTTCTCCACCATCGCGATCACCCACGACGGGACCTCCGGCGGCAAGCTGATGGGCATCGTCACCAGCCGTGACTACCGCGTTTCCCGCATGGACCCCTCGCTCAAAGTCAGGGAATTCATGACGCCGATCGAAAGACTCGTCACCGCCCCGCTCGGCACAAGCCTGAAGGTCGCCAACGACATCATCTGGGATCACAAGCTCAATTCCCTGCCGATCGTGGACGATAACGGGAATCTGGTGTATTTCGTGTTCCGCAAGGACTACGACAGTCACAAGAACCATCCGAACGAGCTGCTGGACAATGACAAGCGCTTCATGACCGGCGCCGGGATCAACACGAGAGACTATAAGGAGCGCGTGCCCGCTCTGGTGGAAGCCGGCGCGGACGTGCTGTGCATCGACTCTTCCGAAGGGCACTCCTGCTGGCAGAAGCAGACCATCGATTTCATCCGGGAAAAATACGGCGATTCCGTCAAGGTAGGCGCCGGCAACGTGGTCGACGCGGCAGGCTTCCGCTTCCTTGCGGAGGCAGGCGCGGATTTCGTTAAGGTCGGCATCGGCGGCGGCTCCATCTGCATCACCCGCGAGACCAAGGGCATCGGCAGAGGGCAGGCCACCGCGATCATCGACGTGGTCAACGAGCGCAATAAGTATTACGAAGAGACCGGGATCTACGTCCCCGTTTGCTCTGACGGCGGCATCGTGCACGATTATCACATCACGCTTGCCCTTGCCATGGGCGCGGATTTCGTGATGCTGGGCAGGTACTTCGCCCGCTTCGACGAGAGCCCCACGAACAAGCTGATGATCAACGGCGCTTACGTGAAGGAGTACTGGGGCGAAGGCTCCAACCGCGCCAAGAACTGGCAGCGCTATGACCTCGGCGGCAGCTCCAAGCTCAGCTTTGAAGAAGGCGTCGATTCCTACGTGACCTACGCCGGTCCCCTCCACGACAACGTGGAAAAGAGCCTTTACAAGGTCAAGTCCACCATGTGCAACTGCGGCGTGCTCACGATCCCGGAGCTGCACGAAAAAGCCAAGCTCACGTTGGTCTCCGCCGTCAGCATCGTGGAAGGCGGCTATCACGACGTGACCCTGAAGAATACCGAAAGCCGGAAATAATGATGACGCCTGTGCGGCGCTTCCCTGCCGCACAGGCGCGTTCTTTTTGCGCCCTCGGCTGTCTGAACGATTCGCTTCTCCGGGGCACGATCTTATGCCAATCGGCGGCTGATGCGAAACAAACGTAAAAAACTTTCAGAAATCTCCGTACTTCCGAAAATTATTATTGACAACACCCGCGATTCATGCTATAATGATTGAGCTTTCGGGGTGTGGCACAGTTTGGTAGTGCGCTTGGTTCGGGACCAAGAGGTCGTGGGTTCGAATCCCGTCACTCCGACCACAGACAGGATGACGAAATGTTGTCCTGTCTTTTCCTTTTCAGCAAGGTTTTCCTGGGATTTCTGCGATCCGCAAATATGTGCGTTCCGGTTCCGTACGAGTGCCATGACACACGGGGTATTTACCCTTTTGTCTTTTCGCCAACAAAGTCTTGCTCATTCTCCAACGCAAAAATAAACGTTGCGGACACCTGATTGTCACCATAAAGCCAATCCATTTTCAAACAGTTCTATCTAAGAAGCGACACTCACTTACATGGTAGTATTTTAGCGCTCATTATGTTTGACTTATATCGAAACATTTGTTATAATTAAGAAAATTTTAGAGAAATGAGATTGCAATTATGATTTACAAACTATTTTTTTCAAAATATGATACAGAAAAAGAATTACGCTTACACCAAAATAGTGCCCTCGCACTTGGTTTTGAAAGGCCATACACCGAATACAAAGAGATTAACGCTGCTTCATTGGAAGAAGCTATAAGTATTTTTCAAGCCAAATATGCAGATGAGCTCG
>CACZGD010000002.1 GCA_902780565.1 Oscillospiraceae bacterium
CCGACCACGCCCGTGACGGCGGCGCAGAGCTTTTTGAACCACTTGGCTTCGCTGAGGATCAGCAGGTTGTAATTGAGCACCTTGGCGTAGGGCGGGATGTGCATGCCGAGCTTCTTGGCGACGAAGGTCCCTTCGCGCGCGATCTCGAGGAAGATCGCCTTGGCCTTATCCGATTCCATCATCACGCCCACGGTCTGCCCGGTGAGCGGCGCGATGGAGTTGATGCAGGAGTTCACGATCAGCTTGGAATAGAGATATTCGTCGATATTTTTGACGGCCTTCGTGGGCAGCAGGGCGTTATACACCGACGCCAGCTCCGCGATCTGCTGGTCCATGACGCCGTTGAGCCGCCCGATCTTCAGCTCGCCGCCGGAGGTCACGTTGATGGTGCCGTCGGGCTTCAGCGTTGCGCCGAAGCCGATCATGCAGCCGACCGTGCGGTTGCGGCCCACGACCTCGGCAAGACGGCCCGTGCAGATGCCGTTTTGCATGGACACGAACAGGCCGTTCTTTTTCACGACCGGCAGATAGGCCTTCGCGACCGCCTGCAGGGCGAAAAACTTCGTGGCGATGATGCACACGTCGTAGGTGTTTTCGATCTCCTCCACGCCGGTATAGACCGTCAGCTTCTGGCAGTGGTCCCCCAGCGCGCCCGTGAGGCGAAGCCCCTCGGTGCGGATCTTCTCCGCGCGCTCCTTGTTCGCCTCCGCGATCTCGATGTCCACGCCGTGCTCCTTGAACATGACGGCGGTAGTGCCGCCGATGGAACCGGCGCCGACCAACAGAATTTTCATATGCGTGCTCCTTTCCGATCTTTGATGTTTTTGTATGTCAATTGGTTTTGCGTTCCGTGTTTTTCAGCCGAGTGGCGTGAGATAATCCGGCATGACCCAGCCGAGGGTCCGCGCCCCGCCCGACAGGAAGGCGACGTAAACGTAGCCGTTGACCTCCCGCCCGTCCAGCAGCTCCACTGCGGTCCCTTCAGCAAGGACCGCCAGCTTTTCGCTCTGATAGGAGGAGGCGGCGCGCACCACAATGCCCGCGTGCGAGGGGGTATCGGAACTGACCCGGTGGGTGGGGGAAATCCCGCCGTATTGCGCCGGCGGCTCGGTTGCAGGGGCCTCGGTCACGGGCGGAAGCGTTGCGGGCGGAAGCGTTGTGGGGGGCTGCGTCGTCGGCGGGACGGTGGTGGGTTCCGTGGTGGGTTGGGTGGTTCTGGCGGGCAGGGTCTGCAGCACCGCCTGATCGATCACCGGGGCGGCATTGGTTTCCGCCGCGTCCTCGCTTTTCGCGGGAGAATCCCGGTAGACGATCACGGTATCCTTCCCCTTGCCGCCGAGCAGGACGGCGACGAGGACGACCGCGGCGATCACCACCACGGCGGCGCCGGAAGCGCCCGCGATGATCGCGGTCCGTTTGGTTTTTTCTTTCCCGGGGTCCGCAGGTTTTACGCGGTCCCGATTCTCCGGGGGGACCGGCGGCGCCGGGCGGACCGGCTGCAGCGCGTCGCTGCCGCAAAACGTGCAAAGGCGCGCGTTATCGTTCACGAAGCTGCCGCAGATCTTGCATCTTTGCATAGGAAAAGTCCTTTCTGCCGGACGAACCGGCCGGACAGACTGCCTGTATCAATACGCGTTGCCCCAAAGCACCATGTGCTTTGCGGGTCTGCCGCAGCAAACGCAGACGTCGCCGAGGTTTTCCTGGGCGAAGGGGATGCAGCGGGAGCCGACGCCGGTCTCTTCCTTGACCTTGTCCTCGCACGCCTCGTCCCCGCACCACATGGCCTTGACGAAGCCGTCGCCGTGTTCGGCGAGCTGCGCCTTGATCTCGTCCATCGTCCGGCAGCGGTAGGTGCGCGCCTCGATGTTCGCGGCAGCCTTATCGTACAGGCCCTGCCCGACGGCGTCCAGCAGGCGGGCGATCTCGCCTTCGAGGTCGTCCAGCGACACAAAGGTCTTTTCGCGGTTGTCGCGCCGGACCAGCACGCACTGGTTCTTTTCGATATCCTTGGGCCCGAGCTCCAGACGCAGCGGCACGCCCTTCATTTCGTATTCCGCGAACTTCCAGCCCGCGGAGTTATCGGAGAAGTCCGCCTTGACGCGGAAGGTCTTTTTCAGACGCTCCACCAGCTCCTGCGCCTTTTCGTTGACGCCGGGCTTATGCGCGGCGATCGGGATCACGACCACCTGCGTGGGCGCGACTTTGGGCGGCAGGACCAGACCGTTATTGTCGCCGTGGGACATGATGATGGCGCCGATGAGACGCGTGGTGACGCCCCAGGAGGTCTGATGGACGTACTGCAGCTTATTCTCCTTATCCGTAAACGTGATGCCGAACGCCCTTGCGAAGCCGTCCCCGAAGTAATGGGAGGTGCCCGCCTGCAGCGCCTTGCCGTCGTGCATCATGGCTTCGATGGCGTAGGTGGCCTCCGCGCCCGCGAACTTGTCGCTTTCGGTCTTTCTGCCGCGCACCACGGGCATGTTCAGCACGTTTTCGCAGAAATCGGCGTAGACGTTGAGCATCTGCTCCGTCTCATGGATCGCTTCCTCCGCGGTGGCGTGGATGGTGTGCCCCTCCTGCCACAGGAACTCGCGGGTACGCAGGAACGGACGCGTGGTCTTTTCCCAGCGCACGACGGAGCACCACTGGTTATAGAGCTTCGGCAGGTCGCGCCACGAATGCACCGCGTTCGCGTAGTGCTCGCAGAACAGGGTCTCGCTGGTGGGACGCACGCAAAGACGCTCCGGCAGCGGCTCGCTGCCGCCGTGCGTGACCCACGCCACCTCGGGCGCGAAGCCCTCCACGTGGTCCTTTTCCTTCTGCAGCAGGGACTCCGGGATGAACATGGGCATATACACGTTTTCGTGCCCCAGCTCCTTGAAGCGCTCGTCAAGCTGCTTCTGGATCAGCTCCCAGATCGCGTAGCCGTAGGGCTTGATGACCATGCAGCCCTTTACGCCGGAATAGTCCACCAGATCCGCCTTTTTGACGACGTCCGTGTACCATTTCGCAAAATCCTCCTCCATCGCGGTGATGGCGTCTACCATTTTTTTGTTGTTGTCTGCCATAAACTGAATCCTTTCGATAAAAACCAAAAACGGGGATTCGTCATCCCCGTAAGTTATTTGCGTGTTTATTTGTTCTTGAACATGTTGAAGATATCGGAGATATCGTCGTCCAGCGTGGTCTCTTCCTTCTTCGGTCTGGCGGGCTGCACGGGCACGATGACGGGTTCCTCGCGCTCCCTTTCCCTTCTCGCGGCGGGCGCGGGAGTCTCGGCGGGACGCACGGCCGTGACGTTGTTGTCGGTGCCGAAGCCCGTGGCGATCACGGTGACGACCATTTCGTCGTCCAGCTCCGCGTCGGTGGAGACGCCGAAGATGATGTTCGCGTCGTCGGACGCCGCGTTCTTGACGATGGTCGCGGCGGTATCCACGTCGTCCAGCGAGATATCCGTGGAGGCGGAGATCAGGATGATCACGCCCTTGGCGCCCTGAATGGTGGTCTCAAGCAGCGGGCTGGAGATCGCGGCGTTGGCGGCGGCCTCCGCCTTTTCCTTGCCCTGCGCTCTGCCCACGCCCATGTGCGCGTGGCCCGCATCCTTCATGACGGAGGTGACGTCCGCGAAGTCGAGGTTGATGATGCCGGGGATCTTGATGAGCTCCGCAATGCTCTTCACGCCCTGCCGCAGCACGTCGTCCGCGACGGAGAAGGCGTTGAGCAGGGTGATCTTCTGGTCGGAGACCAGCTTCAGGCGCTCGTTGGGGATCACGATGAGGCTGTCCACGTGCTGCGCGAGCTCCGCGATGCCGGCCTCCGCCTGCTGCATACGGCGCTTGCCCTCGAACTCGAAGGGCTTGGTGACGATGCCGACCGTGAGGATGCCTTTATCCTTCGCAAGCTGCGCGATGATGGGCGCCGCGCCCGTGCCGGTGCCGCCGCCCATGCCGGCGGTGATGAACACCATGTCCGTCGCCTGCAGGACCTCGTTGAGGGCCTCCATGCTCTCTTCCGCGGCGCGCTTGCCGATCTCGGGCTTGCTGCCGGCGCCCTGACCGCAGGTCGCCTTTTCGCCGATCTGGATCTTGGTGGTGGCCTTGGAGCTGAGCAGCACCTGCTTATCCGTGTTCACGGCGATGAATTCCACGCCCTGCACGCCGGATTCCACCATGCGGTTGACCGCGTTTCCGCCGCCGCCGCCGACGCCCACGACCTTGATCTGTGTTACAAGATCATATTCAGTAGACATTTCAAATCCCATATTTTTTATCCTCCGAACCATAATAGCGTTAATTTTTCATTGTCTGATTTAGTGTATCACACATTACTATAAATTTCAAGTCTTAAATAAATATTTATTCTTAAGATTTTTCCGGTTTTTCGACGTTTTTCCGGGTCCGGAGGGGTTCCGGGGGTCATTCGCCGCCGTCGTCCGCGCCGTAGTCTTCGCCGTCGTCCGCGCCGTAACTCTCCTCGTAGTCCGCGTCGTAGTCCGCGTCGTAATCTTCGTCGTAATCTTCGTCGTAATCGTAGCCGTCATCTTCGTCGTAATCTTCGTCGTAGCCCTCCCCGCCGTCGTCCGGGTCCGCGTTTGCGGCGTCCTCGGCGCTTGCGGCGGCTTTTTCGGAGGCTTCCAGCGACGCGCGCTCCTCCGGGGTCAGGGACGCGAGGAACTTGTTGCGCCGCGCGGCCTCCTTGGACGCTTCGATCGCGGACTGCGTGCGCACGATGGCGGTGTTGCCGTCCGTGAGGTCCACCACGAGCTTGGCGGGGTTCGCGCCGCCCTTTTTGAGCTGGCTTTCGATGGCGGCCTTGCCGAACTTCAGCTTGCCCGCGATGCGGTTAATGTTGCCGAAACGTACGTTGATATAGAAATTCACCTCGACGACCACGTCCGTCAGGTCGTTGAGGTCGTAAGCCGTGACGTTATGGAAGCCCGCCGCCTCGAATTCCGAGACCAGCTTCGTCAGCTTTTCCAGGAAGCCTTCATCCTCGAACACGACCGTCTGCCCCGGGGTGGCCTCGGTCACGTTGGAGCCGTAAACGAGCGCGGTGTAGTCCGCGAGGCGGGAAACGCCCGTCTGCAGGACCTTGCCCGCGGAATCGAGCAGCACGTAGCCGATCCCGGTTTCCACCGCAAGCGTGGGCTTCGCGTATTCCACCGTGATGACCACCTCGTCCGGGATGCGCCGCTTCACCGTGGCCTCGCCGATATACGGCAATTGCCGCAGGATGCGCGCGGAGACGGCGTCCGCGTTCAGGAGCAGCAGGCTTTCGTCTTCCTTAATGCCCGCCGCCGCGGCGATCTCCGCGTCCGAATAGCGGATCGCGGCGTTGACCACCGTAACCTTTTTCGCCTTGAAATAAAATATGGAGAACACCGCCCCGATGATCACGATCAGGGCGAGCAGCAGCAGCCCCAGACGGATCTCCGCGCGGCGCTTGAGCTTTTTCCGGCGGTCCGCCTCGTTTTTCATCCGTTCGCTTTTGGGCACGGTTTCGGATGCATAGTCCCTTCTCTTCTCTTTCATTCGATCAAATCCTTCTGATATCGGCCCCGAGGGAGCCGAGACTGATTTCAAGCGGTTCATAGCCCCGGTCGATATGCCGCGCGCCTTCGATGCGGCTTTCGCCCGGCGCCGCCAGCGCCGCCAGCACCAGCGCCGCCCCGCCGCGCAGATCCGGCGCCAGCGCGTTCGCGGGCACATAGGCGTCCACGCCCTCCACCACCGCCATGCGGGAATCGGTACGGATACGCGCGCCGAAGCGGGAAAGCTCCGCCACGTATTTATATCTGCTTTCAAAAATGGTCTCGATCACCACGCCCGTGCCCCGGCACAGCCCGAGATAGGCGGTGAAGGGCGCCTGCGCGTCCGTGGGAAACCCGGGATAGGGCATGGTGCGCACTGTGCCGACCGACACGGGACGCTTTGCCGCCGTGAGCGCGACGCTGTCCGGCCCCGTTTCGACCCTGCAGCCGGTCTGCTCCAGCAGGTCCGGGATGGGCCCGAGATGCCCCGGGATGACGTCCATGACCCGCACGCTGCCGCCGGTGATCGCGCCAGCGAGCAGAAACGTCGCCGCGACGATACGGTCCGGAATAATGCGGTGGACGCAGGGATGCAGCGCTTTGACGCCCCGAATCCGGACGGAGGACCCGCCCGCGCCGCGCACGTCCGCGCCCATGGCGTTGAGGCAGTCCGCGAGATCGCTGATCTCCGGCTCCCGCGCCGCGTTTTCGATCGCGGTCTCGCCCTTTGCCAGCGCCGCCGCGATCATGGCGTTTTCCGTTGCCCCCACGCTCGGGAACGAGAGATGGATCTTAGCCCCGGTCAGCCCGTTCGGCGCTTCGCACCTTATTCTGCCCGCCTCCTGCGTCACCACGGCGCCGAGGCGCTTCATGGCGTAGAGATGCAGGTCGATGGGCCGCTGCCCGATCTCGCACCCGCCGGGCAGGGAAATCTCCGCAAATCCGGTCCTTGCGAGCAGGGCGCCGAGAAAAATAAAGGAGGAGCGCATTTCGCGCATCAGGTCCTCCGGGATCACGCCGGTCACGTCGCCGCCCGCGTCCACGGTCAGCTCGCGCCCCTGCCGCTCGCAGACGGCCCCGAGGTGCGTGAGGATGCGCACGGCGCTTTCGGTATCCGTGATGGCGGGCGCGCCGCGGATCACGGTTTTGCCGACCGGCAGCAGGCTTGCCGCCAGCACCGGCAGGGCGCTGTTTTTCGCGCCCGGACAACGGAGGTCCCCCTGCAGGGGCACGCCCCCGCGGATCAGAAACGTATGCATTCGATCAGCCCTTTCACAGCGTTCGGAGCATTCTATGAACGAGGGCTTAACCGGGTGAAACTCAAAGCAGGGAAAGGACCTGCTCCAGAATGCGCTCCTTGGCGTCCGTGACCGCCATGTTGCGGGCGTTGCGGCCGATCTCGGCGAAACGCGCGGGGTTTTCGATCAGCTCGTCCACGATCGCGCCCAGCTTCCCGGCGTTCAGATCCTTTTGCTCGATCACGAGCCCGGCATTTTTCTCCGCCAGCGCCATCGCGTTGTGATACTGATGGTTTTCGGCAACGTAGGGGGACGGGATCAGCACGCTCGCCTTGCCCAGCGCCTGGATCTCCGCCAGCGACGACGCGCCCGCGCGGCTGATCACGAGGTCCGCCGCCGCCATGCAGTCCGCCATGTCGTAAATATATTCGCTCACGCGGTGTTTGTCCGTCACGAGCGGCACACCCTTTTCCTTCAGGACCTCGGGCACGAACGTGCCGAGCTGGCCGTAGCCGTGCAGGAAATAGACGTTTTTATCCTGAAAAGCCGGCAGCAGCTCGCACATGGCGCGGTTGATGCTCTCCGCGCCGAGGGACCCGCCGGTGGCGAGGACGACCGGGATATCGTCCGGCAGCCCCAGCCTTTTGCGGGAGGCCGCCCTGTCCGCCGCCATCAGCTCCGCGCGCACGGGCAGACCCGTGAGCACAGGCTCGTGCTTCGGCTTCATGCGCGGGGCGGCGTTCATGGAGGTGAGCATCACGACGTCCGCGTATTTTGATAATGCGATATTGGTCTTGCCCGGGAAGGCGTTCTGCTCGTGGATCGCGGTTTTGATGCCGAGCTTGTGCGCGGTGCGCACGACCGGCCCGCTGACGTAGCCGCCGAAGCCGACCACGACGTCCGGCTGAAAGTCCCGCAGAAGCTTTTTGCACTGCCCCGTGACGAACAGGAGCTTTTTGAGCGTGCCGAGATTATAGATCACGTTCGCGGGGGAAAAGGAACGCTGGAAGCCGCTGATCTCGATGGCGGCGAAGTCGAAGCCCGCCTTCGGGACGAGGGTGGTCTCCATTTTGTCCTTCGCGCCGATGAACAGGATCTTCGCGTCCGGATATTTTTGTCTGAGCAGGCCTGCCACCGAAAGCGCGGGGTTGATGTGCCCGCCGGTGCCGCCCGCCGCGAATACGACTCGCATAAGCTTACCTCCTGATTTTTGATCGGCGGGATATGCTGAGCACGAAGCCCATTTCCGCCAGGTTCACGAGCATGGCCGTGCCGCCGTAGGAGAAGAACGGGAACGGGATGCCGGTATTCGGGATGGAGTCCGTGGCGACAAGGATGTTCAGGATCACCTGAATGCCCACCTGGAACACCACGCCCATCGCAATGAGCGCGCCGTAGCGGTCCGGGCAGTTGATGCCGATCACGACCCCGCGCCAGATGAGCAGCGCGAACAGGATCAGGATGATCCCCGCGCCGACGAGCCCGATCTCCTCCACCACGATGGAAAAGATCATGTCGTTCTGCGGCTCGGACACGTAGAGATGCTTGAGGGTGGACTGCCCGATCCCCTTGCCGAACAGCCCGCCGGAGCCGATGGCGTACAGCGCCTGATTGATCTGCCAGCGCGCGCCGAGCGGATCGAAATCCTTGTGCTGCCACGCGTAGATGCGGTCCTGCATGTAGCCCTTGAGCAGGTCCGTGTTCCACAGGAGCATGAGCAGCATCCCGGCGCCGATGATCCCCGCCACGAACCACTTGCCGCGGACCTCGCCGAGATAGAGCATGACCACGCCGATCGCAACGATCAGGATGGTGCCGGACAGATGGCTGCCCGCGATGACGAGCCCCGCGTAGATCATGATCACGAGCCCCATCAGCAGGATGGCGCGGACCGAATAATTCAGGATGGGCCGGTTGAACGTCTCGTTTACTTTACGCGCAAGATTGCTCTGTAAAGGTTTTTTGCTTACAATCGCCTCGTGGTATTTATCCAGCATCGCGGCGAGCGTGAGGATCAGCGCGAACTTCGCAAGGTCCGACGGCTGGAACTGAAAGCCGCCGATATAGATGTGCCGGTGCGTGCCGTTATGCGCCGGCATGATCAGCGCCACGCCCAGCAGCAGCCACGACACGCCGGTTCCGGCGACCGCGAACAGCGTTTCAAACGTCTTGTAATTGATCCGGGAGATCACGAGCATCGCGGCTACGCCCAGCAGAACCCAAATAAACTGCCGTTTGAAGTAGTAGGCGGAGTCGTGATTCGCAGTGTACTGGTACGCGTAGACGTAGCTCGCGGAATACATCATGATCAGGCCGATCACAAGGATTGCCATCAGGAACGTGAAGAACAGGATATCGATCCCGCCGTCCACGTTGAAATATTTGCGGATGAGCTTTGCCGCGCCTTTCTTTGGGGCCATAGTTACTTTCCTCCGGTCCTGGGGTATGTAAAGCTGTTTTCCTTTACGGTTTTGCGGTCATTTCAGCGCGGTCCCGCCGAAGTAAAACAGCGCGACGGCGGCGGCGGAGCCGAGCAGGGTGACGAGGGAGAACACGACGCAGAGCTTTTTCTCGCTCCAGCCGCCGAGCTCGTAGTGGTGATGGATGGGCGCCATGCGGAACAGCTTTTTGCCGCGGTGCGTTTTGACGTAGACGATCTGCAGCACGTCCGAGCCGAACTCCGCGACGTAGATCACGCCGATGAACAAAATCGCCCACGGCGCGTCCAGCGCGTAAGCCATGGTGCAGACCATGCCGCCGAGGAACAGCGAGCCCACGTCCCCCATCATGACCTTGGCGGGGTTCCAGTTCCACATGAGATAGCCGACCAGCGCCCCGAACAGGGCGGAGGCGACGATGCCGACGCCGACGAATTTATAGAGCGCCGCGCAGACCGCAAAGCCGACGCAGATCACGCTCGTTACGCTGGCGCACAGACCGTCCGCGCCATCCAGGAAGTTCGCGGCGTTCACGGTGCAGTAGATCGCGATCACGCCCACGACCCAGAACAGGATTTTGGAATCGATCACGCCGCCCGTATAATACGGCACGAACATGGAGGTATCCTGAAACGAAACGGAGGTCAGAAAGCCCGCGATACACAGAAGCTGCATCACCGTTTTCTGCAGCTCGGTCAGGCCGAGGTTCCGTTTTTTGACGACCTTGATATAGTCGTCGATGAAGCCGATCAGCGCGAAGCCGACGCTCATGGCGATGCCGGCGAAGATCTTGACGTAACGCGCGTCCCGTCCGAACTCCCCTTCCCCGGCGACGAGATCCGTGCCGCGCGCGAACGCCGTGAGCAGCACGACCGCAAGACTCACCGCGAAGCCCGCGATGATCAGGAAGCCGCCCATGGTGGGCGTGCCCTGCTTCTTTTTATGCCAGGAGGGACCGATATCGAGGATCGTCTGCCCGAAATGCAGCCGACGCAGCCACGGGATCACAACAAAGCCCAGTAAAAACGAGACCGCGAAGCCCACCGTCACGCTCAATATCACAGCCATCCAGATTTTCATTTGACCAAATCCTTTCTTTTCGCGCCTGCCGCGGGAACCGGAGAATGCGCATTGTTACCGCCCGTCGGGTTGCGACCGCGGCATGAAGTTGACGAATAAGAATGATGTAATTAATATTTTTTCCATTATATAAGGGCGTTATGCGCTCATAGCGCGCGCACCGTTTCGAGATCCGAAAACGGGAGCTTTCTGTCCCCGACCGTCTGGGTCGTTTCGCTGCCCTTGCCCGCGATCAGCACCGTGTCGCCCGGCCGCGCCTTTTTCAGCGCCAGCGCGATGGCGCGCCCCCGGTCCGGCTCGCGGAACACGTTTTTGCGTCCACGCGCCCCGCCCGCGATCGCCGCGATGATGGCGTCGGGATCTTCGTGCCGCGGGTTATCGGACGTGAGGATCACCTCGTCCGCGAGGGAAGAAGCGACCCTGCCCATGATCGGGCGCTTGGTCCCGTCCCGGTCCCCGCCTGCGCCGAACACGGCGATCAGGCGCCCGTCGGACGCCGCCCGCAGGGCGGTGAGGATCGCCGACAGCGCCTCGGGCGTGTGCGCGAAATCGACGCACACCGTGACGCCGTTCTTTTGCAGGAGCTGCGCCCTGCCCGGGGGATTCGGCAGCGTTTCGACCAGCGGGAACAGCCGTTCGGGGTCCGCGCCCGCCAGCTCGCACGCCGCGAGCGCCGCCAATGCGTTATACACCGCGAACACGCCGGGGGTCGGGAGCTTCAGCGGGACGGCGGTTTTGCCGTTCAGGTACAGAAACGAGGTCGCAAAGCCCTGCTGCCGGATGTTCCGGGCGGAGAAATCGCTCAGGATCGCCCGGGTGGAGTAGAGGCAGGTCCTGCCCCTGTGCGCCTCCTGAAACAGCGGGGCGTAGGCGTCGTCCCCGTTGACGAGCATCGTGTCCGACAGCGTTGCCAGACGGCTTTTCGCCTCCGCCAGCGCCCGGGGGGTGCGGTGATAATCCAAGTGATCGGTGCCGACGTTCGTGAGCACCCCGACGCGAAACGCCGCGCCGTGGACCCGGTACTGCGAGAGCGCCATGGACGAGACCTCCGCCGCCATCGCCTTGCACCCGGCCTTGACCGCCCTTTCCAGCGCCCCGAAAAACAGGTCCGCGCCGGGCGTTGTGAAGCCGGTCGGGGAAAGGACGCCGTCGATCTCCACGCCCTCGGTGCCGATATAGGCGCATTTGACGCCGCTGCCGTTCAGCAGATGCCCGATATACCGGGCGGTGGTGGTCTTGCCGTTCGTGCCGGTCACGCCGATGAGCTTCAGCTTTTCGTCCGGCCGCCCGTGAAAGGCGGCGGCAAGACGGGAATAGGAAAGGCGCACGTTTTCGACGGCGATCGCGTCCGGTCTGTCCGTGGGGATCTCGGTCAGGAAGCGCACCGCGCCGCGGGCGGCGGCAGCTTCGATCAGGGACGTGCCGCGCGTACGTTCGCCGTCGATGCACACGAACAGGGCGCCCGGCGACACGCGGTCCAGACAGTCCGTGACGTTCGCGATCTCGGTTTCGGTATCGGTTTGGGTCGAGGGGATACCGGCCTCGTTGAGCAAGAAACGCAGATTCAAGGGATGACCTCCGAATTTGTATTTCTTTCTCCTTCACACCGTAATTTGTTCGTTAATCGTGGACGCCGCTGGTGGTACGGAACGAGACCGTGATCACCGCGCCGCTTTCGACGCTCGTGCCCTTGGCCACGTCCTGCTTATAGGCGACGACCGTGTTTTCCATCGACGCGGAGCCGGAAATGCGGATGTTGAGCCCCGCCTCGATGGCGGCGTAGTTCGCCTGCGAGACCGTGAGCCCCTCGAAATCCGGGACCTCGCTCATTTCCTTTTCGGCGTTGTTCTGCGTATACAGCACCACGACGCCGTTGACGGGCGTGATGACGCCTGCGTTCGGGACCTGCGAAACGACGGTCTGCCCCTCGCCGACCACGCGCACGGTATATTCGTAGCCCTCTCTGCCGAGCGCCTCCTTCGCGTCCTCCACGCTCATGCCGCCGACGGAGGGCACCGGCGCGGTCTTCACCGCGAATTCCCCGTCCCCGTAGGACGGCTCGACGCCGAGATAGGTGAGGGTCTTTTCGATGATCTCGCCCGCCACAGGCGCCGCGATGACACCGCCGGAGTAGTTTTCGCCCTGCGGCTCGTCGATGACGATGACCACGCTGATGCGCGGATTCGAGACCGGAGCGAAGCCCGCGAAGGAGCCGATGTAGGTCTGGTCCTTGGCGCCGATCTTTTCGGAGGTGCCGGTCTTGCCCGCGACGTGGTAGCCCGCCACGTAAGCGTTTTTACCGGTGCCGTCCTTGACCACGTCCTCCATCCACGAGGCGACGGTCGCCGCCGTGCCGGGCGAGATGACCTGCCGCTTGACGGTGGGCTGCGTGACGGAGACCGGATTGCCCTCGCTGTCCAGGATCTTCGCGACGACGTAGGGCTGCATGAGCTTGCCGCCGTTGCCGATGGCCGAGACCGCCGTGACGATCTGCAGAGGCGTGACGTTGATGGACTGCCCGAAGGAGGAGGACGCAAGGTCCGACATCGTGAAGGACACGGCGGGATCGTGATAGGTGACGCCGACGACGGGATTGCCCTCGCCCGGCAGGTCCACGCCGGTCTTTTCGGCGAAGCCGAAGGCCTGGAAGTATTTGAAATAGAGCTCCTGCCCCATCATGCGGCCGACCGTGACCGAGAAGGTGTTGCAGGAATTGACCAGCAGCGTGCGGGGCGTTTCGAGGCCGTGCCCCGTGGGATTGAAGTCCTTGATGGTACGGTCCCCGACCGTGATGGTACCCACGCAGTCATATGTGGTGTTCTCGTCGATCACACCCTCCTCGTAAGCGCCGGAGACCAGAAAGACCTTGAACACGGAGCCGGGATAATAGAAGTCCGCGATGCTCTTGTTCTTCCACTGCTCCATTCTTGCGGCGGCAACGGGGTCCGCCTTTTCGGCGTCCGTGCCGTTGAGCTCGAAGTAGTTCGTGAGCTGCGGATACAGCACGTTGAAGGGATCGTTGGGATCGTAGTCGGGCTTGTTCGCAAGACCGAGGATCGCGCCGGTCTGGGTATCCATCACAATGCCGTAGACGTTGCGCGCCTGCGTATCCTCCAGCGCCGTTTCCAGCGCGTTTTCCAGGATCGTCTGGATCTCGCCGTTGATCGTGAGCACCAGCGAGCTGCCCTGCCGCGCCTCATACGCCACCTCATAGGCGTTGTCCAGCTCAAGCTGATAGGAATCCTTCGCGGTAATGACGCGGCCGTTCGTGCCCGTCAGCGTTTTATCGTAGAGATATTCGAGGCCGTAAAGCCCGTTGCCGTCCGTGCCGGTGAAGCCGATCAGCGTGGACGCCATCGACGCGCCGGGATAATAGCGCTTGATGTCGGGGTCCGTGAAGATCACGTCGCCGATCTCATTCTCGCGGACCCGCTCCTGCAGGGTGAGCTTATCCTGATATTCGATCTCGCCCTTGATCTTGAGATAGCCGTAGCCCGCGTTATCGTCGATCCGCCGCCCGAGGTCCACCACGTCCAGATCCAGCGTTTCGCTGAGGACGGACAGCACCTTCGTGCGGTTCTTTTCCGTCACCTTGCTGGGATTGATGTAGCACATCCAGACGGACGCGCTTTGCGCCAGAACGTTCATGTTTGAATCGTAGATCGTGCCGCGCGCCGCGTTGATGGTCGTGTCGCTGAGCTGCTGCGCCTCCGCCTTCTCGCGGTATTCGTCCCCCTTGATGACCGTCAGGTATCCGATGCGGAAAAAGCAGGCGGAAAACGCGACCACGGCGATCAGGATCAGAATGATCACGCCGCGCTTGGCAGCCAGCCCCGTTGCGCGCATTTCGTCTTTTTTCAAGCGGACTCCCCCTTTTCTGTTCATTTATTTTTATTTTATAAAGGAAAGGGCGAAAAACGCTTCGCCCTGTTGTTCCCACGTATCTTATGCGTCGGCCGCCGCAAATATGCCCGCAGCCGAAAAAGGGCGGCCTGCCGGTCACCCGAAAATATTCCAGAAGCTGTTTTCCTCTTCGGAATAGATCACGCCCTCCTCCTCGGAGAGGTCGATATACTCGATCTGATAATTCTCAAGCTTGCGCATCCCCAGGATCTTGGTCGCGTACTCGTCCACCTCGCTGATGCTGACGTAATTGCTCAGCACGGAGTTCAGCCGCACGTTTTCGCTTTTCGCGATATTGATCTCGTTTTCGACCTCGGTGATGCGCCGGTTGATTTCATACTTGCGCGCCCCCACGCCGATCTGCATGCAAAGCACCGAAAGCAGCACCGCGGCGATCACAAAGATCTTTACGCCGCGCCGGAAGCTGACCCGGCTTTCCTGCTGCTGCTGACGCCGCGTTTTGGGCTTGACCTTCTTCAGAGGCCGGACCGCCGGCGCGGGCTCCTTTTTCGGCGCCGTGTTGGCGTGCGAAAGCGCGTGCTCTTCAAACGCGTCAAAGTCGTAACCGACGTTGTAATTTGTCGCCGCCATGTGTATCCCCCTATCGTCTTTCTTCTTGTTCCTCTATCTTCACGGAAGTCTCCTCAGGCTTCCTTCAGCTTTCTGATGCTGCGCAGACGCGCCGAGCGCGCCCTCGGATTTTCCTCCAGCTCCGCGTCCCCGGGACCGACGCCCCGGTTGGTCAGCTCCCCCGCCGGCGTTTTGCCGCAGGTGCAGACCGGGAAGAAGGAGGGGCAGGTGCAGCCCTGCGTCAACGAACGGAACGCGTTTTTCACGATCCGGTCCTCCAGCGAATGGAAGGTGATCACGGACAGGACGCCGCCGACCTTCAGCGAAGCGAACATCGCGTGCACGGCGTCGTCCAGAAACTGCAGCTCGCCGTTGACCTCGATGCGGATCGCCTGAAAGGTCCGCCTTGCCGGGTGGCCGCCCTCCCGCCGCATTTTCGCGGGGATCGCGGTTTTGACCAGCTCCGCGAGCTCCAGCGTCGTTTCGATCGGCTTCTTCTGCCGCTCGGCGACGATCCGCCGCGCGATGGACGGCGCGCATTTTTCCTCGCCGTAGGCGTACAGAATGCGCCGGAGGTCCGCTTCGTCGTAGGTGTTGACCACGTCGTACGCGCTTTTGCCTTCCTGACTCATGCGCATATCCAACGGCGCGTCCGCATGAAAAGAAAATCCCCGCCCGGGCGTGTCGAGCTGGTGAGAGCTGACGCCGAGATCCGCCAGGATCCCGTCAAAGCCCGCGGGCGCGTATTGCGCGCGGATCGCCTCGATCCGCAGGAAGTTTTCGTGAACGACCGTGACGTTCGGCTTGTCCGCAAAGCGCGCGGTCAGCGTTTCGATCGCGTCCGGGTCCCGGTCCACGGCGATCAGCCGCCCCGTTGTGAGACGCTGCGCGATCGCGGCGCTGTGTCCGCCGCCGCCCGCCGTGCAGTCCGCGTAAACGCCGTCCGGCCGGATTTCGAGCGAGTCGATCGTTTCCCGGAACAGGACGGGCACGTGCCTGAATTCCATATCGGTCCGCCCTTTCTCAGAACGAGATCTCGGGATACGCGTCGAAGCCGAGCGCTGCCTTGTCGCCGACGCTGGCCTCATACGCCGCCTTATCCCACACCTCGATGCGGTTGCCGGCGCCGAGCACCACCACGTCGTCCTTGAGCGAGGCGTGCTCGATGCAGTCCGCCGGGACGACCAGCCGCCCGCTTCGGTCCAGCGACGCGGGAGACGCGTCCGAATAAAAGCGACGGACCATCTGCCGCCCGGCGTCCGTTTTGGTCATGGCAGCCAAAGGCGCGGTGATCTGCTCGAAGGTGGGCATATCATAAATGAAAAGGCAGCCCTCGTTCGCCTTGAACAGGATGATCTCGCTGCCGAGGGGCTCGCGGAAGCGGGATGGCAGGATGATGCGGTTCGACGCGTCCAGCGTATAGAAATATTCACCGAAGTACGCCATTTCGCTCCGCCTCCTTCCGCATTTGCTCTCCATTTAGCTACATCCATGTGCAGATTTATGGATTTTCTCGGCATTTCTCTCCGTTGTGAACCTTATTATAAAACAACACAACAGAAAATGCAATAGGTTTTACGTAAAAAATATAAAAATTTTCCGGCAAAAAAGACAGGTCGGCGCGCGCCTTCCGGGCGTCGGTCCCCGGCGCGGAAACAGGTCCGGCAGCGCCCTCAGGACGCGCCCGGACGCGCCGCCGGGGACGGTTTTTTTCGCCGAAAAAAATTTTTCAAAAATTTTTTGAAATTAAGTTTTATTTAAGCTATTGACAGTATACTGTGAAACGTAGACAGCGGAAACGCCGTCACCTGAAACTGATTGCTACCTCGTTTTTCTTCATAAATTATCTCCTCAAGCAAACGCGCCGGGCACTCCCCGGCGCGTTTGCTTGTTATGCAAAAAAAGACCGGGAGGGGCGATCCTCCCGGTCTCATCCGTTATTCTGCGTCAGTTTCCCACGGCGGCTCGCCCTGCCCCTCGGCGGGGAACAGGGTGCAGCCCGTGCGGCGGTAATTGCGGATCATGCGCAGCGCCGTTTCCCGCGGCATGCCGAAATAGGCGGCAAGGCAGCGCATGCACGTTTTGGGCTCGGCGCCGCGGTTGACGAGCTTTTTATAGAAGCCCGCGTCCCACACGTCCAGTTCCTTGCCGCAGGACTCGCAACGCGTCATGCGTCGCAGATCTCCGCCAGATACACCGCGCAGTCGTGCGCGCCGACCTGCGTGAACAGGCTTTCCTTGCACACGCCCTCGTCCTCGCCCGTGAAGACGTTGAACAGGCGCAGGCCCTTGCCCACGTTCACCGGCACGCCGATGTTTTCGAGCGGCAGCCACGCGCGGTGATCGCGGTCCGTGAAGTTCGTACACATGATGGCGAGCTGATTGTCGCTGAGCACGCGGACGTAAATGTTCTTCTGATTGTTGCCGTCGTGCTTCGCGATGAAGGGCGGTCTGCCCTCCTCATCCTGATTGATGCGCAGCAGATGCTTGTTCGTGACGAGCTTTAAGGTGACATCGTTGATCTTCCGCACGTCGCAGCCGAGCATCAGGGGCGCGGCGAACATGCACCAAAGGGAGAACTGCAGGCGGTATTCGGTATCGGTGCAGCCGGTGGAGCCCACGTTGCCCTGCGAGTACATGCCGACGGTGAGCATATCGATATCGTTGAAGCAGCCGGGCGCGGAATAGACGAAGTTATCGAGCTGGCTGAGGAAAATATCGCGGAAGGAGACGAAGTTATCGCAGATATCGCCGGTGGAGCGGTACATTCCCGCGCCGGTGGAGCGGATCCACTTATGCACGTCGTCGCAGCCCCAGTTGCAGGCGGAGAGCATGATATCCCGTCCGCTGCTTCTGAGCGCCATGCTCATTTTGCGGTAAAGCAGGGGGCCGTCCGCGTTTTCGGGCTTGTAGCAGTAGTCGTATTTCAGGAAGTCCGCGCCGTAGTCGGCGAAGGTCTTCGCATCCAGATACTCATGATCGAAGGAGCCGGGGTAATCGGCGCAGGTGCGCACGCCCGCGCAGGAATACATACCGAACTTCATGCCCTTAGCGTGCACGTAGTCGCTGACGTCCTTCATGCCGTTCGGGAATTTGACGGGATCCGGCACGATGCGGTCCGTTTCGGGATCGCGGCGGCGCTTGGACCAGCAGTCGTCGATCACAAGATACTCGTAGCCCGCGTCCACAAGGCCCTTTTCGACCATGGCGTCGGCGGTCTGCTTGATCATATCGGCGGAGATGTTCTCACCGAAGGTATTCCAGGTGTTGAAGCCCATAGGCGGTTTTTTGGGGAACATAAAACGACCTCCTTTATTTGGTGATTCCAGTATAGCATACGAAAACGCGCCTTGCAAGAGGAAGCGCCGAATCGTTCACAAAAACGTTAAATTCAGCTTGCCCTTGACTTTCGCGCGGTTTTGTATATAATAGTATCGTATAATTACAGATATGAAAACAAAGAATGGAGCGAAATCGAAAATGAGCTGCAACAACGACTGTTCCAACTGCGCGTCCAAGTGCGACAAGGCGGATCTCCGCGAGCCGCAAAACGCCATGTCCGATATCAAGAACGTGATCGCCGTGGTCTCCGGCAAGGGGGGCGTGGGCAAAAGCCTGATCACGTCGCTGCTCGCCGTGTACGCAAAGCGCGAGGGGTTCGAGACCGCGATCATCGACGCGGATATCACCGGCCCCTCCATCCCCAACGCCTTCGGCATACACGAGCGCGCCGAGGGCACCGACCTTGGGATCGTGCCCGCCGTGACGAATACCGGCATCAAAATGATGAGCCTGAACCTCCTGCTGGAGGATGAGGGCGCGCCGGTGGTCTGGCGCGGTCCCGTGATCGCGGGCGCGGTCAAACAGTTCTGGACCGACGTGATGTGGAACGACGTAGACTTCATGTTCGTGGATATGCCGCCCGGCACCGGCGACGTGCCGCTGACCGTGTTCCAGAGCCTGCCCGTGAAGGGCATTGTGATCGTGACGAGCCCGCAGGAGCTGGTGGGCATGATCGTGAGCAAGGCGATCCGCATGGCGAAGCTGATGGATATTCCGGTGCTCGGGATCGTGGAGAACTTCTCCTTCTTCGAGTGCCCGGACTGCGGCAAGCGCCACGAGATCTTCGGGCCCTCCCACCTCGACGAGGTCGCGAAGGAATTCGGGATCGGCCTGACCGCCCGCCTGCCCATCAACCCCAAATTCGCCGCCGCCGCGGACAAGGGTATGCTTGAGCTTGCGGACGTGCCGGAGATGGAGGCCTTTACGAAGAAGCTGCTGGATGCGGAGTAAGAGAAAAAAGAGACAAAGAACCGGCTGTGATGCGCAGCCGGTTCGTTTTTTACCTTCAGCAGAAGGGGTTCTCCGTGGGATACGGCAGGGTCTTCGGACGGTTATAGGCGATATCGCCGACGCCGAGGAAGCGGAAGACCTCGAACAGCGCCTTGCCGTAATGCCCGAACGCCACCGCGCCGTGGTGCGGATAGTGCTTTTCGATCAGCACGTGGCGGTAGAAGCGCCCCATTTCGGGGATGGCGAACACGCCGATGCCGCCGAAGGAGCCGGTGGGCACGTCCAGGACCTCGCCCTGCGCGATATAGCTGCGCAGAACGCCCTCGCTGTCGCACTGCAGGCGGAAGAAGGTGATCTCCCCTGCCGCGATGTCGCCCTCCAGCGTGCCGCGGGTGAAATCGGGCTCGCTGCCGGCGGGCTCCAGCAGACGGTGCTGGATGAGCTGATACTTGACCGCGCGGTCCGCGCACATCTTGCAGGACGGCGTGTTGCCGCAGTGGAACGCCATAAACGTATCCGTCAGCGCGTAGCCGGTCTTGCCCCTGATCTCCGCCTCATACAGAGAGGCGGGCACGGAGTTGTTGATATCCAGCAGCGTCACCGCGTCGCCGGACACGCACGCGCCGATATACTCGGACAGCGCGCCGTAGATATCCACCTCGCACGCGACCGGAATGCCGCGGGACGCCAGACGGGAGTTGACGTAGCAGGGCTCGAAGCCGAACTGCTCCGGGAACGCGGGCCAGCATTTATCCGCAAACGCGACGTATTTGCGCGCGCCCTTGTGCTGCTCTGCCCAGTCAAGGAGCGTCAGCTCGAACTGCGCCATGCGGGGCAGGAGCTTCGGATAGGAGTTGCCCTTCACGCCCAGCTCCGCCGCCATATCCTCACACACCGCGGGGATGCGGGGATCCTCCGCGTGCGCCTTATAGGAGACCAGCAGGTCCAGCTCGCTGTTTTCCTCGATCTCCACGCCGAGCTCGTAAAGGCCCTTGATGGGCGCGTTGCAGGCGAAGAAATCCTGCGGACGGGGACCGAAGGTGATGATCTTGAGGTTCATGACGCCGATCACCGCGCGGGCGACGGGGACGAAGTCCGCGATCATGGCCGCGATATCCGCCGCCGTGCCGACGGGATAGGACGGGATGTAGCCGCGCAGATGCCGCATGGCAAGGTTATAGGAGCAGTTGAGCATACCGCAGTAGGCGTCGCCGCGCCCGTTGATCAGGTCGCCGTCGCCCTCCGCCGCCGCGACGAACATACAGGGACCGTCAAAATACTTCGCGATCAGGGTCTCGGGCGTTTCGGGACCGAAGTTGCCGAGAAAGACCACCAGCGCGTTGCAGTCCGCCGCCTTGACGTCGGCGACGGCCTTCAGCATGTCCGCCTCGTTTTCCACGGTGACGGGGCACTCGTAAAGCCCGCCCTTGCAAAGCGCGGCGATCGCGGCGCGGCGCCGGACGGAAAGCTCGATGGGGAAGCAGTCGCGGCTGACCGCGATCAGACCCAGTTTGACCTCAGGGATGTTGTTCATGAATGTTCCTCCTTATAAAACGCTTTCAGCATCGGATACAAAGTTTGGTATTTGCGGTATTTCCGGTCGTAGACCGCCGTTCTCGCGGGGTCCGGCGCAACGGTATCGCGCACCGTCGGCGTGACTGTGAAGGGCTCCCCTGCCGCCTCCGCCGCCAGCGCCGCGGCGCCGAGGGCGGGTCCCTCCGTTTCGATCACCTGCAGCCCGACGCCCAGCACGTCGGCAAGGATCCGCATCCACACGCGGCTTTTCGCGCCGCCGCCGCAGACCGTGGCGGTCCTGACGGGTTCGGGACACAGGGACAGGCAGTCGCGGATCGCAAACGAAACGCCCTCCATTACCGCGTGGGCAAGGTCCAGGCGCGTGGTGCTGTGCGTCAGCCCCAGGAACGCGCCGCGCACGTCCCCGTCGTTATGCGGGCAGCGCTCGCCGGACAGATAGGGCATGAAATACACGCCGTTTTCGGGGCGGACGGCCGTTTCCCACTCGCCGTAGTCCGCCCGCAGGATCTCTTCCGTCAGCCACTTGTTGGCGGACGCCGCCGTGAGGATGCAGCCCATCAGGTGCCAGTGCCCGTTTGCGTGGCAGAACGAATGCAGAGCGGGATTGGACGTGCGCACGAAGCCGTCCGTCGGCAGGAACACGGTCCCGCTGGTGCCGAGGGAGACGTTGCACAGCCCGCTCGTCACGGTGCCGGTGCCGACCGCGGCCGCGGCGTTATCCCCTGCGCCGGCCGCCACGGCGGCGTCCAGCCCGAACAGGGTCGTTCTGCCGATTGCTTCGCCGCTTTCATAAACGGTCGGGAGCATGCTTTCGTCGATCCCGAGCAGGGCGAGCATTTCGGGCGACCAGCGGCGGTTTTCCACGTCGAAATACAGGGTGCCGGACGCGTCGCTGACGTCCGTTGCGAATACGCCCGTGAGCTTCAGGTTGATATAGTCCTTCGGCAGGCAGATGCGGGCGCAGCGGGCGAAGACCTCCGGCTCGTGCCGCCGGACCCAGAGGACCTTCGGCGCGGTGAAGCCCGCGAAGGCGATGTTGCCGGTCCTGCCGTGCAGGGTCTCCCTGCCGATCTCCTCGTTCAGATACCGCGTTTCGGCCTCGGTGCGGGTATCGTTCCACAAAATGGCGGGCCGCAGGACCCGGTCGTTTTCATCCAGCATCACGAGCCCGTGCATCTGCCCCGCGACGGCGACGCCGCCGACCTGTTCGCGGTCCACGCCGGTCAGCAAACGCGCCATGCCGGTCTCAACGCCCGTCCACCAGTCCTCCGGCGACTGTTCGCTCCAGTGCGGATGCGGATAGGAAATCGGATAGGACTCCGACACCGTTCTGATCGTCCGCCCGGTCCCGTCCGTGAGCATCAGCTTGATGGCGGAGGTGCCGAGATCGATCCCGATATAATACACAGCGTTCACCTCTTCTGTCATTTCATCGTATTATAAAAGAACAACGTCAAATAGAACTCAGTCCCGCGCGGGCACAAAGGTTTCCAGCGCCCGAGCGACCTGCTCCAGGAATTTCGCGGTCGCCTGCCGGCTGACCTCCCGCTTCGGAAACAGCATATCGAAGCCGTGCACGTCCGTGGGGTAGACGTCCGCGACCGCCGGGACGCCCGCCTGCCGCAGGTTCTTCACGTACTGCAGCGTTTCGGCGTAAAACGGCTCCCCGTCCCCGACGAAGGTATAGCAAGGCGGCAGCCCGGAATAGTCCGTCTGCCGGGCGGGGGACGCGTAGGGCGAGACGTTTTTGTGCGCGTCGGCGCGCAGATAGAGCCGCCAGCCGACGTGGTTGCGGCGGGTGTTCCAGATCTTGCCGTGATTTTTATAGGAAGACACGGTGTCCAGATTCGAGAGCATGGGATACAGCGGAAGCTGGAACGCGATCTTCACGTCGCCGCGGTCCCGCGCCATCATGCAAACAGCGGCGGCCAGCCCGCCCCCGGCGCTTTCGCCGCCGACCAGCAGCCGCCCGCGCGCGAAGCCGAATTCCGCCGCGTGCAGATCCATATACCGCAGCACGGTATAGCAGTCCTCCGCCGCCGCGGGATACGGACGGATCAGCGCCAACGTATAGCCCGGGGAGACGACCACCGCGCCGAATTCCCGCACGAGATCCACCGCGCGGGACATGAAGACCATTTCCTTCATACCGAGCATATAGCCGCCGCCGTGGATCCACAGGACCCCGGGGGCGTTTGCAGCGGGCGTTTTCGGACGCAGAACCAGCGCGGGGACGCTCCCCACGCGGATCTTTTCGCTGATCACGGAATCATCCGGCCAAAAACGGATCATGGGATCCCCCTCCGGTTACGCGCTCACGCCTTCACCGGCAGCCAGTTCGTGAGCAGGATATAAAACGCTTTCAGGATGTTGAGCAGTTTTTCAAACATGATTTTCGCCTTCTCTCTTTACGCCAGCACGACGGGCGGCGCGGTGAAGGAATAACGCGTGCAGTGCGCGTCCTCAAGAGAGAGGACCTCGAAGATCCCGTCCCCGACGGCGTACATGGCCTTGAGCCCCTCGTTCTGCTCCAGCATCGCGGCTCTCGCCTCGTCCCGGTCGTCGCGCTTTGCAGTCGCCGTCAGGCGGATCCAGGTCCCGTCCGGCGCGGCGCCGCTGATCTCGATTTTCGGGCAGGCAAGCATCTGCCGATAGCAGTCCTTTTTATTGTTCGTACACAGATACGTCTTGCCGTCAAATTCCGCCGCGGCGCCGAACGGCCGCACGTGCGGCTGCCCCTGCGCATCCACGGTCGCCACGTAAAACACGCCGACCCGTCTGAGCTCCTCTGTGATCGCAAGCATTGCAGATCCCTCCGTTTTTGTTTTATCATATGTATTATAACGCCCCGGCGGGTCGGACGCAAGCCCTATTTTGTCCGTTTCGGGATTTCCGGGACCGCCCCGGACAGGATTTGGGGGCGATACGTAAGCTTTTATAAACTTTTATAAAGTTTTTTTCAAAAAACAAAAAAATCACTTGACTTTTTCCTCGATTGGTGCTAATATACCATAGTGTTCGGTAACGGACCTGCGCTGATAGCTCAGCTGGATAGAGTAACTGGCTACGAACCAGTAGGTCGGGGGTTCGAGTCCCTTTCAGCGCGCCATGCATAAAGCCCTGTGATCTGAGTCGGATCCCGGGGCTTTTTGTTGTTTACGGACAAAAACAGGTACAATTCACAAAAAATGCGAAGGCGCCGCAAAAAGCTTCACGTTACTTTGTGTGGCGTTGAATTGGTTTTCGCTGTGTTTTTTTCTTAGATTACAGCCGGGATCCCGGCAGGAGGACGTAAAGCCATGAATATCGAAACAATCGACAAAAACTTTTCACAGACGGTCCCGGGGGACGGGGGGACGGTGTTTTTTGACGTTTCGTCGCCGCCGTTCACGGTGCACGGGCTCATGCGGGACGAAACCGGCTATTACCGCCTGCCGCACCGCATCGCGGAGCAAACGAACACGGGCGTGGCGGCGCTGAACCTGCACACGGCGGGCGGGCGCGTCCGTTTTTGCACGGACGCGGACAGAATCGTCCTGCGCGCGGCAATGCGGTCGGTCGCCAAAATGCCGCATTTCGCGCTGACAGGCTCGGCGGGCTTCGACCTGTATGCCGACGGCGTTTACAGGGGGACCTTCGTGCCGCCGATGGATCTTGAAACCGGCTACACCGCCGCGCTGGACCTCGGCAAGGGCGGGCTGCGGGAGATCACCGTGCACTTTCCGCTTTACAGCGGGGTGACGAAGCTCGAGCTCGGCTTCCCCGCCGGGAGCCGCCTGACGCCGGCGGCGCCCTATGCAACGCCCCTGCCCGTGGTGTATTACGGCTCCTCCATCACACAGGGGGGCTGCGCCTCGCGCCCCGGCAACGCCTATCAGAACGTCCTGTCCCGGCTTCTGTCGTGCGACCACCTGAATCTCGGGTTCTCCGGCAGCGCATTGGGCGAAGCGCGCATGGCGGACTATATCGCGGGGCTTGCCATGTCCGCCTTCGTGCTGGACTACGATCACAACGCGCCGACGCCCACGCATCTGCGCCGGACGCACGCGGCGTTTTTTGCGGCGGTGCGGGAAAGGAACCCCACCCTGCCCATCCTGCTGCTCTCCCGCCCGCAGCCGAATCCGAACGACGAGGAGCTGGAACGCCGCGAGATCATCCGGCACACGTGGGAGACCGCTGCGCGAAACGGCGACGAACACGTCTTTTTCATTGACGGCGCGGACATGCTGCGTCTGTTCGGCGGCGACGGCGGGACCGTGGACAACTGCCACCCGAACGACCTGGGCTTTGCCTGCATGGCGCAGGCCCTTTTACCCGTGCTGAAAGCGGTCTTGCGCTGACGCGCTTCGTTGCCCCGTTCCCCGTTCGGGAGGGCAAGGGACCGAAATACAGATATCCGCCTGTCCGGCGCGTCCGGACGGGCTTTTTTTGACCGTCCGCACCGCATCATCCCGGACGGCTGCATACGGTTTTAACAAATCCGCTTGCGCAGCCGTCTGTTTTTATGGTATAATGCAAACGACGACAGCGGCGTTTCGTTCCGTCCGCCGGAGCGGGAAAAAAACGGCGCGGGCCGCCCGCAAAAAAATGCCATATTTTGCCGAAATTCTACATTTCGTTCCCGATTTCGCGCATTTCGTTCCCGGGGTCTTGATTTCACGAAAAACCTGTTTTAATATGATATCGACCCGTTCCGGCGTTTCGTTCCGCCGGAAAATGTAGGCGCAGAACAGGAGAATCCACCCATGAAGATCGCCATTTGCGACGACGAGCAGCGGTTCCGGCAGGAGCTGCACGAAAGGCTTTCCGCCTATTTCATCCGCAACCAGATCGACTGTGAGATCCGGGAATTTGCCGACGGACAGACCTTCGTCGCGGTGAACAATACCTTTGACCTCGTGTTTATGGATTATCAGCTTGAGGACGGCAACGGCATTGATTTCGTCCGCCAGATCCGAAGGGTCAATCCGAACCTGCTGGTCGTGTTCCTCACGGTCTACGCCGAGCACGCGATCGAATCCATCCGGCTGAACACCTTCCGCTATCTCGTCAAGCCCGTTTCGGACGAGCTGCTGGAGGAGGCGCTGGACAGCTTCGTCAAGCTTTATAAGTACACCAAAAAGATCATCGTGACCGCGAACGGCAAGACCTATTACATCGACGCGGATGACGTGATGTATATCGAGGCGGACAAGAAATATACCTCCATCCGCACGGTTTCGGGGCAGATCCGCTGCTCGAAAAGCATCTCCGAGTTTTATTCGGAGATCCACAACGCCCACTTTTTCCGCACGCACCGCTCCTATATCCTGAACATGAAGTATATTTCCAGCATCGACAAAAAGACCGTGCTGCTGAGCAACGGCGAAAAGGTCATTTGCAGCGCGAAGAATTACGATGAGTTCCTGAAGAACTACATGAGCTACCTGAAATACGAATCCTGAGGACGCGGTTATGTATCAGCTCTGGCAATTTATCTTTTTTATCCTGCACGATCTGCTGGCGATGACCTGCATGACCGTGGTGCTGTGGGCGACGCGCGGCTTCAGGGAGCGCAGCCGTCCCCTGAGTGTGGTCATGTACGCCGTTTCGGCGGCGCTGGCGGCGGCGAATATCGCCCTGCTCGGCAAAAGCGCGGCTGCCACGGACTTTGACACGGGCTTTCTGATCTTCGGCGCGGTGTCGCTTCTTTCGGTGATCGTGTTCCCGCAGGTCATCCTGCGCGCGTCGAAACGCCTTAGCTCCGCCCTCATCTGCCTTGCGCTGAACGTCGGCATGGAGGGGCTGTTCAGCGTGATCGGCTATCTGCTGAAGGGGATCGACCCCTGGGCGTATCATTTTTACGAAACGGTCTTCTGCGGCGTCGGCTACGCGCTGATATCCGCCTTCCTGCTCGGCGTTTCCAGAAACCGGGACCTGAAAACCGTGCGCGCCACCGTGGAGCTGATCCCGAAATGGCTGTACGCGGTCATCATCGTGTGCTCGTTCTCCTCCTTTTTCTCCGTGATGGGCGAGGAGCCGGGGCTGTATGATTTCGAGCTGGTCTCCGGCGTGCTGCGCGTGCTGTCCGTGTTCGGCGTGCTGCTGTTCGCGGGGTACTTCGTGTTCAAGGTCTTTTCGCTGATGGCGACGCAGAACCAGGTCCTGACTCAGCTCAACGCCCAGCAGAAGAACTACGAAAACATGCTGCAGGGGGACGAGCAGCTCCGGCAGTTCCGGCATGATTATAAAAACCATATGCTGGTGGTCACGTCGCTGCTCAACGCCGGCTTGACCGAGGACGCGAAGACCTACCTTGAAAAGGTAAAAGTGACCTCCGGCGTGGAGAAAAACCGCTTCCGCACCGGCAACATCGTGGTGGACGCGATCCTGAACAACAAGGGCGCGCTGTGCAGCGACCTCGGCATTGAGATGACCTTTTCCGGCGCCGTGCCGGAGACGGGCGTGGAGCAGGACGACCTTTGCACCGTGGTGGGCAACATGGTGGATAACGCGATCGAGGCGACGAAGCGCTTTCCCGGCAAACGGACCGTGGACGTGCGCGCCGCCGTGCGCAGCGGCTTTCTGACCCTGACCGCCGCAAACCCCGTTTCCGAAAAGGTGGAGATCCGCAACAACCGGATCAGAACCACCAAGGGCGATACGCGCAACCACGGCATCGGGCTGAGAAACGTCGCCGCCGTGGCAAAGGCCTATCACGGCGGCATGACCCTTGCCTGCGACGACACTCATTTTACAATCGACGTGACCCTGCGTCTGAACGATACGACATCAAACCCATTGGAGGGATGATCCATGAAAAAGGGATGCTCCGTCCTGCTGGCACTTCTGCTGGCGCTGTCCGCATTCTCCCTTTCTGCGGCGGCAGAGGACCCCATCGCCGTCGTTTCGACCCTTGCCGAAGCGACGGCATACGTGCGCAGCCGATTGCTTTTGCATGAGGAGACCGTCATGTTCCGCTACGGCGGGGAGGACGGCGGCGCGCCGACCGTTGACGGCCTTTGCGCCTGGGAGGGGCCCGACGGCGGCGGCGACTACCTGCGGCTGAGCTTCAACGGCGTGCTGCCGACCGTGACGCGGGCGGAGGACGGGACCTATACCGTGACCGCCACGTTTTACACGACCGTGCAGCAGGAAGCTGCGGTGGACGATTACGTCGCCGCTGCCGCGGCGGACTGTGAAGCCGAAACGAACGCGGAGAAGGCGCGGTTCGTTTTCGACCTGCTGTGCGAAACCGTGCAGTTCGACCTTGAGAACCTGTATAACGACGAAGACCTGCTGAAATACACCGCCTACGGCGCCGTGACGAACGGGCGGGCGGTGTGCCAGGGCTTTGCCGCGCTGTATTACCGCATCGCGCGGGCGGTGGGGCTCCCCTGCCGCATTGTGACCGGCAAGCGCGTGAACGTGGCGCACGCCTGGAATATCGTGCAGAACGACGAAGGAAACTGGGCCCACGTGGACGCATCCAGCGGCGCGCAGCTTTTAGATCCCTCCCCCTATTTCATGCGGCCGAGCCTGAAGAACTACACGATCCGATACGACGGCTGGACCGCGCCGGAGATCCGGGACTACGCGTTCGCCGCCGCCGACAGCATCTCGTCCGGCGCGATCACGGACACGGTCTCCTATATCTTCAACCGGACCACCGGGCACCTGGAGATTTCCGGCACCGGCAGGATCCCGAATTTCACCTTCCGCGACTCCTCCATGCAGACCGTGACGATCGACGAGGGGATCACGGGCGTGGCAGTACCGCGTTTTATATGTGCCAGAACCTGCGGGAGATCAGCTTCCCCTCCACCGCGACCGAGATCGACCACACCGCCCTTTATTGGTGCCAGTCGCTGGAAAGCATCCATATCCACCCGGATAACCCAGTCTATTCGGACGCGGGGAACAATGTGATCGAGCGCGAAACGAAAACGCTGCTGATCGGGTGCCGCACCAGCGTGATCCCGGACGACGGCAGTGTGGAGGTCATCGGCGAAAACGCGTTTTATGAGGTGCCGATCGCCGCGATCACGTTCCCGGACAGCGTGAAGCGCATCGAAGGCAACGCCTTCATGGAGTCGGACGCACTGACCGAGATCCACCTGCCGGGCACCATTGAAGAATTGACGGGCGCGCCGTTCAACGCCTGCGGCAACCTGCAGCGGGTCACGGTCGCGGCGGGCATGACCGCCGAGCTCACCGGCTCCACCTTCGGGAAGTGCAAAAAGCTTGTAAGCGTCACGGTAGAGGACGGCAACCCCAGATACGTGAACGACGGCAGCGCCGTGCTGAGCGCCGACCGGACAAAGATGATCCTGTACCCGCCCGCCGCGCCGGAGGCCGCCTACACGGTCCCCGAAACGGTAACAGAGCTCGGCGACAAAGCGTTTTTCTGCTCCAACGTGCTGCAGGATCTGTATCTGCCTTCGCACGCGCTGACCATCGGCGACTACGCCTTTTATAACGCAAGCAATCTGCAGCGCGTGCATATCGCCGACCTTGCCGCGTGGTGCGGGACCGACTTCCCCTCCGCGAACGCCAATCCGCTGGCTTCCGGCGCCGGTCTTTGCGTGAACGGGGAAACGATTTCGGACCTTGTGATCCCCGACGGCGTGACGCGCCTCGGCGATTGCGCGTTCTTCGGCTGCAAGGCGCTTACAAGCGTGACGATGGCGGACAGCGTGACCGACATGGGAAAATACGTATTCGCGCAGTGCAAAAGCCTGACCGACGCCGTCCTGTCCGAAAGCCTGACCGCGATCGGCGAAAACGCGTTTGACGGGTGCAAAAATCTGCAGGCGATCACCGTGCCGGACAGCGTGCGGCGGATCGAGCCCTGCGCCTTCTATGAGTGCTATTCGCTTGCGTCCGTTACGCTCCCGGAGCGGATGGAATTCATCGGCGGCGCCGCCTTCCTCGACTGCAAGGCGCTCCCCTCGATCCGGCTGCCGCAGGGCATTACGGTCATTGATAATAATACGTTTTACCGCTGCTCCTCCCTCAAAAGCCTTGTGATCCCGGACGGGGTGACAGAGATCAAGGACAACGCGTTTTGGAACTGCAGCAATCTTGAGGCGCTTGCCGTGCCGGATTCGGTCGTTAAATGCTATTTCGAATTCCGCATGTTCTGGGGGTGCAACAAGCTGACCCTGTACGGACACAGAGGATCTTATATTGAAAGTCAGGCGCAGCACTGGAACTTCCCGTTCCGCGAGGTCTGCGCCGTAACGGACAGCCTGCACGAGAACGTCACGGTCGAAGCGCGTGCCGCCACCTGCACCGAAAGCGGGTATTCCGCAGGGGAACGGTGCGCCGCCTGCGGCGAATGGGTCAAGGAGCCGACCGTGACCGCCGACCCGCTCGGGCATGAACCCGGCGAGCCCGCACGGGAAAACGAGATCGCGCCCACCTGCACCGAGGAAGGCAGCTACGATACCGTGGTGCGCTGCACGCGCTGCGGCGAGATCCTTTCGAGCGTACATGAAAAGCTGGCGACGGTCCCCCACGCGGACGGCAACCGCGACGGCTACTGCGACGACTGCGGCGCCTATATCTGCGAGCACGAGGAGACCGCGCTGGTAAACGACGCGCCCGCCGCCTGCCTGACCGCCGGATACTCCGGCGATACGGTGTGCCTAATCTGCGGCGCGACGGTCCTGTACGGCGCGACCATCCCGGCGACCGGGCACGCCCCCGCCGAAAGCAAGCCCGCCGTGCCCGCGACCTGTTTAGACGAAGGACGGACCGCGGAGCTCGCCTGCACCGTGTGCGGCGCCGTAACGATCCCCGCCGCGCCGACGCCCATCGCCGCCCATGCGGACCGTAACGCCGACAGCAGATGCGACGTGTGCCTGTCCCCCGTCTCCTGCGAAATCTACGGCAGAAGCGGCGACGGGACCTTCTGGTACCTCGAAAACGGCGTGCTGGCGATCACCGGTACGGGCGCAACGTCTTATACGTCCGCGCCGTGGGAGGCCTACCGGAATGATTTCGATACCGTTTACGTCACGGTGGGCGTCACAGCCGTGAACGCCGCCGTGTTCACCGGCAGCGGGAATCTCACCCGCGTGGTCGCCCCCGCCGCGACCGTCCTGACCGGCTGCGAAAAGCCCGTGGTCCCCTATATCGCCGACGGCGGGAATGTGACCGTGACCGCCCCCGAGACGCTCTCCCTGCCGGAGCTGCTGAACCTTGCCTACGTATTCTGCGCGGACCGCACGCTGAAGGCGCTTTCCTTCCGCTCCCTCGCCCTGACGGCGCCGGAGGGCTGGAGCTACATCGAATACGACGTGCTGAAGAACGGCAAGATCGTGGACGAAAACCACTTCCGTCTGCCGTCCGGCACCGCCGTTGCCGACTTCACCGTCAGCGCGACGGGCTACGCCAGCTTTAATGACGTGATGGCGGCGCTGGGCGAAAACCCCGACCGCAACCTGATCCTGAAGATCCTTTGCGACGACCTGCTGCCCGCCGATATGCGCCAGAACGCCGGGGACTACACCGAGCAGCTCGTGATCCATTTCGTAGATCAGCCCACGCCCCCGCAGCCGGACGACGAGCCGGAGGAGCATAAGTCCTTCCTCGATCGCTTCCGCGCCACCCTCGCCGCGATCCTGGCGCTGTTCAAAAAGATCTTCAAGTGGTTCACGAAGTGAGAAAGTACCGCGAAGTAAGTGAAAAACGCACGAAGCATACATGGATCCCCGCCGACCCCGGCGGGGATTTTTCGTTGCCGGGCGGTTTTTTTGCTGCGGTACGGGGCGCGGAGACGGGACGCGGGGCGAGGAGCACGGCGGAGAACAGCGCCTGAAAGCGGCAAAAATCATGACATAAAATTCCATTTTTACCAACACCCCTTCATTTCGTTCCCAAAAACCGCGATTTGGTTCCCAAGGGGTTGATTTTTCATTTTCGATCAAATATAATCCAAATGAATCGATCTTTCGTATTCAATCAAAACAAATAAAGGAGTACGCAATTATGAAGAAATGGATTTCCGCACTGCTCTGCTTCACCCTGCTGCTCGGCTGTTTTGCGCCGACCGTGTTTGCCGCGCGGATGCCCGGCGACGTGGACGCGGACGGCAAAGTGACCGCAGCGGATGCGCGCCTTGCCCTGAGAAGGGCGGTCGGGCTGGAGGACTACGCGTCTGGTTCGGATGAGTTCCTCGCCTGCGACGTGGACAGCGACGGCAAAGTGACCGCGGGGGACGCCCGTATGATCCTGCGCGCCGCCGTTGCGCTTGAAGCCCTTCCGGGGCAGGAGCCCGTAAAGCCGGAGCCGGAGCCCGAGCCCGGCCCGCAGCCGGGGCTGGAAACCGCCGCGCAGAAGCTGATCCGCTTCCTGACGGAAAAGGGCGAGTATGACAACGGCAGCTACCGCTATTACCTCAGAGACAGCGACGGTTACTTTTTCATGCTCAGCTACAACCCGGACCGGGACGGCTACGTGTTCTCGCTCGGCGGCATGAATACCTCCTCGCAGGGCTATGATTTTATCGTGTCGATCCTGATCGATTATGACTTCAGCAGCTATTCCTGTATGCTGAACGTTGAAAGAAACGACGTCGTTTCCGCTGTTGCCGTCTATAATATCGACCATGAACGGTTTGAGGGCGCAACGCCGGAGGCCTACCTGACCGAGGTCAGCTACGAGGGCGCGCAGAGCAACCGCGCGTCGGCAAAAAGCATTGCCGCGAACTACGTGGCGCTGCTGTTCACCTGGCTCATGCGGCAGATCAAGGCGAACGGGCTGGATATCGACGCCGCAAGGGATCTGCACCTGTACCGCTTTGACCCGTCCGTGAGCCCCGTTTCGCCGTCCGATCCCACGCCAACGCAAACGACCGCAGCGGAAAGGATAGCCTCCTTTGTGATGAACAGGGGCCAGTATTATCAGGGCGCCTATTACTATACCGTTACGGAAAAGGGCTATGAGTACGATCTGATCTATGATCCCGCAAACGCTTACATCTCCGTCGGCGTCATCAATTCCGATTCCAACGCGAATGAATATATCTATCTCCTCACCATGACGTCCGATTTCAACAATTATCTCTGCAGCCTCTCCATCTCCAAATATAACGTGCAGTCCGTCAAAGCCCTTTATGGAGTCGCCCACACCTCCTTCTCGACCGCCAATTCCGAGTACTGCCTGACGGAAAGGAGCTACACCGGGAATACCGGCGTGCGCACGACCGTGAAACAGCTTGCGGCTGCGTATACCGGGCTGGCGCTTTCCTGGCTGCTCAAAACGTGCAAGGCAAACAACCTCGGCGTTACCGTCTCCGACCTGCACCTGTATTCGTTTATGAACTGATCGCAGACAGCATAACAGCCCCGTCCATTGCGGCGGGGCTGTATTTTGTGATTTTGCGTCACGCGTTGTGCGCGGGCGTTGGGAAGCCGAACACGGCGGCTGCGTTTTCCCACAGGATTTTGCGGGCCGAGGCGTCGTCGAAGCCGAGGGACAAAAAGGTATCGAGCTCCGTTTTGGGGGTCCACATGGGGTAATCGGTGCCCCAGAGCACGCGGTCCGCGCCGAGGGCTTCGATCAGCGTTTTGACCTTCCACTTGTCGACCCACGCGAAGGTGGAGGAGCAGTCGAACCACAGGTTCGGAATGCCCTTGAGGCGCGCCACCGCCTCCTCCCAGATGGACCAGCCGCCGAGATGCGCCCCGACGACCCTGAGGGTCGGGAAGCGCTCCAGCACCGGCAGCAGGCGGTTGGGGTTGGAATAATCGTACCGCTTATCGCCCGTGTGCAGCAGGACCGGGAGCGAATACTCCACGCAGAGGGCGAAGATCTCCATGGCCTTGGGATCGTCCAGCCGGAAGCGCTGGATATCGGGATGGAGTTTGACGCCGTGCAGCCCGAGGGAGACGATGCGCTCCACCTCGTGGCGCTGGTCCTCGCTGTCCGGGTGCAGGGTGCCGAGGCCGGTGAAAAAGCCGTCCCCCGCCGCCACGGTCGCCGCGATGAAGCGATTGATGCTGCCCACCTGCCGGGGCGAGGTTGCCACGGACTGGATCACGCAGTGATCCACACCGGCAAGGCGGGAGGCCGCAACCAGCGTGCCGACCTTGCCGTCCAGCTCATGCCCGACGTCATAAAACACGCCGGTGTTATCCGCCGCCTTTTCGGCGATGGCGTCGGGATAGACGTGGCAGTGCGCGTCCGCCACATAGAAACCGTTTTTCATCAGTCCTGATAGTCATACCCGAGGCGCAGCGCCTTCAGGTTCACGTCCAGCATTTCGGGGTGTTTCGCGGACACGACGGAGCGCACCGCGTCCTCGATCCCGTCAAACGACGTGAAGTCGCATTCCCGCAGGACCTTGCCGACCATGATCATGTTCGCAAGGCCGGGAACGCCGTTCTCCTGCGCAAGGCGGGTCGCCGGAACGTAGAAGGGTGTGAGGTCGGCGCGTTCGACGGGGCGCCCGATCAGCGTGGAATCCACAAAGACCTTGCCGCCGGGCACGACCGCGGACTCGTATTTGTCGAGGGACGGAAGGTTCATCACGATCAGCACGTCCGGGGTGTTGACGATCGGGGAACCGACCGGATCGTCCGACAGCACCACGCTGCAGTTGGCGGTGCCGCCGCGCATTTCAGGACCGTAGGACGGCAGCCAGCTCAGATGCCGCCCCTCCAGCAGCCCCTTGTTGGCAAGGAACTTGCCGGCAAACAGAATGCCCTGTCCGCCGAAGCCCGCAATCAGGATCTCAGTCGTCATTTGTCGCTCGCCTCCCCTTCCTGCCGTTTGTCTTTATAAACGCCGAGCGGATAATACGGGATCATCTTCTCGTCGATCCACTGCAGCGCCTTCTGCGGCGTCATGCCCCAGTTCGTGGGGCAGGCGGACACGACCTCCACAAGGGAGAAGCCGAGGCCGTCGATCTGATTCTGAAACGCCTGCTGAATGATCTTTTTGGCGCTGCGCACGTTTTTGACGTTATTCACCGCCACACGCGCGATATACGCCGGGCCGTCCAGCGCGGAGAGCAGCTCCGCGACCTTCACGGGGTAGCCCGCGGTCTTGACGTCCCGCCCGTAGGGGGAGGTCTGCGTGACCTGCCCCGGCAGGGAGGTGGGCGCCATCTGCCCGCCGGTCATGCCGTAGATCGCGTTGTTGACGAAAATGACGGTGATGTTCTCGTTGCGCGTCGCCGCGTGCACGGTCTCCGCCATGCCGATGGAGGCAAGGTCGCCGTCCCCCTGATAGGTGAACACGACGTTTTCGGGCAGACTGCGCTTGATGCCGGTCGCCACGGCGGGCGCGCGGCCGTGCGCGGCCTCTACCATGTCGCAGGCAAAATAGTTATACGCCATGACCGCGCAGCCGACGGGCGCAACGCCGATGGCGCGTCCCTCGATCCCCAGCGCGTCGATCGCCTCGGCGACCAGCCGGTGGATGATGCCGTGGGTGCAGCCGGGGCAGTAATGCAGCTCGGCTTCGGTCATGCTTTTCGGTTTTTCAAATACGATCATGCGTTGTCACCTCCCGCAAGAAGTCGGATCTGCTCCAGCACCTCGTCCGGAGACATGATCATACCGCCGGTGCGGCGGCACAGCGCCACTTTGCGGCTGCAGTCGATTGCGAGCTTCACGTCCTCCACCATCTGACCCATGGAAAGCTCCACGCTCAAAAAGCCCTTCACGTGCTTTGCGGCGTCGGCAAGGACCTGCTTCGGAAACGGCCAAAGCGTGATGGGACGGATGAGCCCGACCTTGAGCCCCTCCTTACGCGCCGCCACGACCGCGTTTTTGGATATGCGCGCGGCGATGCCGAAGGCGACGACGCAGTACTCCGCGTCCTCCATCATGAAGCTCTCGTACCGGACCTCGTTCTTCTCGATCTCGGCGTAGCGGGCGAAGCGCTCGAAGTTCTTCGCCTCCAGCTCCTCCGGGACCAGATACAGGGAATTGACGATGTGATGCTTCCGCGCGCCCTTGGTGCCGGTGACTGCCCAGTCCTTTTCGGTGAAGACCGGCTCCCTGCCTTCGGCAAGCTCCACGGGCTCCATCATCTGCCCGATGGTGCCGTCCGCCAGCAGCATGGAGGGGACGAGATATTTGTCCGCAAGGTCGAACGCGAGGCCGGTCAGGTCCGCCATCTCCTGCACGGAGGAGGGCGCAAGCACGATCAGGTGGTAATCGCCGTGACCGCCGCCCTTGGTGGCCTGAAAATAATCCGACTGGCTGGGCTGGATGCCGCCGAGCCCGGGTCCGCCGCGCTGGACGTTGACGATAAGGCAGGGCAGATCGCTGCCCGCGATATAGGAGATGCCCTCCTGCTTCAGGGACACGCCCGGCGAAGAGGAGGAGGTCATGACGCGGCGGCCGGTGGCGGCGACGCCGTAGACCATGTTGATCGCGGCGATTTCGCTTTCCGCCTGCAAAAAGGTGCCGCCGATCTTCGGCATGCGCTTCGCCATATAGGCGGCAAGCTCGGTCTGGGGCGTGATGGGATAGCCGAAATAGTGCCGGCAGCCCGCGCGGATCGCGGCCTCGGCGATGGCTTCATTGCCCTTCATCAGTACTTTTTTACCCATTGCGGCACCTCACTTTTCCACCGTGATCACCATGTCGGGGCACATCGTGGCGCAGAAGGCGCAGGCGATGCACGCTGCCTGATCGGTGACGACGGCGGGGTTATGTCCTTTTTTATTGATATGCTCCCTGTCCAGAGCCAAAATGCCCTTGGGACAGGCGGATACGCACAGACCGCAGCCCTTGCAGCGGTCCGTTTCAAACGTGACCTTCGGCATGGTATAAAACTCCTTCCGTTTCGGTCCCGAAGGACGGGACCGTTCCCTTTATTCTGTGAAGGGGATATTCTTTTGCAGCGTCAGCGGGAAGGGCGACGGGACGGCGGGCGCGGGGGCAAGCCCCGCGTCAAACGCGGTGAAAACCAGCGGCAGCCCGGTAAGCGCGCAAAGCCGCTCGGCTTGCGCCGTGGAGGCTTCCACGGTTTCGGCGGTCGTCTCCCTGCCGAGGTTCGTGTTGTTCACGATCCCGGTGAAGGGCAGCCCCGCGGCGACTTCGATCTCGCGCAGAACCTCCAGCGCCTCTTCAGCCGACATGGTGAGCGGGCGGCGGAAATTGACCACGTAAAGCATCTCATAGTCGTTCTCCTCCCGGAGATAGGGGGTAAAGCGCCCCAGCGCCAGCGCGCCGCGGTCGTCCCCGCCGACGTCCAGCACAGCATGGACGTCGCGCCGCTGCATGAGCCCGTAAAGGGCGCTGGGCAGCGCGGGGAGATCCACGTTCGAGTTCGCGAAGGGCAGGCGGACGACCTCGATCCCTGCCGCCGTCAGCTCCCGCTCGGCGTCTGCGGAGCGGAAATAGGGGTTCACGATATCCATATCCGCCAGCGCGGTGGGAAGCCCCTTCGCCCTCAATCGCAGCGCGAGGTTAATCGCGAGGTTCGATTTGCCGCTGCCGTAATGCCCGCAGAACAGCGTGACGCGTTTCATCAGTCGACCACGATATCGAGCGGATAGGTCCAGCCCATGTAGTCCTCGACCTTGCCGGTCTGCATGCCGTACAGCTCGTTATACAGCTTCTGCGCGATCTCGCCGGCTTCGCCGTCGGCGACGGGATAGTCCTCGCCCTTGACGTTCAGGCAGCCGATCGCGGAGATGACGGCGGCGGTGCCGGAGGCGAAGATCTCCTTCAGGGAGCCGTCCTTCGCGGCGGCAAGCAGCTCGTCGATGGACAGACGGCGCTCGCTGACCTTGACGCCCCACCTCTTGAGCAGGTTGATGACCGAGTCGCGGGTCACGCCGGGCAGGATGGTGCCGGTCTCCAGCGGCGCGGTGATGACCTCGTCCCCGATGCGGAAGAAGGCGTTGGAGGTGCCGATCTCTTCCACGTACTTATGGTCTCTGGCGTCCAGCCACAGCACGTCCTTGCAGTTGAACTGCTTTGCGACCTCGGTCGCGCGCATGGCGCCGCCGTAGTTGCCGCCGACCTTCGCAAAGCCCGTGCCGCCCTGCGCCGCGCGGATATACTCGTCCTGCACGTAGATGCGGGAGGTGCCGAGCTTGCCGGTGTTGGAGGCATAGTACGCGCCGGTGGGGGCGATGATGATGCAGAAGGTATAGTGCTTCGCCGCCATGGCGGAGAAGGAGACCTCGTTGCCGAAGATGAAGGGACGGATATACATGGAGGTATCGGGCGCCTTGGGCATCCAATCCTTGTCCACGTCGATCAGCTCCTCCACGGCGGAGATCAGAATGTCCTGCGGCAGCACGGGCATCGCCATACGGTCGGCGGTGCGCGCCATGCGCTTGGCGTTCATATCGGGGCGGAAAAGCTGCAGCCTGCCGTCCGGGCGGCGATAGGCCTTCATGCCCTCGAACATCATCTGCGCATAGTGCAGCACGCAGGAGGCGGGGTCGATGGACAGGGGCGCGTAGGGGACGATGCGGCCGTCGTGCCAGCCCTGCCCCTCGTCGTAGTCCATCAGGAACATGTGGTCGGTGAAATACTGCCCGAAGCCGAGGTTGGTTTCATCCTGCGGATGGGGCTTGGGATTCGTCGTTCTGGTTACGGGATAGGTGTACTTCATGCTGTATGACTCCTTCGTATTTATTCTGATATAGTCTCGCGTGCGTTCGCGCGTAAGATCCGTTTACTTCGAGACGTCGTAAAGCGCCGGTCTGCGGTCCCGGAAGACGTTGATGGAGCTGCGGATGCCCGCAACGACCGAAAGGTCGCAGGTCGCGGACAGGATTTCTTCCCCGTCGCCCGCCTCGGCAAGCGTTTCGCCCCAGGGATCGTGGATGGAGGAATGCCCGCCGTTTTGCGTCTCCCCCGCTTTGCCGCAGGAATTGCAGCAGACTACGAACATCTGGTTTTCGATCGCCCGCGCTTTGGTGAGCGCCAGCAGGTGGGGAATGCGCTTGTCCGGCCACTGGGCGACCAGAAACAGCACGTCCATCCCGCCGAGGGCGAGGGTGCGCGTGAGCTCCGGGAAGCGGATATCGTAGCAGATGAGCAGCCCGCATTGCACGCCGTCCAGCGTGAAGGCGGTCAGATGATCGCCCTTGCGGAAATAATCGTCCTCCCCCGAGGGGGTGAAAAGATGCGTTTTATCGTAGGACGCGACAAGGGTCCCGGTCCGGTCAAAGACGCAGGCGGTGTTATAGATCCCGTCCGCGCGGCGGTTCGCCACGCTCCCCGCCACGATATTCACACGGTGCTTCGCGGCAAGGGCGCCGATTTCTGCCTTCACCGTTTCACAGTCGTTATCCGCGAGGTCCGCAAGCCCCTCACGCGGGAAGAAGCCGGTATTGAAGGTCTCCGGCAATAAGATCACGTCCGGCGCCTCGGTCCTGACGGCTTGCTCGATCAGCGCGCGCGCCCGGTCGAAATTCCACGCGGGGTCCGCAAAACGCATATCCATCTGAATGCAGGTCGTTTTCATCACGTTACCTCACAGCTTCGCCCGGATGATCTTGCCGCTGACGGTCTTCGGAAGAGACTCGCGGAACTCCACGATCCGGGGATATTTATAGGGCGCGGTGTGGGACTTGACGTAGGTCTGGATCTCTTTTTTGAGGGCGTCCGTCCCTTCCTTGCCCGGCACCAGCACAACGCTGGCCTTGACGACCTGCCCTCTGGTCTCGTCCGGGGCGGCGGAAACGCCGCATTCGAGGACGTAGGGCAGCTCCATGATCACGGATTCGATCTCGAACGGCCCGATCCGGTAGCCGGAGGACTTGATCACGTCGTCCACGCGGCCGACGTACCAGTAATAGCCGTCCTCGTCGCGCCACGCGGTGTCGCCGGTGTGATAGAAGCCGTCGCGCCACGTTTCGGCGGTCTTTTCTTCGTCGCCGTAATAGCAGACCGCAAGTCCGGGCGGCATGCCCCTTGAAATGTCGATCACGATCTCGCCGACCTCGCCGACCGGGACCTCCCTGCCCTCCGGGTCCACAAGCCGCACGTCGTAGATGGGCGCGGGCTTGCCCATGGAGCCGATCTTATGCGGCGCGCCGGTCAGGTTGCCGATGACCATGGTGGTCTCCGACTGCCCGAAGCCTTCGATGATCTGCAGGCCCGTCGCCTTCTCGAACTGGCGGTAGACCTCGGGGTTCAGGGCCTCGCCCGCCGTGGTCATGTGCCGCACGGAGGAGAAGTCGTATTTCGAGAGATCCTGCTTGACCATCATGCGCAGCATGGTGGGCGGGGCGCAGAAGGTGGTGATGTGATATTTCGCGAACATCGGCAGGATCCTGGACGCGTCGAAGCGGTCGAAGTCGTAGACGAAGGTCGCCGCCTCGCACAGCCACTGACCGTAAAGCTTGCCCCACATGGCCTTTGCCCAGCCGGTGTCCGAGATCGTGAAATGCAGCCCGTCCGGGTCCACCTCGTGCCAGTAATGCGCGGTGTGGAAATGCCCCAGCGGATAGCGGTGCGTGTGCGCCGCGATCTTGGGGTAGCCGGAGGTGCCGGAGGTGAAATACATGAGCATGAGATCGTCGCCGCAGGCGGTGTTCTCATCCCGGTAAAAATGCGCGGAATAGAGGGAGAATTCCTCGTCGAAGCTGCGCCAGCCCTCACGCTGGCCGCCGACTAAGAGCTTGTGCCTGAGCCCGTCGTAATGCGCCAGCGCCAGATCCACCTGATGCGGGGTATCGTCCATTGCGGTGCAGACCACCGCCGTGACCCCTGCCGCCTGGAAGCGGTACTCGAAGTCGTGCGCCTGCAGCTGGCTGGTGGCGGGAATGGCGACGGCGCCGAGCTTGTTGAGCCCGAGCATGGCGTACCAGAATTCATAGTGCCGCCGCAGCGCCAGCAGCACGCGGTCGCCCTTTTTGATGCCGAGACTCTTGAAGTAGTTCGCGCACTGGTTGGAGCCGCGCTTCATGTCGTTGAAGGTGAAGCGGCGCTCGGTCCCGTCGTTGGAGACGTGCAGCATGGCGAGCTTTTCGGGGGTCTTCGCGGCGATCGCGTCCACCACGTCGAAGCCGAAATTGAAGGTCTCGGTATTCTTGAAGCGGATGGCGGTGGGCGTGCCGTGCTCGTCCTCCTCCGTTTCGATGAACTGCCGCCAGACGCGGGCGCCGTCGTCCTCGCGGCGCACGGTGCGCTGGGCCGTGGGGATGAGCTTGCTGGGCGTCAGCTCCGGGATCGGCTCGCCGGTGGGATTGAGCACGATGGCATAGAACCGGCAGTCCTCGCCCCCGACCGCGATCATGCCGTGCGGAGTGGAGGAATCGTAATAGATGCTGTCCCCGGGGCCGAGGACCTCCTTATGGGAGCCGACCTGCACCATGAGCTTGCCGGAGATCACGATATCGCACTCCTGCCCGGCGTGGGACGTGAGCTGGATATCCTTGTGCTGCGCCTCCTCCGAGAAGGTGGAATGCACGTACAGGGGCTCGGCGATGCGGTTTAAGAAGGATGGCGCAAGGTTATAGTATTCCATACCGTGCGCCTGATCGATCCGCTGCCCTGCCCCGGCGCGGGTGAGCGTATAGGACCTGAGCGTGGGGCTCACGCCCTCGATGATATCGGTCACGTCCACGCCGAACGCCAGCGCGCAGCGGTAAATAAAAGCAAAGTTCAGGTCGCTTTCGCCGTTTTCACAGCGGAGATACTCCTCCACCGTCACGCCGGTCTTTTCCGCCATTTCGGCGGGCGTGAAGCGGGTGATCTCGCGCAGCTCGCGGATCCGCAGCGCCATTTCCATGATCTTGAAATCCAGTCCCGTCAATTTTTCCAAGGGGGTCACGTCCTTTCGTTACGGACAAAAAAAGCCCGTCTCAAAGATGCCTTTGAGACGAGCGAAAGCCCGCGGTACCACTCAAATTGCGGCCGAAACGACCGCCGCTTCGGGAATGCTCCCTGCGCCTTAACGCGGCGAAAACGGAAGGGCTCTACTGCGCGTCAGCGGTTCTTCCCTTCGGCTCGGAAGCGACGGCAAAACGGGAACGGCGCCGGCTCGCACCAGCCGCCGGCTCTCTGGGCGCGTTCATCGGATTGTCCTCTTCGTTACAGCCTGTTGATCGATTATAGAAAAGTATAGCACCGCTTGATGAAAATGTCAATATGGATCAAGATTTTTTATGACAGTTTCGCTCAAAAAAACGCAACTCGCACAGTTACCGGATCAGGCGGCATCAGAAGCGTGTATCGCATGCAAAACGGATTGCGCCGCGGCACAGTCCGGCGGCATCACCGCGTCCTTTGCAGCAGGGACATAAATCAGACTGCCGGGGTCACTTTGCATACAGACCGCAAGGATCGGGATATGCAGCGCCGCCGCGTCCTTCGGGAGTGTAAGCAGGATCTCGGATTCCCCGGCGATATCCGGGGTGAAGCGTTGAATCCGCGCAAGCTCCCCCTTGTGGAGCGTTCTGATTGAACAAGAAAAGGTCGTCGTGAAAGGTCCCTCATAAAAGATCGCCATAGGCTCCAGCGTCATCACAAGGACGTCCGGGTCGACAGCCGCCGCATAAACAGAGGCGAACACCTTATGATCCCGGTCGTGTCTGTCGACGTGCGTCTGCATGAAGGTGTCCTCCAGATAGTCGGCCACAGGGGTGTTTTTCGGCAAAGCAAGCGTCTCGGCAGCCTCGTCGACCGGCAAGCGCAGAGGCATAGCGCACGCAAACAGATCATCATCTAAAAAGACAGAATCCGCTTTCTCCAGGATCAGGTAGTACTCTTCCGACAGATGGTAATAGTCTTCCGTATACCGGAAAAGCTGCTCAGCACCCTCAATCTCCAAATCCCCCTTGGACGCGAGGACCCGCAGGGTTTGCGCGTCATATTCACCGCAAATCACCTGTCGAATGTCAAAGGTAAAGGCATAAGTATATAGGAAGGACTCTGACGATACGCCCGTGCAGACCGCCCGCACGATCAAATCACAGGCTTCGATCTGCTCTTTCGGCGTCATTGATCGCACTTGCAGATAGAATTCCGGCGCCGCCACGGTTATATCTTCCGCCTGCGCTGTAGGAGCCGACTCTTTATCCGAAGGGCCGGACCGGTCCGCCGGACGAACGCACCCAAAGGAAAGCACAACACAAAACAGTACACTGAGAAGCACCAAAAACAATGACTTTTTATGCATAATTTCGACCCTCCGTTTAATAAACCTGCCGCAAGTGATTCTTTTCTGCCGCAGTTCGTGTTGCCGTCAGATTGTTTGAAGCAAGCATTCCTGTATTCGGAACGGAATCATGATTTGTTCTTAAAGCAAAATGCCGATGGCATATCTCAGGATCAGTCTCGCATCCGCAGCCGTTACGTAACCGTCAAAGTCGAAATCGGCACATCGTGCTTCTTCTGCACGCAGCGTCTCAAGCCCGACAGCTGCACGAAGCGCAAGACGCGCATCCGCAGCCGTTATGCGCTTGTCCGCATCCACGTCGCCAAGTCCCAAATCGGTGTTTCCGTAGCCGTTATAACGCACCACGTCCGCATGCTCCGCAAACGGAAGCGTTTTCAGGATCTCCAATGCGTTCAGCGTGTTTTCCCGCGTCGGCTCCTGCAAGCAGACCTCGATGCACAGAGGATACTTATCATAATTTCCGTCATCCGGCAAATAAGGCGGTCTTTTTTTGATTTCACGAACGCCTGTCAAAGCGAGATCCTCTGCCGTAAACACCCGTTGAGACGCAGCATTTTCTCCTTTGATCCACACAACGATGCAATTCATTTCGGGATGCGCCGGATCGACCGGGACCCCGATCTCTTCCTGCGTCCACGCGTTGACGAAAGGACGATGCCCCGGCAACAACGACAGGAATACAAACAGGAGCGCATACAGAACCAAAATACGTCTTCTTTTCACAAAAAAACCTTCCTTAACTGACAGCCATATTTTTACTTTCCATATACAAATATAAAAATCTCCCCGATTTGTGACAAAAAAAACAAAAAATGTTTTTCCTGTCTTTACGGGGAGACGTTGTTCAATGTGATTTTACAGCAGCGCCCGCTGGATCTTGCCGCTGACGGTCTTCGGCAGAGAATCGCGGAACACGACGATGCGGGGGTACTTATAGGGCGCGGTGTGGGATTTGACGTAGTTCTGGATCTCCTTTTTCAGCGCCTCGGTGGGCTCGGTGCCGGGCACCAGCACGACGCTGGCCTTGACGACCTGTCCCCTCGTTTCATCCGGGGCGGCGGAGACGCCGCACTCGAGGACGTAGGGCAGCTCCATGATCACGGATTCGATCTCGAACGGCCCGATGCGGTAGCCGGAGGACTTGATCACGTCGTCCACGCGGCCCACGTACCAATAGAAGCCGTCCTCATCCCGCCACGCGGTATCGCCGGTGTGGTACCAGCCGTCGTGCAGGACCTCGGCGGTCTTCGCCCCGTCCAGATAATAGCCCGCGAACAGGCCGCAGGGGGCGTTGTCCTTCAGGCAGATCTCGCCGACCTCGCCGTCCGGGACCTCGTTGCCGTCCGGGTCCAGCAGCGTGACCGCATACAGGGGCGAGGGCTTGCCCATGGAGCCGACCTTGTGCGTGCCGCCGAAGAAGTTGCCGATCGCAAGCGTGGTTTCGGTCTGCCCGAAGCCCTCGAGAATGCGAAGCCCGGTCGCCTTTTTGAACTGCCGGTAGACCTCGGGGTTCAGCGCCTCCCCTGCCGTGGTCATATGCTCGACGGAGGAGAAATCGTATTTCGACAGGTCCTGCTTGATCATCATGCGCAGCATGGTGGGCGGGGCGCAGAAGGTGGTGATGTGATATTTCGCGAACATGGGCAGGATCTTCGTCGCGTCGAAGCGGTCGAAATCATAGACGAACACCGCGCCCTCGCACAGCCACTGGCCGTAGAGCTTGCCCCACAGCGCCTTGCCCCAGCCGGTTTCGGAGATCGTGAAGTGCAGCCCCTCGTCGCTGACGCCGTGCCAGTATTTGGCGGTCATGTAGTGCGCCAGCGGATAGGTGTGCGTGTGCACCGCGATCTTGGGGTAGCCGGTGGTGCCGGAGGTGAAGAGCATGAGCAGCGGGTCGTTCCCGCAGGCGGTCTCGTCGTCCCGATAGAAATGCGTGCTGTAAAGCGCGTACTCCGCGTCAAAGTCGTGCCAGCCTTCGCGCTGCCCGCCGACCAGGATTTTGCGGACCAGCGTGGGGCAGGTTTTTTCGGCAAGCTCCACCTGCCTTGCGACGTCCCCGTCGGCGGTACACAGGATGCTGCTCACGCCCGCCGCCTGGAAGCGGTACTCGAAATCGTGTTCCTGGAGCTGGTTCGTGGCGGGGATCGCGATCGCGCCGAGCCTGTGCAGCCCGAGGATGGCGAACCAGAACTGATAGTGGCGCTTGAGGACCAGCATCACGCGGTCGCCCTTTTTAATGCCGAGGCTCTTGAAATAGTTCGCGCACTGATTGGAATGGCGCTTGATATCATTGAAGGTGAAGCGGCGCTCGGTTCCGTCGTTCGCGATATGCAGCAGGGCGAGCTTGTCCGGCTCACGCTTTGCGATGGCGTCCACGATATCGAAGGCGAAGTTGAAGCGGTCCGCGCCCGTGAGCGCGACGGACAGCGGATAGCCGTTTTCGTTCTCCCGGCAGGAAATGAAGGCGGAGGAGATCAGCTTGCGGCCCGAATAGCGCGCGGGGATCAGCGTATCGCGCGTGGGGGTATCGTCCGCGCCGGGCAGGACCACGGCGACGAACAGGCAGTCGCGCCCGTCCACGGCGATCATGCCGTGCGGGGTGGAGGAGTTATAATAGATGCTGTCGCCCTCGCTCAGGTACTCCACGTTCTCGCCGATCTGGACCTTGAGCCGCCCGGAGATGATCAGGTCGAACTCCTGCCCGGAGTGCTTTGCAAGGTGGATGGGCTTGTCCTGCAGCGCGGGATCGTATTCATAGCGGACCCAATAGGGCTCCGCGATCTTTTTGCGGAACATGGGGGCGAGGTCGCGGATCTCGATGCCGTCCTCCTTCGCGGTCTGCTGGCCATGCCCCTTGCGCGTCACGGTATAGGACGACAGGTGGGCGCTTTCGCCCTCCAGCAGGTCCGTGATGCCGATGCCGAAGACCAGCGCGCACTTGTGGATGAAGGTAAAGGGGAAATCCACGGTCCCGGATTCATACGCCTCATATTCGGCGGGCGTGACCTCCACCTTCTGCGCCATTTCGGCGGGGGAAAGGCCCGAGATCTCCCGCATTTCGCGGATTCTGAGCGCGACCTCCCGCATTTTTAACATTTCCGTCGTCGTCATGTCGTCGTCTCCCCGGGGGCAAGCCCCAGACGCTTCACCGCGTCCTCACGCATTTTGTATTTCAGGATCTTGCCGGCGGCGTTCATGGGGAACGCGTCGGTGAATTCAATGTATTTCGGCACCTTGTGGCGCGCCAGCGACCCCGTGATATAGGCGCGCAGCTCCGGCTCGGTGAGCGTCGCGCCCTCCTTCAGGATCACGCATGCCAGCGCCTCCTCCCCGTAACGCTTGTCCGGCACGCCGATGACCTGCGCGTCGGAGACCAGCGGATGAGTCAGGATGAACTCCTCGATCTCCTTGGGATAAAGGTTCTCGCCGCCGCGGATGATCATATCCTTGATGCGCCCGGTGATGCGGTAGGTCCCGTCCGGCGCGCGGCAGGCAAGGTCGCCCGAATGCAGCCAGCCGTCGGCGTCCACGGTATCGCGCGTCGCGTCCGGCATTTTGTAATAGCCCTTCATGGTGTTGTAGCCCTTGGAGCAGAACTCCCCGTTCACGCCGTCCGGCAGGATCTCGCCGGTCTCGGGGTCGATCACCTTGCACTGCACGTGCGGGAAGGCGTAGCCCACAGTCTCCACGCGCATATCCAGCGGGTCCGTCCACGCGGTCATGGTGGAGCCGGGCGAGGATTCCGTCTGCCCGTACACGCTCACGATGCCGGTCATGTGCATCTCGTTCGGGTCCGCGGCGCGGCGCATGAGGTCCGGCGGGCAGCCCGCCCCCGCCATGATGCCGGTACGCATATGCGAGAAATCCGTCTTGCGGTAATCCGGATGGTTGAACATGGCGATGAACATGGTGGGCACGCCGTGGAAGCAGGTGATTTTTTCCTGGTGGATGCAGGCCAGCGCCGGCTTGGGGGAAAAGTAGGGCAGGGGATACAGGCTGGCCCCGTGGGTCATGGACGCCGTCATGGCCAGCACCATGCCGAAGCAGTGGAACAT
>CACZGD010000003.1 GCA_902780565.1 Oscillospiraceae bacterium
CGAGCGCCGCCGCATCCGCCGCCTGAACGCCCGCGCCGTCTACCGTCCCCGTCCCCTGCCGGAGCCGGAGGAAAGCACCAAAGCCGCGTAAAACATCCTGCAATTTGCAGGATATCACGTTTTCAGAAAGCGCCCGGCAAGATTATACAGACCGGCAGGCGGAAGATCCCCATATTCCGCCGCGCATCGCACGAAAAAAATGCCCCGTCTTTCGACGGGGCGTTTCGATGCGTCAGGTGAATCAATCAGCCGATCAATAGTTCCAATCGGTGTACATGACCGTGTTCTCCATGGTCACGTTCTTGTTCGTCAGGGTGGCGATCAGGACCTTGGCGGAACCGATATCGATGGAGATATCGCAGTGATGCTTCAGGGCGGAGAAATGACCGTCGGGGCTGATGGTGGCGGTGATGGTGTAGTTACGATACCAAATGTGGATATCCTTATAGTCGCTCAGAATGCTGACGTTCTTGAGCTCCTTGTCCACGTCTTCCCAGATCAGCACGGAACCGGACTTCTGCAGGAAGGACTGGCCGTCGTGCGGGGTATCCTCTTCCGCGAAGACAAGGGTGATCTCGTAGTTGCCGCCGACCTCGTTGCAGGTCGCGGAGGTGATCTTGGAATAATCGTCGAGCGTGAAGCCGTTCATGCGGTTCTTCGCGTCGTCGGAGCCCTTGGCGTTGACCGTGGTCTCGGCAGTGGCTTCATCCTTGAAATAGCCCTTGGCGACGTTCATGATCTGCGTGTCGACAAAGCCGATACCGGTGACGTTCAGAGAACCGATAGTCTGCCACTCCTTCTTGGAGAAGCCGCCGGCGGCGTCGTTCTTGATCATGTTGACGGCCTTCTTATAGAAGTCCGCGATCTCTTCCTTGGTGGAGGGCGCCTTGTTGCCGGCGGGCGCTTCGGACGAGGGCGTGGAAGCCGAGTCGGAGGACGAAGGCGTGGAAGCCGAGTCGGAGGACGAGGGCTGGGTCGCCGAGTCGGAGGACGGCTGGGTGGCCTGCGTGGGCTGAGTCGCCTGCGTGGGCTGAGTCGCCTGCGTGGCGGGCGTCTCGGGCGTGTTATTCGCGGGCGTTGCGGCGGCTGCCGGGAAGGTCATGTCGTTGCCTTCCTTATCCACAAGACGAAGCTCGACCTTCAGGCGCTGCGTGCAGGACGCAAACGCAAAGAGCATGACCGCGATGAGCACCAGAGAGAGAACTCTCATCATGTTTTTCTTCATTCGGATTGAACCCCTTTCAAAATATTGGGACCGGGAGATCCCGTTTTTGGTAGTTCGCATCGCTATGTATGCAATACATATTTAATTTACAACAAGAACGAAAAATTGTCAAGGGACTTTCGGAATTTTTTTGTCGCCTTTTCCGTTTTTCAGCCTGCAAACTTTCGGTAATTGGACATTATCCACAAGGACGCAATCTGTTTTTTGGGCAGAAAGACGAGGGTCAATACTGGAAGCCGGTATATTCCGTCGTGGATGCCAGCGTGACGTCGAGATCGGTGGAAATGGTGATGACCTTTTTGATGGAGGCGTTTTTCATGCGCATCACGCCCTTGACGTAGGTCTTATAGGCCTGCACCGTGCCGTCCGCGGTGACGGTGAGGGTGGCGGTGCAGTCGGAGAAGACGACCTCGATGTCGTTTCGGGCAACCGTTGCGCCGACCTTCGGGGCGTAGGTGGAAACCACGTCGTCCACGGTGATGAAGTCGAACCCGCGGGACATGGCGCTGTTTTCGGTATCGGGGTTCGTTTCGCCCTTCACGGCGAGGGAGATGACGTAGGCGTCGCCGACCTTTTCACAGGTGATCGCGGTCAGGTCGTCCTGCCTCAGCGTGGACACGTAGGGCTTGCCGGAGGGGGAGAACACGCCCGCAGCGTCGCCGCCCTTGGGCACGACGGTCTCGTCGCCGGTCTCGGAGAGCAGGCTGCTTTTCACCAGCCCCACCAGCGCGTTCGCGGCGGAGTTGGAGAGCTGCAGGTCCAGAATGCTGGTCAGCTTGTTTTTGGTGAAGCCCACGTTCAGGGTCTTGATGCGGTTCAGGGAGTCGTTAAAGAACTGCAGCAGCTCGGCGCCCTGCATTTCGGCGGGGTTTTTGGCGTTCGTCGGCTCGGTGACGAGCGGGGACGGCACGGTGCTCGGGGCGGTGGAGGGCTGCGTGACGGCGGGCGCGGAGGTACTCGGCGCCGGCGCGGTGGACATGGGGATATAGGCGCTTTCGCTCGGCTGCGTGGGCGCGGGCGCGGCGGCGTTCGTCTCCCCGGCGGGCAGACCGCCCACGGGGACCGGGATATCGATTTGCAGGCTGTAGCACGCGCTCAGGGACAGCAACAGCGCCAGCAGCAGAGCCACGGGGATGCAGCGTTTCTTTTTCATGCGGGTCTTCTCCTTGTGTTTCGATTCGGGAATCTGCCGTCAAACGGCGCCGCAGACGCGAATTCACGCGAAAAAGGGCGCACGTCCGTATTCTTTGACTTTACTCCAAATCACGGAATTTGTCAAGCCGTCCGTCCCTTTTTCTACATTTTTCCGCGCTTTGTCAGGTATTCCCGCCGAAACCGGATTTTTTAAGTTGACGAAAAGGAAAAAAAATATTATACTATGTGTACGGCGCGCAGCGACATACAGACGCCCGACACACCGTAAATGCAGAATGCAGGATGCAAAATACAAAATTATGGGACCTGCGGGCGGCATTTTAAAATGGGTAAGGGCAAAGCCCTTCCGAAATTCTGCATTCAGTATTCTGCATTCTGCATTTAAAAATGGGGTACGTGGCGAAGCCCCGTCATTCATCCGACATCCAACATTCAACATCCTCAAAGGATCCACCGTTATGAAAAAGTCTCTTTCTCTCCTCCTGACCGTCCTCCTGCTTTGTCTGTGCCTCGCGCCGGTTTCGGGCGCGGGGGTATTCGGCACGCCGAAGCTGACGCTTGCCGACCGGCGGCAGACGCAGGGGGACGACGTGTTCACGTTCACGTTCACGTGCGCCGACGCGCTGGACTATGAGGAGAACCGGACGCTGCTATACGCCGCGCTCCGGCGGGAGTTTACCGACGCGGAGATCGCGCTGACGGACAGCGCGTGGGTGCTGTACCCGGTCCGCATTCTGGCGGAGGCCGTGCGCGGCGATACGGCGGTGAGCGTGAAAACCGTTTCGGTCGCGGACGGGGAAATGACCCTGTCCCTGACGCGGGATATTCTGCCCGCGCTGCGCAAATACGGGGCATACACGCACGAAAGCTTTCTGTATACCCTGCGGTTTTCCGTGGTCGCCGAGACCGAGGACGCGCTGGCGCCGATGTCCGGCGAGGTGGATTTCGGGCCCTACGCCTGCCCCGAGACCGCATCCATTGTATATAAGGCCCCCGTGGGGACCGAAAACCCGAACACGCCCTTCCCCTACCTGCCCTACGGCGATCTGGCGCTCGCCTCCCCCACCCATCCCGGCGCGACCTTCGGCGGCTGGAAGACCGAGGACGGCGCATATATCGAAACAATCCCGGCGAACACGATGGATCTGACGCTGGAGGCCGTGTTCCTGCCGCGCACGTTCAGAATCAGCTACGTGCTCACAACGCGGGAGGGGCGCTTCGTTTACGTCAACAATCAGGATAACCCGCGCCAATACGTCTACGGGGACGGCCCCGCGCTGTACGCGCTGAACGCGCCGAGCGGCTTTGTGTTCGCGGGCTGGTATCTCTCCCCGGCCTTTCTCGGCGAGCCGCTGATGAAGATCGACGAATACGCGGTCGGCGACCTGGTGCTGTACGCCCGCTGGATGACCACGGACGAATACGAGCAGGAGCTGACGCGCAAGGCGCACTGGGGCGATCTGGATTCCGACGGCAAAGTCACCGCCGCGGACGCAAGGACCGCGCTGCGCGCCGCCGTGGGGCTGGAGACCCTGCCCGCCCTGATCGTCCGCCGCGCGGACTTCGACGAAAAAGGGCACCTCGCCGCCGCCGACGCCAGAACCCTGCTGCGCGTCGCCGTGGGACTGGATGCCATGCCGGATGTGCTGAGAAGGTATGGAAGAGTCAGCTGAAATTCGGATCGGATCCTGAATGCGAATGCAGAATGCAGAATGCAAAATACAAAATTGCGGGACCTGCGGTCGGCATTTTAATATTAGGGCCGGGGGCCGGGGGCCGAGGGCCGAGGGTCGGGACCTGCGGTCGGCATTATAATCGGGTAAGGGCGGAGCCCTTCCGAAATTCTGCATTCCGTATTCTGCATCTTGCATTTAAAATGGGGTACGTGGCGCAGCCCCGTCCGCTCCGACATCCATCATCCCACATCCAACATCATTTAAGGAGTTTCCGATATGAAAAAATCCCTCTCCCTTCTCCTGTCCCTGCTGCTCTTGTTCGGAGCGGTCACGGCGGGCTATGCCGATGCCGGGGTCCGGTACCGGGTGACGGTGACGCGGGCGCTGCTGCTGAAAACGGCGGATATCCTGTCCGACCCGGTGGCGGAGCTGCCCAAAGGCACCGTGGTGACAGCAGAGGAGACGCAGGGCAGCATGATCCGGGTGAAGGTCCCCTCCGAGGGGCTGACGGGCTGGCTGCACCTCGGCAACGTAACGCCCCTGCCGGACGGGGAAACGGAGCTGTACGCGATCACCGTGACGGCGCTGCCGGACAAGACCGTGTATATTGAAGGCGAGGAGACGCTGGACCCCACGGGGCTTGTGATCACGGGGAGGTTCCTTGACGGGCACGAGGCGCCGCTTCGCGGCTATACCCTGCTGATCCCGGATTTTCTCACCTACGGCGAAAAGAACGTGGAGGTCCTGTATACGGATCACGGCGCGACGTTTTATACGTCCTTTTCCGTCACGGTCGCCAAGGTCCCGGTGAAAGCCCTGACCCTGCTCACGCCCCCGGCCAAAACCGAATATATCGAGCGAGAGCCGCTGGACCTGACGGGCCTCAGCGTGCGCGTGGACTACGCGGACGGGCGGGCAGCGGAGACCTACGACGCCGAAGAGATCGCAAAGAACCCCGCGTTTCTGCTCTACGGCTGCCACGACGAGGCGCCCGGCAAGCCTGTGACCGCCGGGGAGCACCGCCTGCAGCTTATGTTCCGCTACCCCGAACATGCCGTGGAGCTCTCCTTCACCGCGCGGCGGCGCGTGCTGACGGGCCTGAAGGTTGCGACGGACCCGACGTCCATGACGACCTATTCCAAGACCGAGATCCCGGACCTGACAGGGCTGACCCTGACGGCGACCTATGATAACGGCGAGACCGAGACCTTGACTGCCGAGGACTGCGAGATCGCCTGCGCCCCCGCCGCCTTTGTGATCGGCAAGGGGAACCTCGTCACCCTGACCTACGGCGGGAAATCGGTCGTGCTGGACTTCACCTACGTGCCGGACGAGCCCGCGGGCATCCGCATCCAGACCCCGACCACGCTGACCTTTATTCTGGGCGAGCCGATCGACCTTTCCGGGCTGAAGGTGTTTACCCGCTATTTATCCGGCAAGGAGGCCGAGGCGACGGACTACCGCCTGAGTAAGCCCGACCCGCGTCTGATCGGCGCGCAGACCCTGACCGTCACCTACGGCAGCTACGCCGACGTGTTCACGATTTTCATTACCCCCTACTACCAGCGCGGGGACGTGGATTACGACGCCAAAGTTACCGCCGCCGACGCGCGATACATCCTGCGCGCCGCCGTGGGGCTTGTGACGCTGACCGGCAAGGCCTTTCAGGCCGCCGACGCAGACCGCGACGGGAGTCTTTCCGCCGCCGACGCAAGACTTGCCCTGCGCGCCGCCGTGGGGCTGGAAACTCTGCTGATTTTTGAGGACTGAAGGAGGAGCGTTATGCTGAAGAACGAGGACAATGAATTTTTTGTGAGCTTTACGGACGAACAGGGCCGCGTCAACAACTTTGAGATCCTTGCCGTAATCGAATTCGAGGGCGTGGATTACGCGGTCATGCTGCCCGAAAAGGGCTCCCCCGCCGAAAACGGCATGCTCTATATCTTCGAGATCGAGGAGGAGCTGGACTCCGATACCGACACCTATATCGGCGTGGAGGATCAGCGCGTGATCGACGGCGTGTACGAGCTGTTTCTGCAGGAGGCGGAACGGCTGGGATAAGCCCGAAGCCCGGCGGAAAAGCGGCGCGCGGCGTCGCGGGCGCGCGAAATCGGAACGCTGAATGCAGAATGCAGGATACGGAATACAAAATTTCGGTTGCGGCTGAAGCCGCGATTGAAATCAGGGACCGGGGACCGGAGATCGGAAAAACGGAAACAGGTTCCCGGCGCATGGGATATACGTGGGAACGGGATGCTTCGGCGTCCCGTTTTTTTGGCGGAAAAGGAGCGGAAGACGAAAGACGGACTCCCCAAGGCGGAGCGATCGGTATGGGTCCCCCGGTCCCACAGGTCCCACGTCAAAACGAATGGCTGGAAACAAAAAAAGATTTCAACGAAAACGAAAAACGTGTGGGACCTGTGGGACCTGTGGGACCGGGCGTTAAACGGAAAAGATGCGTATGTAAAAAATATGAGCATAAAAGAAATATAGTATATAGCAATATATAATAATTATATATATTATTATATAAGATTAAACTAATATTTAGCGTTGTCAACAGTGTTCACAGGGATCATCGGATACGGCAGCGCCGTGACGGTAAACGGCATCGGGCAGAATCCGGTCGGGACCGTATGATCATCGCGCGCCGCGCGCGCAACCGACCTCCGACATCGAGCACCTGACATCAAAAAAACGCCCCGCAGGGCGTTTTTTTCGATTGCCTTTATTCCGTGCGCAGGGCGACGACGGGGTCCTTTTTGGCTGCCATAGAGGCAGGGACGAGGCCCGCGATGAAGGTGAGGAACATGGAGATGGCGATGAGGGCGACGCCCTGAACGAAGGGCAGGAACGCGCCGATATACACGCCGGTCATATTCTTCAGGATCAGGTTGATGGGCACGGTGGTGATGATGGTGATCAGGATACCGAACAGACCGGCCGCGAGACCGATAATGACCGTTTCGGCGTTGAAGACGTTGGAGACGTCGCGCTTCGAGGCGCCGATGGCGCGCAGGATACCGATCTCCTTGGTGCGCTCGATGACCGACACGTAGGTGATGATGCCGATCATGATGGAGGAGACCACCAGCGAGATCGCAACGAAGATGATCAGCGTGATGGACACGATATCGATCGCCTGACTTGCCACGTTCATGACGATGCCGATGTAGTCCGTGCAGTTGATGGTCAGCTCCTCGTGCCCGTCGGCCTCCATTTTTTCGTTATAGTAGTCGACCATGCGGTTGACCTCCGCCTTGGTCTCGAAATTCTTGGGATAAAGGAAGATGGAGGTTGGGTTCGCCTCGTCCGGGCAACCGATGACGGAATAGGTGTTTTCGAGCGAGCGCTGGGCCTTGATGGTGTCGATATAGGCCTGCTTCATGGCGAGCACCTGCTCGTCGGACAAAAAGCCCTCCATGATCTTCTTCTTGAACACGGTCATTTCCGAGAAGTCGATGAAATCCGTGATATCGAAGTTCAGGATGTCGATCTGCGACAGGTCGATATCCTCCATCATGGACATGAACGGCGCAAGGTTCATATATTTAAAGTCGATCTTCGTGAGGTCGATATCCGCAAGGGAGAAGTCGTTGACGTCCAGATCGAAGAACTTTTCGCCGGACAGCACGTCCGTGGTCGTATCGGCAAGCTGCGCCTGCACCACCTCGGAATTCTTGCTGGTTTCGATGGCGTAGTCCATCAGCGCGCCGGGGAAGCCGATATAGCCGGTGCCGACGTTGAGCACGTTATCCTTATTGGGCTTGACCACGCCCACCACGCTGATATCCACGGCGTTTTCGAGCTTTGCGCGGACGAACACGGGGTTGTTCGCCTGGCTCTTCCACAGGCCCGTGGCGGGGTCCTTCTGCATATAGTCGCAGTTGAGCAGCAGCTTGAACTTCAGGGCGCAGATCTCCTCGAAGGTCCAGCGCTCCTTCTGCCCGGTGGGACCGTCGGTGGTCCCGGCGAACGCCTTCATGAGGTTCGACATCATCTGGCTCTGGTCCTCCATGCCGAGGGCGTAGGCCATGAACTCGTTGATCTCGTTGTTGCCGTCCACGATGACCACGACCTCGTTGAACGCCTGCGGCATGCGGCCGTAGATCACGTCGTAATGCTCGCCGACCGCCTGATTGTCGCCGACCATCTGCTTCCAGAGGTTCGTATAGGAATCGATATCGATGAAGCCGGACAGCGAGCTCATGGAGTCGCCGATCGGGAGCTGATCCATCAGCATGCTGGGGTTGACCTTGGTGTTCGAGCCGTCGTCCACCCGGTAGATGTTCAGGGGAACCGTGTAGTTGAACTGGATATCGGAGCACAGCTCGTTGAACTTATCGGCGTTCACGTCGATGTATTTCTTGAACTCGCCGAGGTTGTTGGAGTTGGACTGCTGCACGAAGGTATTGAGCAGCGTGGTCATGGCCTGATTGATATACACCGCGTCCTCCGTGTCGTGGTCCACGCCCATCAGGGGGTTCAGGCCCATGGCGGTCTCGAGCAGGGAGTCGGTGTTCGTGGCCTGTTTTTCCACGCTCATCGGGAACATCATCAGCGCGTCGCTTTCGATGCGCCCGATATAGTTATTGATACCCGCCCGCATGGCGAGCACCAGCGCGATGCCGACGATGCCGATGGACCCGGCGAACGCGACCATGGCGGTGCGGCCCTTTTTCGTAAACAGGTTCTTCAGGCTGAGCGAGAACGCGGTGCGCCAGTTCATGCTGGGCTTTTTGCCCTTCGCCTTTTCGGCGGCGGCCTTTTCCCGCTCCAGCTTATAGTCCTCCTTTTGGGGAACGAAGGGGTTCGTGTCGCCGATGATCTGCCCGTCGAGGCAGGAGATGATGCGGGTGGAATAGCGCTGCGCCAGCTCCGGGTTGTGCGTGACCATGATGATCAGCTTATCCGCCGAGATCTCCTTCAGGATCTCCATGATCTGCACGCTGGTCTCGGTGTCGAGCGCGCCGGTGGGTTCGTCCGCCAGGATGATATCGGGATTGTTGACCAGGGCTCTCGCGATCGCCACGCGCTGCATCTGGCCGCCGGACATCTGGGACGGGCGCTTGTTGAGGTGCTCCTCCAGACCGACCTTTTTCAGCGCCTCCACCGCGCGGGCGCGGCGCTCCTTTTTGGAAACGCCGGACAGGGTGAGCGCCAGCTCCACGTTCGAGAGCACCGTCTGGTGCGGGATCAGGTTATAGGACTGGAAGACGAAGCCGATGGAGTGGTTGCGGTAGGTATCCCAATCCGCGTCCGTGAACTCCTTGGTGGACTTGCCGTTGATCACGAGGTCGCCCTCGGTATATTTATCAAGACCGCCGATGAGGTTGAGCATCGTCGTTTTGCCGCAGCCGGAGGGCCCGAGGATGGAGACGAATTCGTTCTCGCGGAAGTTGATATTGATGCCCTTCAGCGCCCGGACTTTGGTGTCGCCGGTGGGGTAATCCTTGATGATGTTTTTCAGAATCAGCATTTCAGTTCTCCTTTTCCCCGCCTTCGTTCAGCGGGTCCACATAGGCTTCGGCGGGGACGCCCGTTTCGGGGTTGGCAAAATGTCTGCGCTCCAGCTTTTTCTGCGCCTTCTGCGCCTTGAGCTTCTTTTTGATCAGCGCGTTTTCCGCGCCGATGCGCGCGGCGCGCTGCTCCGGCGTTTCGGTCTTCGTCCGCTTTGCCGGGGCGGGGGAAGCGTCCGTCCTTTTGCGGCGCATGCTGCTTAAGGGGTCGACCAGCAAGACCTCCTTCGGCGGGGCTTCGCCGTTTGCCGCGTCGTCTGCTGCCGAAGCAAGGACGTTCGGGTCCACGGGCAGGACCGTCTGCGGCTGTGCGTTCGGGTCCTTTTGCGCGTTCGGGTCCGCTGCGGGCGCGTTCGGCTGCCCGGGCTTTCCGGGCGCCGCGGGGGCTTTGCCCTTGGAGCGCGCGACCGCCTGCTTCATGCTTTCCTTCTGCGCCTTCCGCTTCTTTTTGAGCGCCTTTTTGCGTTCGCGCCGGTCGTGGAAATTGACGCGCGAGAGCAGGACGATCAGCCCCAGCGCCAGCACGACGCCGACGACGATCAGGATCACCTTCGGGGCCTCGGAGGGCTTCTCCTGCTCCACGTACTCAAACGCGGGCACGTCCTCGTCCACGGGCTTCTCGCGCTTCGGGGTCTCCGAGAACAGCAGGTCGTACAGCCACTCGATGGTTTCGTCCACGCTCATGGTCTTGAGCTGCTCCGTGATCTTGACGGTATAGGTGGCGAACATGTCGCCGCCGCCGGTATCGTCCTCCTGCTGCATAAGCCCGGAAAGGACGTTGGCGTTCTCCTCGCTCTTGAGGGAGCCGATCACGTAGCGCAGGATATCCATAAGCACCTGCTCCCTGTTGGCGCGGATATAGGTGAAATTCACGGCCTGCCCGCCGGTCGTCCGCTTGGACGGGCGCTCCTCCTGCGTGCCGAGGGAGGCGAGCAGATCCAGATTCGGGGGGGCGAGCTTCAGGGAGAGGTCCGCGTTGTCCGTCAGGGTCCCGAGCAGTGCGGCGGGGTCGATATCGCCCATTTCGGTCAGCTCCGCCGGGAGCAGCCCCTCCAGATCCAGCTTCTTCAGCAGGACCTTCACGGGGTAAAGCAGGTTTTCGACGCACTGCTTCATCTGCCCGCTTTGCAGGAAGAACACGAGGTTCGGCAGGATCTCGGTCACCGTGGCGACCGGGGCCTGCACCACGCGCTCGATAAGCGAAGCGATGGGATCGAGGATATCCGTCAGCGCCTTGTCCGTGCCGGCGGTCGCCTTATATTCGGCGTAGGACTTGATGCGGTCCGCGCCGCAGCCGAGCGCCTCCAGAATCGGGATGACGGCGGTGTTATAGCCGTTGGAGCCGGGGACGTTCACCGCGTCCAGCAGCGTGATGCTGCCCTCCGCCAGCAGGAAGGTGAGCATGGGGCGCAAGGGCTTCAGGATCGCCGTGACAGCGTTCACAAAGCCCTGCTGGTTGCCGTCCTGCAGCCAGAAGAACCCGTCCGTGGGCACGGATTCCCAGCGCGTATATCTGCGCAGCGCCGCCGCCACGGTCGGGTAGCTGCCCGCCACCGCGTCCGCTACGCCCGCTGGCGTGACCGCCACGCCGAGGATCTCCATCACCGGCACGGTCTGCTCGCTGTAAAGCGCGTCGTAGACCGTTTTCATCAGCGTGGTGACGAGCTCGCTGGAATAGATCTTTTCCGCCAGCATCGTGGACAGGGGCTGGCTGTTCGCCAGATCCACCATCGCGTCCGACAGCGTGCCGTCGATCTCCGCCAGCATTTTGGAGAAATTCTGCTCGTTCAGGTTCGCCGTATAGGGCACCGTGCCGGGCGTATAGGCCGGGGCGGTCCAGGCGTAATCCAGCACCGTGTCTGCGGGATTCAGATTCGTCAGGTCGATCAGGAGCTTCAGCAGCTCGTCCGCGCTTTTCGCCAGGAAGGAATCGAGGATCGAGGACGGCACGCTGCCGCCGAGAAGCTGCGGGAGCTGCGCCTTGTTCTGCTTCACCGCGTCCACAAGCCAGCGGAACAGGACCGTGAAGCATTCGGTGGGATTCGAGGCGTAGGAGCCGATCTGCCCGCTGCCGCAGGCCGCCAGCTCCGAAAGCTTGATCTCGGGCAGGGTGAGCTTGACGTCGCTGCCCAGCGCCGCCCCCACGTCCAAATTCTGCAGGATGGTCGTGAGGTCCGCGGAATCCGAAAACAGGTCGAGGTTGTTCAGGAGCTTATCCACGCCCGTGAGGGAGAAGATGCCCACGCGCACCTTCATGGGCTCCAGCAGGGTCGTGACCGCGTTTTTGAGCCCGTCGTTCTCGAGGTAATGCGCGATCGCGGGCAGGCGCTTGGTCAGTTCCGTCACAGGGGCAGCCGCCACCGCGTCCAGCGCGCTGAACGCCATGTCCAGCACGTCGGCGAGCATGTTCGCCCGGTTCTCGTTCGAGCGCGCGGTGAAGTCCGTCTGGGTCATGATGCCCGTCACGCCGATGGTTTTGAGCAGCGGGACGATCACGTTTTCGTAGCCGTTCGCCCCCTGCACCACCACAAAGGGAGAAATGACGTAGTTCCCCCCGCAAAGCAGGGTGTGCAGCAGCTCGTTGAGCGGCGAAAGTATGGCGCCGAGCGCCAGCTTGATATCGTTTTTCTCGCGCAGGTTCCAGTGCGGCGTGAAGGGCGCGGCAAGCACCGCCGCCCAGTCCGTGTTCTCCCCGAGCGCGGCCTGCACCTCGGGATAGTTATATAGGTTCGCCTTCACGCTCTGCACGCTGACGTCCACGCCGATGGCGTTCATGGTGGAGACCTGCTCGCTGAGCGCCTTATAAACGGAGAGGAACAGCTCGTTCATCGCGTCGTCGGACATGATGGCGCCGTAAAGCTGGTCGGAGATGCTTTTTCCCTCCTTCGCGAGCGTCCCGGTAATGACCTTATCCAGCTTCGGCATCAGGACGTTCACCTGATCCGCCGTCACCCCGGCGGGCAGGGCCGCCGACGCGGGCGCAAGGCACAGGATCGCCAGCAGCAGGCTCAGCAGCAGTGCCGCAAGGCGTTTGACGGGTTTTGTTTTTGTGGATCTCATGGCTCTCTTCCCTCCTTAGGCTGCCGCGCAGCCCCTGAGCACGCTGAGCGCCGCCGTGACCAGCACGGGGCGGATCTCCTCGATCCCGAACGGCTTTTCATAGGTGATCGCGTCGTAGGAGACGGCGCTGATCAGCTCAAACACGACGTAGGCGGCGCGGTCCAGCCCCTCCTGTGTGTATCCGTGGTCCAGCAGCCGCCCGGTGATGGAGTGGTACAGCTCCACAGCCTCCGGGTCCCCAAAGGACGGGAAGCTCCTGAGACAGGCGGACATATTCTTGTTCAGGACCGTGAGCAGCTCCTTCTGCCCGACCATCGCGTCGATCAGGGCGTCGATGAAGATGCGCGCATAGGACTCCAGGTCCTGCGCGTCAGCCGCGCGCTTCGCAGCCAAAAGCATCATTTCCTTCATGCTTTCGCCGCTTTTATAGAAGACGAGCTGCTCGATCAGGTCGCTTTTATCCTTGAAGTACAGATAAAACGTCCCGCGCGCGATCCCCGCCGCCTTCACGATGTCGTCCACGGCGGTGTTATAGATGTTCTTGCTTTTAAACAGCTCGAAGGCGCTCTCGATGATGCGCCGCTTTTTTTCCAGCTTTTTCGTCTGATCGGCGGACATAGCCGAACCCCCTGTTTTGAAATGATTGGATGAAGGATATTGGGTGTTGGACGGCGGATGGTTGACAAATTGTCATTTTTCCGTTATGGCTTATCGTATCAAAAAAATGACAAAGTGTCAACACATTTTCCGTCATTTCCGGGATTTTTCCGTTCTTGTGAGTTTTTGCCATGATTCATCCTTCGTTTTTGTGCAAACCGCCGAAGCCTTTCACAATTCTTTTCTTGCATTTTATTTCAGTTTTTTATATAATACTGTATAAAAAAGAGAGTATCGGTAACAAAGGAGGGAAGGGCCGTGCTGTCGCGTTTGTTTGCGGCCGTGCAGATGCCGGACGTCAAGATCTCCAAGAAAACGCTGGAGGCCTTCGACGCGATCGGCGACCTGCCGGAGGAGCCGTCTGAGATCGGCAATTATCTGTCGAAGCTCTGGACCATGCTGAAGGATTTCGCCCTGACCTACGGCGGGCGGCTGCTGCTCGCGGCGGTCGTGGTCGTGATCGGCTTCAAGATCATCAACGTGATCGACCGCAGGCTGTCCCACGCCAAGCCTTTTCAGCGGTTTGAAAAGAGCGCCCGGAACTTTTTCTTCTCCGTGGCGGCGGTCATCGCAAAGCTTTGCGTGCTTGTGACCGGCATGGCGATCCTGGGGGTGCCCATGACCTCCATCGTGGCGATCGTGGCGTCCTGCGGGCTCACCATCGGGCTTGCGCTGCAGGGGTCGCTTGCCAACATCGCGGGCGGCTTCGTGCTGATGCTCACGCGCCCCTATAAGATCGGCGACTTCCTGAAGTTCGACGACGTGACCGGCACGGTGGAATCCATCGGCGTGTTCCACACCAAGATCCTGACCATCGATAACCGCCGCGTCATCGTCCCGAACGCCACGATCTCGAATTCCACGGTCGTGAACTTCTTCGCCCTGCCCCTCTCCCGCGTGGACCTCACCTTCACCGCCAGCTACGGCGACGACGTCGACCTTGTCGAAAAGACCCTGCTCGACGTCTGCGACCGCAACGAAAAGATCCTGAAGGACCCCGAGCCCTTCGCCCGGGCCTCCGCGCACAAGGACTCCGCTATGGAATATACCCTGCGCGCGTGGGTCAAGTCCGAGGACTACTGGGACGTCTGCTTCGATCTGTACCACGACGTGAAAATCGCCTTCGACAAAAAGGGCATCACGATCCCCTTCCCGCAGCTTGACGTGCACGCCGACCGGAATCCGGCGGATGAGAAATTCGAGACGGCGGAGAGAATGCGGAAAAAGCAGTAAAACGGTTTTGCAGCGCAAAATGCCGTACACCGAATACAAAATTTCGGAAGGATTTCGTCCTTACCTGTCTTAAAATGCCGACCGCAGGTCTCTGAATAATTTTGTATTTTATATTCTGTATTTATATAATTGGATACGGGCGCAGCCCATCCGACGTTTTTTCTTTTTTTATTTTTATTTCTAAAAAAAACCGCGTACCCGCGCACCCGCCGGGCAAAGCCGGCAAAAAAAGGAGGAAACCCATGTCATACACCTTTTATCTCCTCACCGACCCGCACTATCTGGCGCACGAAAGCTGGGTAGAGGGGGATCCCGTCAACGGGCGGGAGCGCGGCGACCAGATCGCGCTGAAGGCCACGCCCGAGATCTTTGATTCCTTCACGGAGAAATTCCTGGCGGACGGCGACGCCGACACCCTGCTGATCACCGGCGACCTTGTGAACGCCGGCAGCGTGATCGACCACAAGAGCTTTCAGCAGCGGCTGGACGCGATCAAGGCGCAAGGCCGCCGCGTGTGGGTGACAACCGCCACGCACGACTATTCCTCCCAGGGCGGCCGGGACGAGAACATTTTCAACGCGGTGCGCTATACCGCGACCGGGACCGAGGACGTGGAGAGCGTCTACAAGACCGATCTGCTGCCCCTGTATTACGATTACGGTCCCGCGGACGCGGATTCCGTGCATGAGGCCAGCGGCTCCTATTCCGCGAAGCTGTGCGAGGGGCTGCGCCTGATCATGATCAACGACAACGGCAACGGCCGCTCCCACTGCGGGCTGTTCGAGGACGGTATGCAGTGGCTGTCCGACGAGATCGACAAGGCGAACGCCGCCGGGGAGACCGTGCTGACCGCGGTCCACCACCCCGTGATCTCCCCGTGGCCGATCTACAGCCATCTGGTCGAATTCGAGATGTACGGCGGCTATAAAGAGCTTTCGCGCCTGCTGTGCGAAAAGGGCGTGCGCGTGATCTTCACCGGCCACACCCACGTGCAGAACATTCAGAAATACACGGACGGGCAGGGCCGCTTTTTCTATGACGTCTCCACCACCGCCATGAGCACGCCCGAGGGCAAGATGCGCAAGATCGTGTTTGACCCCGAAACGAAAACGCTTCATGTGACGAGCATCGGCATTGAGACCATCAAGGGGCTTGACACGCACGGCAAGAGCGCGAAGGATTACATCTACTCGCTCAATTTCATCGGTCTGCTCGAAAACGCCCTGCCGGACCTGAAAACGGACTGGAACAAGTTCGTGGACGGCGTGCGCGGCCTGCTGCCGACCGACAAGCTGCAGGCGCACCCGAAGCTGTGGAAGACCGGGCTTTCCGCCGTAAACAATTTAAAAATGAGCCTGCCCGCCAAATTCGGCAAGCGCTATAACGGGCTGTCCCGCGCCGAGATCCGAGACCTCAGGCAGATGCCCCTGCTGCCCGAGGTGATCGCCGTGGTGCGCCGCGTGTTCGCGGGCAACGGGCCCTTCCCGCCCGAAACCGTGCAATATAAGGTCTTCACGGGCGTAACGCAGCGCGTGGACCATATACAGGAAAGGCTGCACGTCAAAAAGCTCGCCGCGCTGCTGCCCGAAGGGCAGACCCTGACCGACGTGCTGCTGCCGTTTTTGTATAACAACCGCACCGGCGACGACGACGAGATCACCATCGACCTGTAAAGGTCCCGAACGCCGTATCCTTTTCCGGAGGTCTGAATGATGAAGCGCACATCCGAACGTGTTTTTGCCATCCTGCTCGCGGGGCTGCTGTTCTGCCTGCTGGGATCCTCCTGCATTGCGAGCCCCGGCTGCGAGGCGCTTTGCAGTTCGCAGAACGGACAACACGCCGTGAGCCTGTTCCTGAGCAACTTTGCGGAGACGGGGCTGCCCGCCTATGACGAGACCACCGGCGCCGAGACCATGGCGGCGTGCATCTTCAAGCATATCGAGCTCAATTACACGCAGTTCGACGAGAGCGACGTGCTGGTCGGAACCGACGACAACGGGCAGAAATACCTGTACGTCTCCGGCAAAAAGCTCGGCGACCGCGCCGCGGACCTGTTCGACGTTGGTCTGAACCCGGACTTTGTGCCCGGCTACCGCGACGGACGCTTCTGCGTCACCGCCGACCACGCGGGCGACAAGATCACCCTGTTCGCCGCGCCGATTGACGCGATCAGCTATTCCGGCGACCGGACCTATGAAGTCAGCTTCGGCGTGTTCCGCGCAAACGGCGGCGTGACGAGCGATATGTATACCTTAGACGAGCGATATGTATACCTTATATGATAAGACCGATCTCCCCGGCGCCACCCTGCTGTACACCGGCCGCGCGGTCTTCACCTATCGCGGAGACCCCGACGCGACGGAGTTTTCCACCGCCGACCTGCACCTGATGCGGTGGACCGTGGACGGCGCGCCCACGGCGAACAGCGGCGTGTTCGGGGACAACGTCCCCTATACCCCGGTCTTCCGGGAGACGCCGCAGCCGGAATTCCCCGGCGCGGAAGCCGTGCCGCCGACAAACGACGCTACGGACGGGGAACCCGGCCCCATCCTCATCAAGGACCCCAAGGAATCGGCAAGCGGCCTCGCCGCGTGGGTCTACGTGCTGATCTCCGTCGGCGCCCTGCTGATCGCGGCCGCGTGCGGCGTAACCGTATACTTCATTTACCGAAAAAAATAACAGGATCCGATCATTTTTCTCATAACCCGAAAAAAATCAAAAAATTTCTCCCTGCTAACCTAAAACTAACCTTCCGCACACTTATAGCTACATTTGATCGTGTATGATAGAGGCATCATCATCGAACAGAAGGAGGGTTCAGGCCATGACTGATAAGGAATTGCGCCGCCTGACGAGAACCGATCTGCTGGAGCTGCTCATCATCGAACGCAAGGAGATCGACCGTCTGCTGGAAGAACAGGACCGGATCACCAGAGATCTGGATACCGTGAGCGCAAAACTGGAAGCCATCAGCCGGGAATTGACCGATACGCAGAAGCTGCTTCGGAACAAGTTCCTGTTAAAGGACAGATCCGCTGACGAGATCTGAGTTTCAGGAAAGAGAAGGAACGATCATGGATCCGAAATCATATACGGCTTGGGACGCAGACCGGACGACCTCCTCCGCTCCGACCAATGCGCCCACAGAAAAACGCTTGCCTTCGTTGGTGCAGCTCAGGGCCATGCTGGAAGCGCAGCTTCAGTCGAACGGAACCGAAGAGGAAGAACCCGCCCCGGCGCCGACGCCCGCGAAAACGGCCCCGCGCCCCGCGCAGTCCAACGCCCCCGACCTGCCCACGCTTGAACAGCTTCTCCGCCTGCAGCGGGAGGACGACGAGGAACCCGCGCCTGCGCCCCGCGCAGCAACCGTCAGCCCCGTCGCGCCCGCGCCGAGACCGGCGCAGCCGACCCGCACCGTCGCGGCAAGACCTGCCGCGCGCACACAGACGGCAGGCAGGGAGATCGTAAAGAAGACGCCGAAAAAGAAGCCCGCAAAGGAATGGCGCGTATCCCTGAAGGAACAGGAAGCGCCCGCCGTCCGGCAGCGCGCGCCGCAGGAGCAGTACGAAGCCCCCGCCCCGCAGCGTCCGCCGCAATATCAGGCGCAAGCGCCCGCCGCTCAGCGGTGGACGCAGGATCAGGCGGAAGCCCCCGCGAAGGCAAAATGGCAGAGCGGCGCGGACCGTATCCCCTCCCTCAGCCAGTTGGAAGCGCTTTTGCGCAGCGAAGATCCTGTCGATCCGCGCAACGAAGCGCCGGAGGACGTCGCCTACCGTCCCGCGCAGCCCGCGAGAACGCCCGCCTACCGGACGGAGGAAGAACCTGATTATAACGCCTACCGTCCCGCGCAGCCCGCGAGAACGCCCGCCTACCGAACGGAGGAAGAACCGGACTATAACGCCTACCGTCAGACGGAGGCGACGCGCCCCGCGCCCTATGACGGGCTTCGCCCGCGGGAGACCGTGAGCGCGATCCCCGCAGAGGACGACGACAGCCGCGATTCCGCCGGACTGCCGACGCTGGCGCAACTGAAAAACATGCTGGATATGCTGTCCCGGACGCACGAGGACGATGCGGACGAATGGGAAACCATTTCCGCCGACGCGAAAGCCTATCTGCGCGACCGGCGGCCGGTATACGATCCCGCGCCGCAGCGGGAACAGCAGCCGACCTACGTCAACGCCCCGGCGCCCGCGCCGGAGGAAGCGGAACCGGAAAGGAACGCCGAGGGCGGTCGCCTGCCCTCCGCCTCGCAGCTCGAAGCCCTGCTGAAGGAAGAACGCACCTTCGGGAACACCGCGTTTCAGGAAAGCGTGCGGCAGGCGCGGCAGACGCCCCCGGTAACGCCGCAGCCGCAAAAGCCCGCCGAGCAGGCGAACCCCAACAAGGTTTGCTATATCCCCTACGAGACCTTCGCGGCAGCCTATCACCCCGCGCAGGAGCAGGCGGGAAGACCGGCCGGGCAGAACGTGTTTGACGAGATCCCGGAGCCGGAGCTGCTGAGCCCCGAGGAGCTGGGATTCACCGACGAAGAACCGGACGGAAAATCAAAACGCGGCGGAAAAAAAAGGTCCGCGGGCGCGAACGGGAGCGACGCGGCCCGCAGGAAAAAGGATCAGACGGCAACGCGCCAGGCGGCCCGTCTGTCGTGGATCAGCTCCCTACTGAAGAGCAGCTAACCCGATCGAAAAAGCGCGGAAAGACCTCCGTTACCCCGGAGATCTCCGAGGTGCCCACCGACGTGCAGCTCGAACGCGAGCAGCGGCGCATCCGGTACCGAAAGAACTTTTTCCGCGTCCTGCGCAATACGATCTATACCCTGATCACCGTGTCGGCGGCGGCCGTGCTGGTCGCGGTGCTGCTGCTGCCCGTGCTGCGCATATACGGCACCTCCATGACGCCGACGCTGGAAGAGAACGACATCGTGCTCTCCGTCAAGGGCAGCGACTTTACACAGGGCGACGTGATCGCCTTCTACTACAACAACAAGATCCTCGTCAAGCGCGTGATCGCGCAGGCGGGAGACTGGGTGGACGTCGCCGAAGACGGCACCGTTTCCGTCAACGGCGAGGTGCTGGACGAACCCTACGTCCAGAATAAAGCATTCGGAGAATGCGACATCGAGCTGCCCTATCAGGTCCCGGAGGACCGGGTCTTCGTGATGGGCGACCACCGGGACGTCAGCGTGGACTCCCGCAGCTCCACCATCGGCTGTATCGCCGAGGAACAGATCGTCGGGAAGATCGTGTTCCGTGTGTGGCCCTTTGCCGGGTTCGGCAAAGTTGAATAATCTGTCCGTCGGGGACCGTTCCCCGGTCCCCGACGGTCCCGACAAATCAGCAAGGTCCCTTTTGATTTTGATTATTATTACATTTATATATATCGCAAACGTACAGATCCACAGGAAGGGAGGGATGCGGCGATGGAATGGTTTAAGCTCAGCTACACGAGATCCAGACGGCAGCGCGTGATCAGCGTGCTGGCCGCGATCATCATCTTCGTGACCACCTATGCGCTGATCCTTCCCGCCATCACCATAGACACCGACACCGCCGAACGGGAACCCGGCTTGGAGCTGCCCACGGAAAACGAAGCAGCGCCCGCCGACGACGGGACCCACCCCGCCGTGACGATGACCGATTCGCTCGGCGAGCTGCAGGTCGAAGTTGACGCAGCCGCCGGCGTGTTCCCGGAGGATACGTCTTTGGTGCTGCGGGAAGCAAAAACCGAAACCCTGATCCCCATGCTTGAAAGCACCCTCGGCGCGCGCGTTGCCGCCGCCGAAACCGTGGAGATCGCCTTCGCGGATGAAAACGGCGACGACGTTCCCCCGGAAAACGCTTATTCCGTCCGACTGACCGGCGATATGATGGCGGATCCGGCGAACCTGTTTTTGGTTGAGATCAAAGACGGCAGCGCCGCAGTCGTGGAAAACTCCGAATTCACCTACAGGCAGGTCGCCTTTGAGGCAGACTCCGGCGCGACCTACGCCTTGGTGGAGACCAAGGAGCTCCAAATGGAATACCTGTCCGCAAGCGGCAATCTCTACGGCGTTACCGTCACCTATGACGTCGCCGCCGGGATCCCCGAGGACGCTTCTCTCATCCTGAAGGAAATTGAAAAAGACAGCAGCGACTACGAGGACGCAAAACAGCTCCTGCTGGATTCCAACGTTCTTGCCGGCGACGACATTCCTCCGAACGTGAGCGGTCCCGGGAACACCGCGACGCTCTCGCTTATGTCGGAAGACGACGATGAAACAGACGCTTCTCCCGCTATAGAGGGTCTGGACGTCCTGGATATTTCCATTGTGGACGCTGACGGCAACGAGATCGAACCGACCGCCCCCGTGCTGGTCGAGATCGTAATGAATTCGCTGCCCGAGGATATCAGCGAAAACGATTTCTTCACCTCGGCGACGGTCACCCATATCAGGGAGACCGAAAACGGCCCCGAACCCGAAATCGTGGCAGGCAACAACTCCGGTCAGCCCGGCGCGATCGCGGTGGAAAACGGGGAAGCCGTGGCAACGTTCAAGACCGACAGCTTCTCGACCTACACCATCACGTGGGGCCGTACCGGCGGTTACCGCGGAACGGTGCATTACGGTTATTATGATGATAGAGGCAACTGGGCCGAACTGAATCAGAGCCAGTTCTCCAACGGTGTGCCGAGAATTTCCAACTCCAGCACGCCCAACTACCTGATCTACGACGTGGAAGGTTATGAATTCGATCACGCCTTCCTCAACAGCGATACGTCGTCGAATCAGATCCAGCCGTACCTTTCGTACGGCAGCAACACTTACCGCTACTGGAAAGCAGGCACCGCTCTTGACGGTTCCTACTCCGGCTCATTATCCAGCGGCAACAATATCTACATGGTATATAAGCCGATCACCGAGCCGGTTCCCAGCGGCAAACCCAAGATCTACGAGACCAGCGAATCGCCGCGCGAACCGCAGATCCAGAAGGAATCCGAAAATCTTCACGACGGCACGCGCATGCTTTCGCTTTCCATCACCGGCCACGAAGCGCCGCTGGAGTTTGAGCGGCTGGTAGACGTCATTGTGATCTTCGACGTCTCCGGCAGTATGAGCACCGAAATCGAAGGCAGTACAAACAGTCGTCTGGAGGCCGGCAAGGACGCGCTCCAGTTCCTTGCGGATACGCTGCTCTCAGAAGAACGCGTCAACCGCGAGGGCGAAAAGCTGAACCGCATGGCGCTGATCACGTTCTCCAATTCCGCGCAGATCGTTCAGGAGTTCACCGACGATCCCGATGTTTATAACGAATCGGTGGAAGGCCTGACGCAGGGCGGCGGCACCAACTGGGAGCTGCCCCTGCACATGGCCAACCGCATGACCGTCGATCCGGACCGAAAGACCGTCGTCATCTTCGTTTCCGACGGCAACCCGACCTGGCGTATGACGCGCTATAACGTTTCGGACGCGCAGCTGCGCAATCAGAGCGATATACATACCAGCAGCAACAACGGTTACTACCGTCTTTACAACGTGTTCGGCAGGGGCGACAGCGATAACCAAGGCAGAAACTACGACGCCGCGCTGGCCGAAGCGCAGAACATCGTCGGGGTGCAGCACAAGGAGTTATATACCATCGCAATCGGCCCGGACGTGGACAAGATGGCGAGGTTGACGGAGGACTCCGGCTCCGGTTCGAACAACGCCTTCACCGTGCAGACCGAGAGCGAACTGACCGACGCCATCAACCGGATCGAGCAAAGCATCAACGGCAGCTACGGCTGGGGCAACGTTCAGATGAACGACGGCATCACAGGTCTTACCAACCTTCTGGCAAAAACACCGCTCACGGGTGTGGATGAAGCCAACTTCACCTATACGAGAATCGACAAGAACGGTGTGGAAAGTGCCTGGGATCCGGTCGCGGCCGGAGCCAATCCCGCCAGTTATAACCACGAGGACCATGCGGTCGAATGGTACATGGGCGACAATTTCCAGCTGGAGGACGGCGTCACCTACAAGGTGAGCTTCCGGGTCTGGCCTGACCAGGATGCGACAGATATCGTCACCGATCTGAACAACGGAACGCTCAATTACGACGATCTTACCCCCGAAGTCCAGGCGCAGATCCAGAATTCCGGCGGCGTCTATACCGTCAAGACAAACGAAGACGGCGCGCACGTCACCTATTGTCCGAGTTATTCCCTGAACGGACAGGTCACGATCACCGGCGAGCCCGAAACGCTTTACTTCCAGCCCGTTGAGCCTCTGGTGGTCCAGACCATGCCGATGACCGTGGAAAAGATCTTCCGGGACTCCTTCGGCGATGAGACCGGCGACGGCATCGGCGCCGACCGACCCGAGGAAGTCCACCTGACCCTGGAACGGCGGCCTCTCGGCAGCGACGACGAATGGGAGATCTGCTGGGTCACGTATGAGAACCCCGAGCACGAAACGGTGACGGATAAGGACATCTGGCTGAGCCAGGGCAACGAGTGGAAGGCGCAGTTCTGGGTTTCGCCCGGTCTTTGGGACGCGGACGGCATCCACCGCAACGTGGGCTATGAATACCGCCTCACCGAAGAAGAGACCGAATACCACTACGAGCTGATCAGCGAATACCTGAACCCCTACCTGCAGGGACACAACGAGCCGGTGGCGGGCAATGATCCGGCGCTTGCCGATGAAGAAGTGTACGTCGTCAGACACTACAACGGCGACACCGACGGCAGCGAATCGCTGACGGCAGCGAACGTGGTCAAGGGCGGTATCAACCTGATCAAGCACGTAAACGCCCCCGGCGCCAACGTGGACCCCGACACCGAGTTCACGATCCGCGGCTGGATCCTCGATCCCGACGGGAACCCGTATCTATTCGATCAGGCGAACGACGATCGTACGGATAAGAGCCAAAAAGCCAATCCCGACACCACGCCGCTGTTCTATCTCCATCAGAACGATCCCCTGCCCTATCATTTTTATGATGCGAACGGCAGACGGACTGTCTACAAAGGACATTTCGACAGCACCCAATACATCGAATTCAAGATCAAGGACGGCGAACAGATCCGCTTCCCGATCATCCCCACCGACTGCACCTACCTCTTCTGGGAGGTCGACGGCGACGGGATGCCCACGGGCTTCGTTCTGGAAAACGTCACGGGCGTGGCGCGTGAAAAACTGGACCTTGACGGAGACGGCGAATATGAATTCGTGGATTCGTCCGATCTTTCGAAATACCCGTTCATAACCGATGACAACGAGGTCGGCGGCACCATCTTCGGCAACACGCTGTTCCAGCTGGATTTCTATAACCGCTACGTACAACCCAACCACATCACGGTCAACAAAAAAGTGACCGACGCCGAAGGAACCGCGCAGATCTATCCGGATGCGGCCTTTACCGTAAAAGGGTATATAAGAAACCGGTTCGGCCTCGGCTTTAACTTTGATCCCGCGCTGGACGACAGAGCCGACAAGTCGCAGCCTCTGCCGGAATCCGAGTATGATACCCATACCTGGGACGAACATCAGGACGACCCGATCGCCTACAACATCATAGACAAGGACGGCAATTACGTGGTCTACAAGGGGCATTTCCCGAGTACCGATCAGATCACGTTCGAGCTTCGCAGCGGAGATACCCTTGAGTTCCTGAACGTTCCCGCGGGGTGCTCGTATCAGTTCTATGAAGATACAAGCGACATGGAACAGCCTGACAGTCGTTTTGAATACGTTTCATCCTCGGGTGAAGCCGTAACAGCCGACGGCCCCGCCGTTACACAGCCCACCGTGTTCCCGAATCCGGACGGCTTTACCGTCGTTGCCGGAACGGTCTATGAGGATGAGGAACACGATATCCGCTTTGTAAACAAAACCAATGTCAGCTACGTGGATCTTCGCATCCAAAAAGTCGACGCGGAAAATCCCGAGCTGAAACTCAACGGCGCGAAGTTCATGCTGTACGCGGACGCGGATCGTACGGTCCTCGCCACGGATTTCAACGGCAACCCCATCGGACAGATCGTTACCGGCGGCTTCGCGGACGCTGAACAGACCCAGCCTCTCGGCATCGGGTATATCGGCAGTCTGCTGCCGGGTACGTATTACCTTGTGGAGGAGGAACCTCCACCGGGCCTGTATAACCGGATCCCCGGGAACATCGTTGTCCGGGTATCCGTGGACGGCACGAGCGTATATCAGCCTGATAACGCTGCCGCGACAGGCAGCGCCGGCGTCTCCGTCTCCGAGGATGGGATCGTAACGATCACCGTTACGAACACCAAGGGGACAGAGCTCCCCCATACCGGCGGACCGGGCACTTTCCTTTATACATCGGGCGGCATCCTGCTGTTGCTGACTGCTGCTTTGATATACATCTTCGGCCTTCGGCGAAAGGAAAGGGGGGAAATCGATTCCGGATGATTTGCGAATCCTCTGCGGATTCGGTTCCTCACCCCACCGAGGCTGAGGATGTAACCTGCAAAACCCCGCTGCAAGGGTCAGCGCAGCAAGCAAAAAACCGCAAAAAAATGAATTGCCCGACAGGGCAGGAAAGGAAACCTTTATGAAGAAACTCACAAAAGTACTTGCGATCGTGCTGGTTTTCGCCATGGTCGCAGCCCTTGGTCTCACCGCGTTTGCGGCTGAAATCAGCAGAAACATTCCCGAGGACGAAGATAACGCCTCCATCACCGTCAATCTCCCCTCCGTTCCCGAGGGCGCCGGCGATTACACCGCCAACAACACCTACACGATCTATAAGGTCTTCGACGCGCAGAACAACGGCGAGGACGAAGCCATCACCTACACGCTTGTGAACGGCAAGACCACCGTTCCCGCGGGCTTCACCGTGGACGAGAACGGCCGCGTGACCTACACGGGCGCCGGTGAAAACGGCGAGCTGACCGCTGCCGACATCGCCGCCATCGCCAGCTACGTGACCGCTGCCGACGTCGTCGCCACCGTCGCCACGACCTCCGCTGACTCCAGCTTCACGGTCGACAAGCTTCCCTACGGCTACTACTACATCACCACCACCACCGGCACCGTCGTGACCGTTGACTCCACCAACCCCAACGCCACCGTGGACGACAAGAACGAGATCCCGCCCGTCGACAAGAAGATCACCGGCGCGACCTCCTATGACGAAGACGGTCTGAAGGCTATGGCGGAGGTCGGCTCCACCGTCGAATTCTCCGTCACCATCACCAAGAAAAAGGGCGCAGAGAACTATGAGTTCCACGATAAGATGGACGCCGGCCTCGCCTACAACGGCGACGTCAAGGTCTTTGTCGGCGGACAGGAAGTCCCCGCTGTCAGAACCTACTACACCGTGGGCGCCGATGAGGGCGACACCCTGACCGTCCGTTTTGAGAATTCCTACATCAACTCCCTGCCGGATGAGACCGTCATCACCCTTACCTACACCGCGACTGTCACCAGCGACGCGCTGCAGACCGATCCCGCCAAGAACACCGCTTGGCTGACCTTCGGCGACGTGAACGGCGAGAACTCCACCCCCAAGAAGGAAGTTGAAGTTTACAACGCGAAGATCTCCATCACCAAGACCGACGACAAGGATAAGCCCCTGAAGGACGCCGGCTTCGTTCTGAAGAACAGCGACAACAAGTATTTCAAGCTCGTTGACGGCAAGGCGACCTGGGTCGACGACATTGCCGACGCCGACGAGCACTTCTCCGATGCGGAAGGTAAAGTTCCGGCTTTCGCGGGCCTTGCGAACGGCACCTACACCCTCGTTGAAAAGACCATCCCCGGCGGCTACAACAAGGCCGACGACAAGACCTTCACCATCGCTGACGGCGATTACACCGAGGCGAACCTGATCCAGTCCGCTACCGTCGTGAACCAGGGCGGCCCCGTCCTTCCCAGCACCGGCGGCATCGGCACCACGATCATCTACATCATCGGCGCGATGCTCGTTCTCGGCGCAGGCGTGGTCCTGGTTGCCAGAAGACGCGTCAGAGCCTGATCGCCTCTTCCCTTCTGAAACAGTAACGTTCCCGGGGACAGGCTGAGTCCTGTCTCCGGGCAATAAGGAGAACCCTATGATAAGAAAAAAAGGCACGACCATTCTGCTGGTTCTCATTCTTCTGATAGGATCGTCCTTATTGCTCTACCCTACCGTATCAGACAGGTGGAACGCCTATCACCAATCCAGAATGATCATCAGCCACGCGGAAAACGTGGCGAACCTGAGCGAAGAAGAATGCGAAACGCTGCTTTCTGCAGCCGCGGACTTCAACAAAACGCTGGTCGGCAACGGCGGACGCTGGACGCTGACCGACGAAGAGAAACAAACCTACAAAAGCCTGCTCATCAGCGACAGCACCGAGATCATGGCGTACGTGGAGATCCCGAAGATCAAGATCAGCCTGCCGGTCTACCACGGCACCGACAACAGCGTGCTGCAGGAGGCGATCGGGCATTTGGAGGGCTCCAGCCTGCCGGTCGGCGGCAAGGGCACCCACTGCGTGCTTTCCGGCCACCGGGGCCTGCCGAGCGCAAGGCTGTTCACAGATCTGGTCGAGCTTTCCGAGGGCGACGTGTTCATGCTCTATACGCTGAACGAAGTGCTGACCTATGAGGTGGATCAGATCCGCACCGTGCTGCCCACCGATATGAGCACGCTGGAGATCGATCCCGAGCAGGATTACTGCACGCTGTTCACCTGCACGCCCTACGGCGTGAACACCCACCGGCTTATGATCCGGGGGCACCGGATCGAGACCGAAAAGGACTTTACCGTCCCGGTCACGGCCGAGGCGCTGCAGATCGACGAGGTGCTCGTCGCGCTGGTCATCAGCGTGCCGTTGCTTGTGCTGATCTTCGTGATCACGCTGTCCATCCCGCGCAAAAAGAAAACGACCGCCTCGATGGCGCTTCGCCGGGAACATATGACATGACATCCATCAAATCCAAAACACAAGGAGCGCCGACGCGCTCCGGAAAAGAAAGGCGGTGAATCATCCATGAAGAAAGCGCGTTTTATGCTCGCGATCCTGCTGGCCGTGCTGCTGTTTGCGGCAGGCGTTTTGGCAGTCGGCGCGCAGCAGGCAGAGCCCGACCAGACCGGCAGCATCCGCGTGACGCTGAAAATCGGAAAAGGGACGCCCCGCCCCGACGCAACGCTTTCCGCGATCCTTGTCGCGGTACGGGATGAGAACGCCGCGCTGGGCTACACGACGGCCCCCGCGTTTGCGGAGTCCGGCTTTACCGTGACCGAAAAGATCCCGGACGAGGCCGCTGCCGCGCTTGACGCCTTTGCCGCCGCCAACGCCATCACCGGACGCGCCGCCGTTACGGACGCGGACGGCACAGCGCTGTTTGACGAAATGCCCGAGGGCATGTACCTGATCCGTGAGACCGGCGACCCCGGCGCGTATACCCGCATGACGCCCTTTTTGGTGCTGATGCCGCAGATCGAAGGCAGCCGCCGGACCTACGACGTCACAGCCGCGCCGAAGCCCGTGGAGGTCCGCCCGCCCGTCAGCATCACGCTGCACGCGGAAAAGCAGATCGCCGTGGGGAACGGCGCGCCGCCGGAGAACGTGCGATTCTCGTTCATTTTAACGCCCGAGGACATTACGAATCCCATGCCCAAAAACGACGAGGGCGTGAGCAATACCGAAACAGGGTCCCTGACAGTCACCAGAACGGGCGCGGGCGCCGTGGTGTTCGGCGAGATCGGCTTTAAGCCCGAAGACCTTGGCAAGACCTATACCTATACCGTGCGCGAGCTCAAGGGCACCGACGCGTATTTCACCTATGACACGACCGTTTACACCGTGCGCGTGACCGTCGCGCAGGATGCGGACGGCAAGCTGAAAGCAGACGTCGCCTACGCAAAGGGCGATGAAAAAGCGGATGCGCCGGTATTCGTCAACATCTATGACAAGCCGGATGACCCGCCGCCGGTCCCGAGGACCGGTCAGCTCTGGTGGCCCGTGGGGCTGCTGGCAGGCGGCGGCGCGCTCCTGCTGATCGGCGGCTTCCTGCTGCGCAGACGGGAGGAGGAAACGGCATGAAATTCCGTAAAAGCACGGCACTGATCCTTTCCGGCGTTCTGCTGCTGCTCGGCGCAGCCGGATTCGCCGTCTATAACAACGCGGATTCCGACCGGGCGGGCAAGTCCGCCGCCTCCATCGCCGCGGTGATCGCCGAGGGGCTGCCCACAAAGCCCGCCGCCGAAGCGACGCCCCAGAACGGTAATCTCGACAGGTTCGTTCCCGAAATGGAAACCAAGGAAATCGACGGCGCGCTGTATATCGGCATCCTTGAGATCCCGGCGCTGGAGCTGACGCTGCCGGTGCGGGAAAGCTGGAGCTACGACGCGCTGAAGCTCTCCCCCTGCCGCTACAGCGGCTCCTATTACACGAACGACCTCGTGATCTGCGCGCATAACTACGCCTCCCATTTCAACGGCCTGCGCACCATTGCCATGGGCGAGGACGTCTACTTCACCGCCGTGGGCGGCAGGACCTATCACTACGTGATCACGAACCGCGAAACGCTGAATCCCGACGAAGCGGAGCGCATGTCCACGCCGGACGGCTGGGACCTGACGCTGTTCACCTGTTATATCGGCGGCGCGACCCGCTGCACGATCCGCTGCAGCCTCGCGGAAAACTGAATCCCTATCCTGCAAAATGAAAACCGGGCAGCTCCCGTTTTGAGGGGCTGCCCGGTCATTTTTATACTGTGTTGCGTTTGGTTTACGCTTCGGTCTTTTTCGCCTGCTTGGCAAGCTTTTTCTCGGCGCGTTTTCTGTCGTCCTCGTCGGCGAGCTTCTGGTTCTTTTCAACCACGGCCTGCTGCGCCTGCGCCTTGCCGCGGTATCTGCCCGCGGCCCCGACGTTGCCGGACGCCTCCGCCTTTTCGGCGAGCGCGTTATATTTGGAGACCAGCTTTTTCGCCTCCTGCACCTTGCGCTTATAGCGGTAGACCGGGACTTCATTAAAGAAATCCACGCCCTCGATGGGCTTGGGGTGCCGCGTATAGTGGATCAGCAGGATGAACAGCAGTGTGCCGCACACAACCACCAGAATGATGCTGAGCAGCTGCGAAATGCGGATGCCGGTGTTGCCGATATACAGCGAGTCGGTGCGCAGGCCTTCCACGACCGCGCGCTCCGCGCCGTACCAGACGCCGTAGCACAGGAAGATCTGCCCGGAGAACTTGCGCGCCTTCTGGCAGATGATATACAGCACCACGAAGCCGAGCAGACACCACAGGGATTCATACAGGAACGTCGGATGCACGGGCTTGGTGGGATCGATCCCTTCCACACCGTTTGCGACTACGGTCCTGAGATACGCCTCGGTCTTTTCGGAATACATGCCCCAGGGCAGGTCCGTGTTGATGCCGAAGGCCTCCTGATTCGCAAAGTTGCCCCAGCGCCCGATGCCCTGCCCGATGAGGAAGGACATGCCGCAGAGATCAAGGAGATTGGGGATGTTGATCTTTTCGACGACGCACACCACCAGCGCCGCCAGCAGCCCGGCGATCAGCCCGCCGTAAATGGCAAGGCCGCCGTTCCAGATCGCAAAGATCTCCCCGGGGTGCCGGGAATAATAGTCCCAGGTGGTGAACACGTAATAGAGCCGCGCGCCGACGATGCCGGCAAGCGCCCCATAGATGAGGATATCGAGCATTTTGAAAATGTCGATCTTCCAGACGTAGGCCTTTCTGCCGCCGAACAGGACCGCCAGCACCAGCCCGAAGCCGATGATCACGCCATACCACTTGATGGTCAGCGGACCATCAAGAAACGGCAGATTGATCTCACAGAAGGTGGAGGACACGTTGAACCAATGGTCCAGCGCCGTGAATTTGACCAGGGTGGAATCCGTAAAAAAGTTCATATCCGCACCCGCTCGCGATTACTCGTAATCGTCCTCATTCTCCCAGTTGTGCCAGACCGCCTGAATGTCGTCGTTATCCTCGAACATTTCAAGCATCTTGCCCATCAGGGTGATGTTGTCGCCTTCCAGCCGCGTATAGGTGGAGGGGACGTATTCCGCCTGCGCACTCACAACGGTGTAGCCCGCCGCGGTCAGCGCGTCCGCCACCTCGGCGACCTCATGCACGCCGGTGCGCACGTCGAACACGCCGTCGTCCACGATCACGTCCTCCGCGCCGGCCTCCAGCGCCTTCTCCATGATCTCCTCCTCGTCCACGTCCTCGGCGTCCACAAGCACAACGCCCTGCCGGTTGAACATGAACATAACGGAACCGGTCTGCCCCATGTTTCCGCCGTATTTATCGAAATAGTGGCGCACATCGCCCGCCGTACGGTTGCGGTTATCCGTCAGCGCTTCCACGACCACAGCCACGCCCGCGGGGCCGTAGCCCTCGTACACGATCTCCTCGTAGTTGTCGGCGTTGCCCTCGCCCGCAGCCTTTTTGATGATGCGGTCGATGTTGTCGTTCGGCACGTTCGCGGCCTTCGCCTTCGCAATGACGGCTGCAAGCTTGGAGTTGCCCGCCGGGTCCGGACCGCCCTCCTTCACGGCGACGGCGATCTCACGGCCGATCTTCGTGAAGACCTTCGCTCTGGCGTTGTCGGTCTTTTCCTTTTTCCGCTTGATGGTACTCCATTTGTTATGTCCTGACATAAGCTTCATCCTTTCGGGGGATTATTTGGTTTTACAAACTATAATTGTAACACAAAGAACGGCGGTAGTCAATCCTTTTCTTTCGGGCAGCGCCGGACGCGGCGATGTTGGATGCCGGATGCCGGATGGATGCCCGTTCCGTATTTGATCACAGGGTATCGGGGGCCCCCGATCTTCGCTTTTTTATTTGGCTTTGCCGCTCCTTCGTCCGCGCCACCGTCTCCCGGCGATCAGCAGCCCCGCAAGCCCGAGGACGGCGCCGCCGACAGCGGAGGCGACGCGGATATTGATGACCTGCCGGTCGTGGAAATGGCGCATAACGGGGCCGAGGCTCTCGCTTTTGAGCCCCAGCTCCTTGAAGCGGACCATGCGCGTGTCAACGCGGGCGGGGTCGTCCTCATACAGGGTGATCAGGCGCACGCCGCCGCTGCAGCCGTCCGTGTAGGGATAAAAGCCCGCCGTTTTGCACTGGCAGAGCAGAATGCCGTCCACCTCGCCCGCGAAGTCGTTCATGTGGTCGTGCCCGAACACGGCGGCCTTCACGTCGCCCGTCTCCTTCCACGCCTCGAAGATCCCGCTGTTCACGGCGGCGGCAGCCGGGTCCTCCCCAAGGTAGCCGATCGACCGGTCCTTCTGGATATATCGGCTCCCCTGCCGCCCGGCGAAGCCCTTGACCGACCACGGGAGCTCGTACCATTTCGCCTTTCTGAGCAGGCGGTATTCCTCCCGCACCGGGATGTGCATGAACCAGAGTGCAGGCAGCACCCTGCCGTCCGCGGCCTTGTTTTCGGCGGCGGTCCGCCTGTACCACGCCACCTGCTCCGGCTGCAGCCAGTCGTAGGGAGAGACGGCGGGGTCCGGGTACCCGCCGAGGCTGTCCGCCTGCCACAGCCGCCAGACGGGCTTTTCGCCCGCCGCGTCATACACCGGCACGCAGCAGTTGCCGCACCCGGGCAGGCCCGGGGTATCGTAGGTATACAGCCGGTCGTATTCCTCCCGGTAGAGCGCAAGCTGACGCGAAAGGGGCAGCTCGCATTCCCGGTCGTGATTGCCGAACACCACGGCGTAAGGGATCTCCCGCTCCCGCAGCGGCGCGGTGATGCGCCGGATGAGAGCGCGCATACGCGCTTCGTCCCCGGATTTGCCCTGATCCCCGGCATAAACCGCCAGGTCGGGCCGCAACTTGTCCGCGGCGGCGGCAAGCAGCCGCATGGCGTCCGACGTCCGGCGCTGGGCGTCGATCGATTCGATCACGTCCGGCTCGTGCAGATCCCCGATCACCATGATTTTGAAGACCCCGTTATGAAAGCGCAGCTTTTCCTGTTCCATCGTTCCCGCTCCCTTCCGCCGCTATTATACAAAACCCGGAAAAGGCGTGTCAAGTCCTTTTGAAAAATCCCGGAATTCCCCGTCCTGCCGTCCGTTTGCGCTTGACTTTCCCCCGGCGCTATGGTAAAATAAATTAACGGACAGGCCCCTGTCCGTATCTTTGTTTTAAAAGGTGATCCCCATGGCGGACAATCCGTGTGAAATGTGTCTGTACTACGCATACGACGACGAATACGACGAGGACGTGTGCACCGTCAGCCTCGATATGGACGAATACGAGCACCTCGTCTCCGGCGGCGCCTGCCCGTTCTTCCGCCCCGGGGATGAATATACCATTGTCAGAAAACAGAACTGAACGACAAAAAGGAGAACACCATGCATACCGATATTCTCATCGTCGGCGCGGGACCGGCGGGTATTTTCACGGCGCTGGAGCTGCTGAAAAAGGGCAGCAAAAAGCACATCCTGATCCTCGAAAAAGGCAAGGCGGTGGAAAACCGCCGCTGCCCGAAGCAGAAGACGCAGGTCTGCGTCAACTGCAAGCCGAGCTGCCACATCACGACCGGATTTTCCGGCGCGGGCGCGTTTTCGGACGGCAAGCTGAGCCTTTCCTATGAGGTCGGCGGCGACCTGCCAAGCCTGATCGGCGAGAACTTCGCGCAGGAGCTGATCGATTATACCGATTCCGTATACCTCGAATTCGGCGCGGACACGCACATCGAGGGGCTGGAGGACACCGAGGAGAAAAAGGACATCCGCAAACGCGCGATCCGCGCGGGGCTGAAGCTCGTGGACTGCCCGATCCGGCACCTTGGCACCGAAAAGGCGCAGCAGTTGTATTACGATATCGAGCAGTACCTGCTGAACCACGGTGTGGAGATCCTGTTCGAGACCGAATGCGCGACCCTGCTGCTGGACGACGAAAACGGACGCTGCCTCGGCGTGCGGGCGACCAAAAAGAACGAAGAACTGGAGATCACCGCCGACGCGACCATCATCGCCACCGGGCGGCGCGGCGCGGACTGGCTGGAAAAGCTGTGCGCCAAATATAACATTGCGCATTCGCCCGGCACCGTGGACATCGGCGTGCGGGTCGAGGTCCGCAACGAGATCATGGAGAAGGTCAACAAGACCCTGTATGAATCCAAGCTCATCGGCTACCCCAAGCCCTTCAAAAACAAGGTGCGCACCTTCTGCCAGAACCCCGGCGGCTTCGTGAGTCAGGAGAATTACGACAACGAGCTTGCGGTCGTGAACGGGCATTCCTATAAGGAGCTGAAGTCCGACAACACGAATCTGGCGATCCTGTGCTCCCACAACTTTTCCGTCCCCTTCAACCAGCCCATCGAATACGCGCAGAAGGTCGGCGAGCTGACCAATATGCTGGGCGCCGGGCACATCCTCGTGCAGCGCTTCGGCGATATCCTCGACGGCAAGCGCACCTGGCAGAAGGAGCTGAACCGCTCCAACCTCAAGCCTACCCTGCCGGACGCCGTGGCGGGCGACATCACCGCCGCCATGCCCTACCGCGCCATGATCAACATCATCAATTTCATCCAGGCGATGGACGAGGTGGTGCCGGGCTTCGCCTCCGCCGAGACCCTGCTTTATTCCCCCGAGCTTAAATTCTATTCCAACCGCATCAAGATGGACGCGAATCTGCGCACGAACGTGCAGGGTCTGTATTGCCTCGGCGATTCCTCCGGCTGGACCCGCGGCCTGATGATGGCGTCCGTGATGGGCGTGCTGATGGGAAGACTGCTGGCGGACGAGTAAGCCGCAAGCTTTTATCATCAGGGAAGCCCCCCTGCCGGTCGTCTCAAAAAGAAAGGAGCCCCCTCATGTTCATCTGCCCGAACTGCAAACGGCAGCTTGACAGCAATTTCGACTACTGCCCCTACTGCGGGACCGCGATCGTACACAAGGAGACGGTCGTGGCGATCTGCCGCGTCTGCGGGGCGCTGCTGGATCCCGTGACGCATCAGTGCCCTGCTTGTGAAGCGCGGCGTCAGCAAAGGCTGACAGAGGAAGCAAAACGCGCAGAGGAAGCAAGACACGCAGAGGAAGCAAGACGCGCAGAGGAAGCAAGACGCGTTAACGCCTTCGATCCCGCTGCCGCGCGAGGCAGTCAAGCGCAGATCCCGGTCAACTTTGCAAATCCCGGCGCGGGGCCGAGCGTCTACGGCGGGAACCCGACGTACCCCAACGGGAACGGCGCGACGCAGGAAGTGACCTTTGTGGACCCCGGGACCGTAAAAAAACCAGAAAAGAAAAAAGGACTCGGCATCCTGCTCTCGCTGATCGTGATCGCCGTCTGCGCGGCGCTCGCTCTCGGGATCTTCTCCGCGCAGAACAAGAAGAACGTGCGCTTGCCGTCGTCCACGCAAAGAACGACCGAACGCCCGACCGAACCGACCACAAAGGAACCGGAACCCACAACAAAAAAACCGGAGCCCACCACCAAAAAGCCCGAGCCCACCACAAAGCCCGCCCCGAAGGAGAAGACCTTCACGGTGGAAAACTTTCACATTACGCTGACGGACGACTTTACGATGAAGGATATCGACGCAGGCGACGACGACACGTATCTGAAACGGATCTCAAACGCGCATGTGGATATCTCCGTACGTCTGCGCCGTTTCGGAGAGCATGGCTGGACCGCCTCGTATTCCGCAATTCAGTTTGCCAACGCATTTTCCTACGGGGAAGGCACCTCTTTTGAAAAATATATCTCCTATGAAGGCGACCTGCTGTATTTGATCCGGCGATATGACAGCCCGACCGGTGGATACAGCAAAAAATCCCTGGACGTTTACTACAAAGCCCGGAACGGTTTCTGGTTCCTGGACATTGTCGCCGACCCCGACTACTTCGACGCGCATCTGGACGAGCTGAAGGCGTTCGCGCGCACCGTGACCTTCGACTGATCAAAAAAGGAGCGCCGCCATGCAAACCTGCCCAGTCTGCAAACAGAATATTCCGGACGGCGTTTCCGTTTGCCCGGCGTGCCGAACGCCGCTTGCCGATACGCCGGTCGTGGCGCTGTGCCGCGTTTGCGGCGGGCCGCTGGACCCCACGACCCATCGCTGCCCCCGCTGTGAGGCAGGGAAAAACGCCGCGCCTGCCGTTCCGGTTCCCGGTCCCGGCGACGCGAACGTCGTGGCGCTGTGCCGCGTCTGCGGCAGTCCGCTGGACCCCGAAACCCACGTCTGCCCGGTTTGCGGCGGGCGCGGGACGGCTAAGAAAAAGACCTCGACGCGACAGACGCCCCCGGAGAACGGCGGGAACACCCCGCCGAAACGCGTTCAGACGCAGCCGAACGGTCCCGTACCCGGACCGACCGCCCCGGGAGCTCCCGCGCAGCCGCGGCGCGGTTCCACGCGGCAGCCGGTTCCTCCGCAGCCGCCGGTCGCCCGCCCGGCGCGAAAAAAATCGCCGGTCCCCCTGTATGCGACCCTTGCCGTTGTGATCATTCTGGCGCTTGCGGTCGGCGTCTATTTCGCCGTGCGCGGCAGCTCGGAAACAGACGGCGGCGACGTGCCGCAGACGGCGGCAACCGCGGCGACGCACGCCCCCGAAACGGCGGCGACCGCGCAGACAGCAGCCCCGCAGGAGACGGAGGAAGCCACGACCGCGACGCCGCAGCCGCAGGACTTCGGCTACGGACGGTTCCACATCACGCTGACCGACGCGTTCGTCTCCGAAATGACCGAGCCCGGCGCGGACGGCACGCACCTGATGGAGATTTACACCGGCGCGAAATCGCGTCCCGACGTGCGCATCATGGTGCGCTGCAATTTCTTCGGCGCGAACGGCTGGGAGCAGAGCGACGACCTCGGCGAATTCGCCGCGGAGCTGACCTCCGCCGACGGCTACACCGTGGATAACCGCGTGACCCGCGCGGACGGCTCCATCCTCTATTATCTGACCTACACGGACGGCGCCTATACCGAAAAGCTGCTGCTGCCGTTTTATAAGGCCTCGGACGGCTTCTGGTTCCTGGATATCCAGACCTCCGCCGCCTATTACAGCGAACACGAGAGTGAATTGCTGCAATACGTCAACAGCATCCGCTTTGATTGAGCGACATGAAACGACCGCGATCCCGAGGGATCGCGGTCCGATTTTTTATTTACAGGCTGTTATTCCGTGACGAGCGTTGTGGTCTCGGCGCTGCCGGAGACCGGCTCGGTGGTCGCGGTGGCGGCTTCCATTTCCGCCTTATAGTCCGCGATCTGCTGATTGATGACCGCAAGGCCCGCGTTTGCCGCGACGGCAAGCGCCTCGGTGCGTTCGCCCTTGCCGGTATATTCCGCCTGCAGCGCGGCGGCGTGCTCCTGCGCGGCCTGGGCAAGCAGCGCGGTCGCCCATTCGGGCTGATCGGCGGTACCGCTGAAATACATAATATGCCAGCCGAAGGAGGTCATGACCATATCGGTATCGCCGGGCTTGCGAATAAGATCGAAGCACCAGTCGTTGAAGGGCTTGACCATCTGCCCCTTGGTGACGTTCTCATACAGGCCGCCGTTGGACGAGGAGCCGGGGTCCTGAGACTTTTCGTTCGCCAACGCGGCGAACGCGTCCTCGGTCTTTGCGCCCGCGAGATATTCGTCATAGATCGCCTTCGCCTGCTCATAGGCCTCCAGCACGACCCAACCGGCGACGGAGGTCCCCTCGTTCGAGACCTCGGTCCCGTCGGAGGCTGTCAGCGTTTCGGTCTTTTCGTAAGCGGTCGGCTGCCCTTCCTCGGCAGCCTGCGCGACGGAATCGAAGGTCACAAGGATGTGCCGCACGCTGACGGGCGCCTGATCCTCCCGGTACGCGGGCTTCGTGAGCATGACGACGAAGAAATAGCCGTCCCCGTCGATGAAGGTGGTATCGCCCGCCTTGCGGCTGCCGTCAAACAGCCACTCGGCAAGCGCCCCGTCGATATTGCCGCTGACGTAGCTGTAGGTCATGCCGGAGAACAGGGTGGCGCTCTCATCGGCAAACTGCTCGCGGTCCTCCTCCGAAAGATTTTCATACACGGTCTTCGTGAAGGTCTCTTCGTCTTTAAGCTCGCTGAGGATTTTTTCCATCCGGGTGCGGTTTTCGGCGTCCGCCTCGTCCTCGCCGGTCTTGGCAAGGTAGCCCATGCGGAATTCGATCTTCAGATAGTCGCGGTTATCCTCCAGCGCCGCGTACAGCGCCTCGGCGTCCAGCGTTTTGGCGTATTCCTCGCTCGCGTAGGCCTTGCCTTTTTCCGCCAGCATGGAGGCCTCCAGATACGTGCGCACGGTCTGCTCGGTCACGCCGGGGCAGAAGTTCTTCGCCAGAAACTCCTCCAGCGTCTGCCCCTCGCCCTCGGCGCTGTCCTTGAGGTTCGTGACGATCTCCTCCAGCTCCGCGCGGTCGGCGTCGTCCAGCGTCAGCCCCTGCGCCTTCGCGATCTGATCGTAATAAGCGGTCTGCTCCAGCGCGGCCACGGTCTGCTCCGTGAACAGCGTGTGATAAGTGACGGTATCCCCGTTTTCATCCGTGGTGGTCTGCTCGGCGGGGTCCTTCATGGAATCGTAAACGGTGGGCTGGCCGTACATGCTCATATAATAGGCCTCCTGCGCGGCGCTGTTCGCCACGGAGGAATACAGAAGCGAGAAGAACGCGCCGTCAAATTCCTCGCCGTAGGCCTTCAGGACGGTCGCGGTGGGATCGTAGCCCTCCGGCATTTCGGCGGCGCTTGAGTCGGATCCCTCCCGGGTCTGGACGCCCTTGATGGCGTCCGTGAGCGACGACACGCCCGGGATGCGCACGATGTTATACCACGACAGCGCGAACAGCACGCCGCAGATCACCGCCAGCGCGACGATCACAAGGACGATCACCGTTCCGACGCCGAGCTTTTTCGGCTTGTCGGGGTCTTCGGGCGCGAGGACGACAAAGTCAGACGCGTCAGTCTGCGCATCGACCGGCGCGTCGGGGGCTTCCGGCTGCGGCGCTTCCGCGGCGGGATCCAAAGGCGCGGTCTCCTCCGTCCCCTCGGCTGCTTCTGTCGTTTCTGTCGTTTCTGTCGTTTCGGTTTTCTCGGCTTCTTCGGCGTTCTTCAGATCGTCGGACGTCAGGATCTGCCCGCAGTTCGGGCAAATGATCGCGTCCGCAGGGATCTCGGCGCCGCATTTGGCACAGGTCATATTCTTTCCTCCTGAAATTCATTGCGTTTGACGGTTATAGTTTATCATACCGCTTTTGGGGGAGAAATGCAAGCGCTTTTTTCCGCATCGTCCATTTTTTCCGCATTTCCGCATCGTCCATTTTTCGGCGAAGATTCGTGCGATTTCGCAGCAGCCTCTTGTAATATTCAGCAGATCATGTTAAACTGAAAACAAACAAAAAAATAAGGAGCGCTCATTAGAATGCTGATCTGCCCGAACTGCAAGCAAAAGGTCGGCGACAATTTTACAGTCTGCCCCTACTGCGCAAAACCCCTTCTGCAGAACGCCGGCGTCGTCGCGTTTTGCCGCACCTGCGGCAGGCCGCTGGACCCCGCCACCATGTGCTGCCCGGTCTGCGTCCCGCTCCGGCCCGACGCGCAGGCGAATCCCATCCCTCAGCCGGTCCAGCCGCAAGATTTCGTGACGCAGCAGCCGGAGACCGCTGTCCCGAAACAACGAAAAACAGGGAATAAAAAGACGATGCTGCTCGGCATTGGGATCGCAGCCGCCGTGCTTGTGATCGGCATTGCCGCAACGGTGATCCTGCTGCTGTTGAAAGCCGGGCACGCGCCGACAGTACCCGCGGACACGGAGATCGACGCGGCGCAGACAAATGGTCTCAACTATACCATGCAGCAAATTGAAGCGGAGTATCAGGCAAACCGCAAGCTTTACGACAGCGTGGATCTGCGCCTTTTCGGGCTGTCCGTCAGCGAGGAAAACCGTGCGGCGGCGCAGAAAATGCTTGGAGAAATCACAGACGAGGATTCCTTCATCACACTGGCATATGAATACGCCGCGCCGGAGGACAAACTGACGTTTGAGAACGCCGACGCAACGCGGCTGCAAGGCGCCCGCTATGAGGCCGTCCGGCTGAATATTGCGGAAGACGTGGCGGATTGGCTGTTTGACACGGCAAGAAGCACCGGCGACAAGCACGTCTGTGAAACAGACTCTTACATTTTTGTCCTGATGATCGTCAGAACCGCCTATCGGGAGGAGACGCCGCTTGTGAGCGCCAGACACATACTGATATCCTATGAGGACACCGCAAACGCGATGCGCGAACAGGACCCGGATGCGGAGACCAACTATACAAGAACGGAAAACACCTTCACCGACAACGGTTTGGAACTCACGAATCAGGGCACCGATTACGCGATCGAGGTCATTCTGGAGTCTTATAACAAAGCCAGACAGATATACGATGAATTCATGGCAGGCGATAAGACAGAAGAAGCATTCGCCATTCTTGCGACGCTTTACAGCTCCGATTACGGCGCTGAAGAAGGCGGACTGTATTCGGATATCGCAAAGGGGCAGATGGTCAAGCCCTTTGAGGATTGGGTCTATGACGGCAGCCGCCAACCGGGAGACGTCGGCATCGTGCAAACCGTCTACGGCTGGCACGTCATCTATTTCGTCGGCAGCCATGCATATCCCGTCTGGATGGAGGAAGCGGCCGCGCGCCTTTCCGCAGATGAATGAACACAACGCGCACAGAACAAGATGGACCCGCCGAAAGGCAGGTCCGTTTTTTTGCCCTCCGTTCGGCGGAGAGGGACCGCCAAAACGGAGGAAACAAAGCAAAAAGCCGACCGTTCATTCACGAAAACGACCGCTTGTTCCCAGGAGGGTTGTCTTTTTTCGCACGGCGTGTTATAAAAGTGTAAGATAAAAAAAGGAGATGGGAAATAATGAAAAAAGACAGAATTTCATCAAAAATTTTTTGCTTTGTACTTTCCGTATTGATGGCTTTCGGGATTCTTCCTATTTTTCAGAAGCCGACAGCAAACGCAGCAGGGTATTATACTTCTGTCTGGGTCGAAAATGTTACACCAACAGATGCAACGATCCATGCCAAAATTAATGGGACAAAAATTAATACACTCGGTTTTTATATCGGCACAACGCAGAACAATCTGAACAAAAAAATAACCGAAAAAATCTCGACAACTAAGATTACTACGATTTGGTACAATATGAATAAATGGTTTGGAACTCTAAAACCAGAGCAGACCTATTATTATCAGTTTTTTATCGTGGTTGGAGGAAAAGAGCAAAAATCCGAAATCAAATCCTTTAAGACGACTTCTTTTTATCAGAAAATTTGGGTGGACGGAATTACAGAAACCGATGCAACAATTCACGCAAAGCTTTCAGGACCAAAGATTAGCACCCTTGGTTTTTATATAGGTGTTTCTTCAAATAATCTGGACAAAAAAATCACGGAAAATATTTCTACAATTTCCGTCTACGACGCTTGGTATAATATGAATAAATGGTACGGAAAGCTTAAAGACGGTCAGGTATATTATTACCAGTTTTTCTTCGTTTTGAACGGGAAGGAATATAAAAGTCAGGTACAGTCATTTGTCACAAATTCTAAACAGACTTATACGGTCAAATATGATGGGAATGGGGGAGAAGGCATTCCTGTAACTCAAACAAAAACAAAAGGGACCCCGCTGACTCTTTCCGATGTCATCCCCTCCAGACCAAATTTCTCTTTCCTCGGTTGGTCTTTAGATCCAAATGCAACAAAACCGGATTTTTCACCAAACGGATCCTATACAGCTGATGCGAATGTGACGCTCTATGCAGTTTGGACGATGACGAATCGTTTGGTCTCTTTGAAATGGGAAGAAACGTATTCCTTCGAGAACTCCTCTTCTGTCTTTAAGAATAAAAAGTATTATATTTCCGATAGCGATTACAGGAAGTTAGTTTCTTATGTAAAAAACTATTATGGGGATTTTTCTTCAAAACCCATTATTAATTCCCTGCAAGAGGCAAAAAACAATAACTGGAAAGGCTCTTGTTACGGAATGGCAGTTACCACAATCTTAGACAAGCTGGGGAAAATTGCATTTAACGAAAACTTTGATAATGCAGCATCAATGTCTGAGGTCTCGCCTCCCTATAAAAACGCACACGTAGAATCTGCGATAAACTATTATCATCTTGCACAAAAACTGCCTTTTTGCAGGAAAGGAAAGATTTATAGCCAAAAAAAAGCAAACTGGTCTGCCGGTCTTAAAGGGTTGGTAAATGCAGTTAAAAGCGGACAATTAACTTTATTTATGTATTGGTTCAATCGCGGCAAAAAGGAACTTGGTCATGCAATCGTCGTATTTGGATACACAGAGAATGCAGATGGCTCTTACACCCTTTTGAGTTATGACAATCGCTATCCCAACACGAACACTCTTATTGCGATTGATAAGGATTTCAAAACTTGCCTTGTAAATGGGAATGAAAAGGCAACCGGCGTAGAGTATTATACCAATTTCAATGATTTTGACGCAATTGATATTGATGGACCAAACAACGATATGTCGCTGAATCTGTCTGGGATGTATGCGGAAATGAACGATACCATACTTGTACTCCCGATGAATGGAACGATTACAGTAGAAAATGCTACAAATCAAAAGCTGATTATCAGAAATGGTGAAATCGACGGTGATCTTTCGGTATATGATCAGTGGATCGTATTGGAAGGAAATGATGCCGAAGAACAGATCCCCTTTATCTCGCTTGCCGTTCCGAATTCTGACTACTATACAATTGAGTCAGATCTAAGCAACCTCTCGGTAAGTATGACAAGCAGTAAATCTTTTGCAAGTGTTGAAACCTCTGCTTGTGACAGTATCGTTCTTTCCGAATCTGAAGGCGTTTATATTCTCGGAGATCAATATACATATACGGCATATCTAACATATCCAAATGACACATTTGATATGATCACACTGAGCGGAACAGCAGAAGGGGACGTTTCTTTAAACTATAGGGCGACGGATATTCAGGTCACCGGAGGCGGAGGCGCCAATGAAGTTTCAGTTTTTTCCGATCTGACTACTGTTTCAGAAGTTTCATTCGAGACAGACTATGACTCGTTTATTCTGACTTCTTTAGAAACAGAAGACAGCAACCGCTTTGCCGTTCTTGCTGCACCTGAGGGGGACGACGTATACACCTTCAGCGTGCTTGACAATGAATTCCTTCAAGAAGGACAAAAACATACACAGCACGTTTGGGATGAAGGAGTTATAACTGAAAACGGAACCGTATATACCTGTACGATTTGCGGTGACATTTTTACTTCACAGGATCTTCACCCTGTCGTTATGCTCGGCGATGTTGACAATAATAAATTGTTGACTTCTGCTGATGCCCGTTTGGCCTTGCGCTGTGCCGTACAATTGGAAACCTATTCGCCTGGCTCTATAGAGTTTGTTGCCTGTGATGTAGATAAAGACAACAAAGTAACAGCTTCAGACGCAAGAAAGATACTTCGAGCAGCCGTTGCACTGGAAGATCCTGCAGAATGGGAATAAATACGGTTAAGATTTTCACAAACAGAGATTACCTGTATTGGTAAAGTTCGAGGTAATGCAGATCATGCACAAAGAGCCGCGCATCCGACCGGATGCGCGGCTCCGCTTCTCTGTCAGATCAATTCCGACGCGCCGAAGGGGACGAAACGAAATCTCAGTCCTCGATCAGGCACTCGCCGGTCATTTCGGCGGGCTGGGGAAGGCCCATGACCTTGAGCATGGTGGGGCAGATATCCGCAAGTCTGCCGCCGTCCTTCAGCTTGCCGCCGCGCCCGACCATGCAGAAGGGCACGGGGTTCGTGGTGTGGGGCGTGAAGGGCTTGCCGTCCGGGCCGATCATCATATCGGCGTTGCCGTGGTCGGCGGTGATGAAGCACACGCCGCCCATTTTGAGCGTCGCCTCCACGACCTGCCCCACGCAGTCGTCCACCGCCTCGACGGCCTTGACGGCGGCGTCGAACACGCCGGTGTGACCGACCATGTCGCAGTTCGCGAAGTTCAGGATGACCGCGTCGTATTTGCCGGAGAGGATCTGCTCCACGACCGCGTCCTTGACCTCATAGGCGCTCATTTCGGGCTTTAAGTCGAAGGTGGGCACGTCGGGAGACTGGATCAGGATGCGGTCCTCGCCGCCGAAGGTCTTTTCCTCGCCGCCGTTGAAGAAGAACGTGACGTGCGCGTACTTCTGCGTTTCGGCGATACGAAGCTGCGTTTTGCCGTTATCCTGCAGGTACTCGCCGAAGGTATTCGTGAGCGCCTCGGGCGGGAACGCGACCTTGACGTTCGGCATGGTCTCGTCGTACTGCGTCATGCAGACGTAATACAGCGGGAAGAAGCCGTTTCTGCGGGGGAAGCCGTTGAATGCCGGGTCCACGAAGGTGCGGGTGATCTGCCGCGCGCGGTCGGGACGGAAATTATAGAAGAAGAGGGAATCGTTCGCCTTGATCATGCCGTCCTTGTTCACGACGGTGGGCAGGATGAACTCATCCGTAACGCCGGAATCATAGGACTTCTGCATCGCGTCCACGGGGTCGGGGTTTTCGATCCCCTCGCCGTAGACGAACGCGGCGTAGGCCTTCTCCACGCGGTCCCACGCGAAGTCGCGGTCCATGGCGTAATAGCGCCCGGTGATGGTGGCAATACCGCCGAGGCCCAGCTCCCTGCACTTTTCTTCCGTCCGGGCGATAAAGCCCTTGCCGGAGGTGACGGACACGTCGCGCCCGTCCATGATGCAGTGCACGTACACCTTTTTGAGGCCGTGCGCGGCAGCCATTTCCAGAATGCCGAACAGGTGGTCGATGTGCGAATGCACGCCGCCGTCCGACAGCAGCCCCATCAGATGCAGGGCGGAATCGTGCTGCTTGCAGTTCTCGATGGCCTCTAAAATACAGGGGATCTTCTGAAAGTCCCCGTCCGTGATGGACTTGCTGATCTTGACGAGCATCTGATACACGACGCGGCCCGCGCCGATATTGGTGTGCCCGACTTCAGAGTTGCCCATCTGCCCGTCCGGCAGGCCGACGTCCAGCCCCGAAGCGCCGATGGTGGTATAGGGGCATTCGGTGAAGAACTTCGTCAGGTTCGGGGTCTTCGCCGCCTTGATGGCGTTGCCGTAGGTCTCCTCCCGGATGCCGAAGCCGTCCATGATACATAATACGGTAGGTTTCTTAGACATAAATTGCGCCTTTCTGTAAATATCGGGGATATTGAAATATCCCCGACGTTTGATATTTATTTGCTGGCCGCCTTGACGATGACCGAGAAGTCGACCGCCTTGAGGGAGGCGCCGCCGATCAGACCGCCGTCCACGTTGACCTTGGACAGGAGACCCTCGGCGTTCTTCGCGTTCATGGAGCCGCCGTACTGCACGGTGACAGCCTCGGCAGCCTCGGCGCCGTAAGCCTCCGCCACGGCGGCGCGCACGAAGCCGTTGCCCTCGTCCGCCTGATCGTCCGTCGCGGTCACGCCGGTGCCGATCGCCCACACGGGCTCATAGGCGATGATGACGTTCTGAAGCTGCTCCTTCGTCACGTTCGTGAGGCCGATCTTGGTCTGGTACTTGAGCAGGGTCTCGGTGTAGCCCAGCTCTCTCTGCTCCAGCGTCTCGCCCACGCACAGGATGACCTTGAGGCCGGCGTTCAGCGCGGCAAGGGTGCGAAGGTTCACGGTCTGGTCCGTCTCGCCGAAGTACTGACGGCGCTCGGAATGGCCGATGATGACGTATTCCACGCCGACGGCCTTGAGCATCTCCGCGGAGACCTCGCCGGTGTAAGCGCCGGAGGCCTTGAAGTGGACGTTCTCGGCGCCGACGTGGATGTTGGAGCCCATTGCGGCCTCGACGGCGGCAGGGATATCCACGTAAGGCACGCACAGCACGACGTCGCAGTCGGCATCCGCGACCAGAGGCTTCATCTCCTCGATGAGGGCCTTCGCCTCGTCCGGCGTTTTGTTCATTTTCCAGTTGCCCGCGATCACGGTTCTTCTTGTAGCTTTATTCAT
>CACZGD010000004.1 GCA_902780565.1 Oscillospiraceae bacterium
GAAATGGCCGCCGCCGTATGCCCGCGGCTGGCGCGCACGATATTCATCAAATCGCCGACCACGGAGCTGGCCGTAGGCAGGGAGCCCGCGCCGCGCCCGTAGAGCATGACCTCGCCGACCGCGTCGCCGATGACGAACACCGCGTTGAAGGAATCCGACACGGACGCGAGCGGATGGCGCTTCGGCACCAGCGCTGGGCGCACGTAGGCGTCGCAGGAATCAGCGTACTGCCGCGCGATGCCGAGCAGCTTGAACACGTAACCGGAGCGGTCCGCAAAGCGGATATCCGTGGGGGTGATACCGGGAATGCCCTCGTGATAAACGTCATAATAAGAGACAGGGCTGTGGAACGCCAGCATGGACAGGATGGCGATCTTGCGCGCCGCGTCGCCGCCGCCCACGTCGGCGGTCGGGTCCGCCTCCGCATAGCCGAGCCGCTGCGCGTCCGCCAGTGCCTCGTCATACGACAGCCCGTCCTGCGTCATTTTGGTCAGGATGTAGTTTGTCGTACCGTTAAGGATCCCGTACATGGAGGTGATCCGGTTCGCTGCCAGCGTCCGACGGATGGAATCCACCAGCGGGATGCCGCCGCCGACGCTTGCCTCGAACGCGAAGCGGACGTTATGCGCCGCCGCGATCTCGGAAAGCTCCTGAAAATGTGTGGCGATCAGGTCCTTGTTGGCGGTCACAACGTGCTTGCCCGCTTCAAGCGACTGCAAAATATAAGTATAAGCGTCGCCGGTCCCGCCGATGAGCTCGATCACGACCGAGATCTCGGGATCATGCAGGATCTCGCTGAAATCCGAACAGATCCGATCCTCGGTCAGCCCCAGCGCCAGCGCCTTTGCGGGTGTGCGCGCAAGAACCTTGCGGATCGCGACTTCCTCGCCAAGCTGGTCCCGGATGCTTTCGCCGTGCAGCGCCAGCAGACGGATCACGCCGGAGGCGACGGTCCCGCAGCCTAGAATTGCAATTTGAATCATGGTTTTCTTCCCTTCCGACGGGGATATTGTTCCCATCGCGCTTATTTATATTATTATAACCGACCGCAGAGCCCGAGTCAAGAAAAAACCGCGCGATTTTCCGCGGGAATCCGCGCGGACCGCCGGGGAACCTGCTCGTTCTTCCCGGACAAGCGACCCGGACGGCGGGGCGCATACAGTACGACGGCAGATCCGCCGATAGCCGCCGGGCAAAAAAATCCGCCGCGCTCCGAATGGGGCGCGGCGAAAATGCAGTCTTTGATCAGTAGCCGAAATAGGTCTCGCAGTATTTATAAAGCGCCTTGTAATAGCAGGTTTCGCTTGCGGGATCGAGCAGCAGCCCGTGACCGGACAGCGGATAGAAGATATACTCGTAACAGCTGCCGCTCTCGCCGAAGGTATCCTTGAAGACCTTCTCCATCGCTTCGCGGTTCCCCTTTGTCACGATCGGGTCCGCGCCCGCATAGGCGAAGATGGACGGCATGGTATTTTCATTCACGTAATACACCGGGGAGATCTCACGGCACAGGCGGTCCGCCTCGCCGTTCGCCTTCATCTCGTCCGTGAATTCCACGCCCGTGAGCATGGAGGACAGGCCGTAGGCGCCCTCGCCCCACGCGGCGGTGGTCATATCGGACGGACCGACGCGGTTGGCCGTGAACGCCAGCGGGATCGCGGCGGTCTCGGGACGGGAGTAGCTGTATAGCATGGAAATATGCCCGCCGGCGGAATAACCGGAGGTGGCAAGCGCCGTGATATGCAGCCCGTTTTCGTCGGAAAAGCGCTTGATCGCCTCAATGCACATACCGATCTCATCCAGCATGGTATACACGGTCGTGCCGCCGACTTCCCCCTGCTCGCAGAGGGAGTAGCTCATGGTCGCGGTGATATAGCCCTTCATCGCCAGCTTTTTGCAGTGGGGCGCCATATCCTCCTTCTCGCCGCCGGTCCAGGAACCGCCGTGAATAAAGAGGATGCAGCCGTTTGCTTCGCGGTCCTTCGCGGTCTTCGGGACGTAGATCGTCACAAGGTCGCGCGCCGCTTCACCGTAGCGGATATTCTCATACACCGAATACTTATCGCCGATCAAGCCGAAAAACGTGCTGAACATCAGCCCGATGCTCAGGATCAGAGCCAGAATCTTTTGCATAATCGTCTCTCCTTTTTCTTTTTCTTTGCCGTTTATACTTTAACACAGCGGCCGGAAAGAATCAAGAGAAAAGCCGAAAAAAATATTGTGTGCAATGTAATTTTTATTCATCGGTTCGCGGATAATATTTAACTCAGGGAAAAACGCGCCGCTCAAAGCGCGCTGAGGATCTCCCCGATATCCCCGTCGAGCAGCAAAGACCGCTCCCGGATCGCCTCGGGGCAGAACGCCTCGCCGAAATTCAGGCACGCGTAGGTCGCGTCCGGGTTTTCCGCCGTCATCGCCCAGAACGGATATTTGATGATCACGGGCGTGTTCGCGCCGACGCCGAGCTCCAGGAACAGCACGCGTTTTCCGGCGTTCTCACGAAGGAAGGCGCCGTAACGCGCGGCGGCCCTCTGCCATCCCGCGTCCTCGACGAAGGTATCGTCCGACCACAGATTCATCGTCACGGGTCCGCCGTCCGAAGGGGAAACCGGGATCAGATCATGCGGCAGGCGCATCGCGAGCTGCCGGTCCGGCGGCACCCGAAACACGCCGTTTTCGTCCCGGATGAACCACTGGGCCTCCATCGCCCGCATAACCCACGTTTCGTTGTCGTAGGTCTCACGCGGCGTGCCGCTCACCGGCTGGAACAGACCGTAGTCGCCCTGCGTATAGAACAGCCGGGATTTATCAAACCCCGCGCGCTGGAACTGATGATCCACGTTCGTGGTGATCGTAAACAGATTCTTGCCTTCCAGCAGACGGAGCAGCTCGTCGTAGACGGGTTTCGGCGCGGGCACGTAACGGTTGAAATAGATGTCCCTTGCCCACCACGCCCAGCGGGTCTCCGCATCCGGGAAGGGATAAAAGCCGCCCGAATACATATCCCGGATGCCGAAGCGCGCGGCGAAATCGAAGAAATACCGCTGAAAGCGTTCGCCGCCGTAAACAAACCCGGCGGAGGTGGAAAGCCCAGCGCCAGCGCCGATCACAACGGCGTCCGCCTCGTCCAGCGCCCGCCGGAGCTTTGCAAGGTTTTCCTCCCGGCTGCCCGTATCGTCCGTCAGACCGCCGCGAAAACCGCGCACGGCCCGCATGCCGAGATCGATCGTCGCCTCAAAGGCGTTCGTATGCTGATTATCGTAAGTTTTGTTCATAATATGACCTGTCCCTTTCCGTAAACACATTAAAAATCACGCGGTCCATCGCGTCCGGGTGCGCCGTCAGCCATTGGGTTACGGTCTCCACCGCGATCCCGGCGGCCTCCTGCCCCGGGAAGCGGAACACACCGGTGGAAATGCAGCAGAACGCCACGCTGCCGAGGCCCTTTGCCGCACACAGATCCAGCGTATTCGTATAGCAATCGGCAAGCGCCTGCCGGTGGGCGGACGTGAGTCTGTCATACACGATCGGCCCCACGACGTGGATCACCTTTTTCGACGGCAGGTTATAAGCGTCCGTTAGCATGGGGACGGCTGTCGGCTGCTCGTAATCCCTGCCGTACCGCTGCCGCAGCGCCTCCATCTCCGCCGCGCACGCCGCGCGGAGCTGCACGCCCGCATAGGTGTGGATGCAGTTATCAATGCAGGCGTGACAGGGCTGAAAACAGCCGAGCATCTGCGAATTGGCGGCGTTGACGATCGCGTCAACGGCAAGCCGTGTGATATCCCCCTGCCAAAGCGAAAGCTTCTCCGCAAACGGGCGACGGCTGCCATAGGCCTCACGCACCGTCGGGATCTCAGCGGGGGAAACGCCGCCGCGCATCGCCGCCCGCTGCGACAGATACTCGTCCTGCACGCGCAGGACCTCCGCAGGCAGCTTTTTCGGCATACGGATATTCATCAGCGACCGCAGCAGCAGCCGTTTGCCCTCCTCATCCTGCGGGGTATGCAGGTCCCGGTATTCCCCGGAATCCGCCTTAAACGCCTCCACAAGATAATCCAGCCGCTGTTCCTGTGTCATGTGCCTTGTGTGTTGCCGCTCGTCCATAGCCGCGCCTCCTGCCGTATGAAAACGCGGGTCCGCGTTTCCGTTTTCATTCCCATTGTATCACACTTTTTGTTGTAATGTCAATAGTTACATCTAAAAACTGAAGGATTCTTCCCTTCCCATCCTATTGCTTTTTACCGGGCAATATGGTAAACTGCAGAGGATGGGCGTTTTCTTGCGTCCCGATCAAAAAAATAACCGAACCACAGGAGGGCCTATATGCTTTTCGTCTGCTACCCGAAATGCTCGACCTGCAAAAAGGCGCAGGACCTGCTGGACGCGCACGGCGCGGTCTATACGTACCGGAATATCAAGGAACAGAACCCGACAGAGGAGGAGCTGCGGGACTGGCACGCCCGCAGCGGGCTGCCGCTGAAGAAATTCTTCAACACCAGCGGTCTGCTTTACAAGGAGCTGAAGCTGAAGGACAGGCTGCCCGATATGACGGCGGACGAACAGTTCCGGCTGCTTGCAAGCGACGGCATGCTGGTACGCCGTCCGATCCTGCTCACGGACGACGGCCGCGTGCTCGTCGGCTTCCGCGAGGCGGAATACGAACAAATTTTGTGACTCGTATAGACAAAAGGATATTTATGTGATAAAATAAAAAAGACCCTTTATTATTTGAGTGTTAAAAAGGAGAAAGAGTATGCCTGAGACCTACGACAAAATGCCGGGAACCAAATCAAAGTTTGACGGCGAAGCCGAGAAGCAAAAGAAATATGCCAAGCTCGGCGCGAAGATCACGGATAACGTCCCCCACAAGCTTTTCGGTCTGAAGACGACCGATGAGGAATATTGGGGCCTGCGTGAGATCCTGAGCGAGGACGAGGTGGACATCGCCCTGTCCATGAAACAGCGCAAGTGGTATACCTACGAGCAGCTGTGCGAGATGAACAAGAAGAAAATGAACGCCGCCAAGGTCCGCGAAACGCTGGATCAGCTGTGCGTGCACGGCTTTGTGGAATACGACTACGGCGATCACTACGACGATAACGGCCCCATCAAGGGCGCGCCGAAGGAGATCCGTTACCGCACCAGCTATTTCGTGCCCGGCAGCGCGGAGCTGTTCAACTCCTCCGTCGACCGTGTGGATAAAAACCCGCCCGTTGCGAAAATGTTCGAGCGCATGACCTTCCTTCCCCTGGAGCACATCACCTCCATGGTCCGTCCCGGCGGCAACGGCATCGGCATGCACGTCATCCCCGTCGAAAAGGAAGTCAACGCCTCCCGCGAGTCCATGAGCATTGAAAAGATCTCCTACTGGCTGCAGAAGTACGAGGGGCATCTTTCCGCCGGGATCTGCTCCTGCCGCTATTCCCGCGCCAAGATCGGCGAGGGCTGCACGGACGACGAGCAGGATTGGTGCATTCAGGTCGGCGACATGGCGGACTACACCGTGGAAACCGGCAGAGCCCATTACATCACAAAGGAAGAAGCGCTGGAGATTCTGAAAAAGGCCGAGGAAAACGGCTACGTCCATCAGGTGACGAATATCGACGGCAGCGACCATATTTTCGATATCTGCAACTGCAACGTGCAGATCTGCAACGCGCTGCGTACCTCTCTGCTGTTCAACACCCCGAATATGTCCCGCTCCTCCTTCACCGCGAACGTGAACAAGGAGAACTGCGTGGCCTGCGGACGCTGCGTGGAGGTCTGCCCCGCCGGCGCCGTGAAGCTGGGCCAGAAGCTGTGCAAGAAGGACGGCAGTCAGGTCGAATATCCCGTATCCGTCCTGCCCGACAAGGTCCGTTGGGGCAAATACGCCTGGGACGAAAATTACCGCGATACCGCGCGCGTGAATACGCACAGGACCGGCACCGCGCCCTGCAAGACCGCATGCCCCGCGCACGTGCCGATCCAGGGCTATCTGAAGATGGCGAAGGAAGGCCGCTATGAGGAGGCGCTGGCGCTGATCAAGCGCGAGAATCCCTTCCCCGCGATCTGCGGCCGCGTGTGCAACAAGCGCTGCGAGGACGCCTGCACCAGAGGCACGATCGACAAGCCCGTGGCGATCGACGACGTGAAGAAGTTCCTTGCCGAGCGAGACCTGCACGCGGACACGAGATATATCCCGAAGAAGCGCATCAATAAGGTCAACGGCGAATGGGACCAAAAGATCGCCATCATCGGCGCGGGTCCCGCGGGCCTTTCCGCCGCCTATTACCTCGCCGAAATGGGCTACAAGCCCACGGTGTTTGAGAAGCACGAGAAGCCCGGCGGCATGATGACCTACGGCATTCCCGCATTCAAGCTGGAAAAGGACGTGATCGACGCGGAGATCGAGGTCATCAAGGCCCTCGGCGCCGAGATCCGCTGCGGCGTGGAAGTCGGCAAGGACGTGACCATCCCCGAGCTCAAAAAGCAGGGCTACGAGGCGTTTTATATCGCCATCGGCTGCCAGGGCGGCAGACGCCCCGGCGTGCCCGGCGACAATGCCGACGGCACCGACATCGCCGTCAGCTTCCTTGAAAAGGCGCTGGCCGATACCGCCAAGGACCTCACGGGCGACGTGGTGGTCGTGGGCGGCGGCAACGTAGCGATCGACTGCGCAAGGACCGCGACCCGCAAGGGCGCCGCAAAGGTCTCCATGTATTGCCTCGAGTCCCGCGAGACCATGCCCGCCTCCGCCGAAGAGATCGCAGAGGCAGAGGAAGAGGACGTTGTGATCAACGCCGGCTGGGGCCCGAAGGAAGTTCTGACCGACGACAGCGGCAAGGTCACGGACGTGGTGTTCAAGCGCTGCCTGTCCACGCTGGACGAAAACGGCAAGTTCGCCCCGAAATATGACGAAAACGAGACCGTCACCGTGCCCGCCTCCAAGGTCGTGTTTGCGATCGGGCAGGCCATTGAGTGGGGCAAGCTGCTGGAGGGTACCGACGTGACCTTCCATCACGGCAACTACCCCGTGGCGGACAAATTCACCTATCAGACCAACGACCCCTGCGTCTTCGTCGGCGGCGACGTGTTCACCGGCCCGAAGTTCGTAATCGACGCGATCGGGCAGGGGCATGAGGCCGCGGAATCCCTGCGCCGCTTCGTCTCGAAGAACAACGTCTCCCAGACGCTCGCCAGAGACCGCAGATACTTCAAGTCCCTTGACAAGGAGAACATTGCGATCGATTCCTACGACAAGGCGCAGCGTCAGGTGCCCGCGATCGATCCCTCAATCGACTACAAGCACGGCTTCGTTGACAACCGCCTGATCTTTACCGAGGAGCAGGTCAAGGCCGAAACCTCCCGCTGCCTCGGCTGCGGCGCGAGCGTTGTGGACCCGAACAAGTGCATCGGCTGCGGTCTGTGCACCACCCGCTGCGAATTCGACGCGATCCACCTCGTGCGCGACCATCCGGACGCTTCCGATATGCGCCGCGCGGAGGACAAGGTCGGCGGTCTGCTCTCCTACGCAATCCCCAGAGGCTTCAAGATCCTGCTCAATTCCGGCTCCGCCGAAGCCAAGGCCATGCGCAAAAAGCGCAAGGAATACAACGCCGCGACCAAGGAATTCCACAAGACGAATCCGCACACCGGCAACGGCGTGGATATCGCGGACCTGATGAAAGACTGAGAATAGACTGTCGATCCCGGCAATCTCTTCCGAAACCGACCGGGAGCGGCGTTCCGCTCCCGGTTTTTGCTCATACATCAGGTTGACATTCCGCGTAAAACAGTCCTCCGCACCGCAAAGAGACGCGCTGTTTGTTGGACATTTGTTGGACAATCCGTTTTATGATAGAAGAAACAGCGGCCCGGCACCGCGAGACCGCAGCCCGGAGGTGCGACGATGGATATGATCCTGATCTTTCTTTTATGGTTTCTGTGCGCGGAAGCCGTGCTGACTGCCCTGCAGCTTCCGCTGCGAAAGAAAAAAATCAAACGCGGCGCGCGCATCGCGCTGATCGCCGTAAAAGCACTGTTTGCGGTGCTGTTTGCCTTTCTGCCGATGGCAGGCCCCGTGCAGCTTCGCATCGTACAGCCCTTTATGATGGCAATGTACGTGGCGCTGCTGGCAGACGCCGCCGCGGACGCCCTGTGCGGGATCCTGTTCGCGCTGCGCAAAATAGAGCGGACGTTCCGCGTCGTCAAAACGGTCAGCCTGATCGCGGGCGCGCTGTTCTTCGTTTGCGGCGTGGTGAATATGGTGACCGTTACGCCGAAGGAACACACCTACACGTCGGAGAAGCTGACGCGGGAACACACGCTCGTGTTCATTGCGGACCTGCACGTGGGCAGCGCGCAGCCGTTTTCCGTAACAGAAAAAACGATCGCCGATGTGAAAGCCCTGAACCCTGAAGCCACGATCCTGGGCGGGGACATCGTGGACGATTACACCACAAAGGAAGAAATGGAAGCGACCTTCCGGCTGTTCGGAAGCTTCGACACCCCGGTCTATTACCTGTACGGCAACCACGACCGGCAGGGGCACGCCGAATACGCGGGCGGAAAGAAGTTCACGCAGGAAGAGCTGGAGGCCGCGATGACGGCAAACGGCGTGATCATCCTGAAGGACGAATACGCCGAGCTTGCGCCCGATCTGCTGCTGCTCGGGCGGGAGGATCTGACCGAGGGCGAAAACCGTGCGAAGATCGAAACGCTGCAAAACCCCGCGCCCGAAAAATACCTGATCGTGGCGGATCACCAGCCGGTCGCCTTCAAAGAGAATCTCGCGGCAGGGACGGACCTGCAGCTCTCCGGCCACACGCACGCGGGGCAGTTGTTCCCGCTGGGGCTGCTGTATCCCCTGATCGGCGGCTATAACTGCGGCGACTACACCGAGGGCGACGCGATCATGAACGTGAGCTCCGGCGCCTGCGGCTGGCGCGTCCCGCTGCGCACCGAAGCGCGCTGCCACTACGAAGTGATCCGGCTGACGCCGGAGGCGAAGTAACAACCATCCGAACGGATGATTTTCATACGTACATTATAACAGGAGGTATTCTGTATGAAATCCATTTTCTTGCGTGTCCTCGGCGCGATCATCGCCGGAATCATGCTGCTCACCGCAGGCTTCGGTCCCCGCGAGGCATACGACGTGCGAGACCCCGAGACCTGCGCACTCAACTTTTCCATCCTGTCCGATTCCCACATCGAGACGAACAACCTGAACCGCTATAAGATCTTCGCGGGCAGCCTGAAGGACGTGAAGAACAACGCCAGCGGCAACGACGCGGTCGTCTTCCTCGGCGACAACACCATGAACTGCCAGACGCTGGAGAACCTGATCTTCCACGGCACGGTCGCAAACGTGCTGAAGGGCGAGACCATTCTGCCGGTCATGGGCAACCACGACATCGGCAACGGAAACGGCGACTACGACAAGCTGCAGAAGCGCTGGTACAGCTTCACCGAGGCGTTCTTCGGCAGAAAGCTCTCCCATCCCTATTACTACGAAGTGATCGACGGCTATTATTTCATCGTGCTCGGCATGGAGGACCACCTTGTGTATGAGATGATGATGACCGACGAGCAGTTCGCCTGGCTGGAGGGCGTTCTTGCCGAGGCGAAAAACAGCGGCAAGCCCGTGTTCGTGTTCTCCCACTACCCCGCCGACGACGCGATCGACGAAGACGGCAACGCAACCGACAGGCTGATCGATATGCTGGCGGACTACAACCGCGAAAACGACCTGTTCTACTTCTGCGGGCACACGCACATGCCGCTTTGGCTGTTCTGGTCCTTCCATACCAGCGACGGCTTCCCGGAGATCTATCTGCCCCGGCTGACCGAGCTTGCGGGCGGCGACGACAACGAGATCTATGAGCACAGCGGCGACGGCGTCGAGGTCGAGGTCTATCCCGATCACGTGCTGGTGCGCGGACGCAACTTCTATCACGGCAACTGGAAGGTGGACGACGAGGACACCGGCGAGCTCTGTGAAATGACCTATAATCTCAAGAACCCCATCGGATAAACGAAAAACAAAACGCCGATCGGTCCCGAAACGGGATCGACCGGCATTTTTCATATTCTGCGGGATTTATGCGTTCAGGCTCTCGCGCAGGATCGCGATCACCTCGTCGCGCGTCAATACTTTATAGCCGCCCTGCAGCAGGAAGGTCGCGTCCGCGATCCCCTCGAGCATATCCTCGGTCACGCCGAGCTCCTTCACGCTCATCACGACGCCGATCTCACGCATCCAGTCCTCAAGCGCCTTGAGCCCCGCCTCGGCAGCTTCACGCTGCGTCATCTCTTCCGTGCGGACGCCCCAGACCTCCCCCGCGAACCGTGCGAATTTCGCTTCGCCATAGGGCAGGATATGCCGGTAATACGGCAGGGACACCGCCGCGAGCGTCATACCGTGGGTAGCGTCGGTATACGCGCCGACCGCCTGCCCGATCATGTGGACCTCCCAGTCCGTCGTTTTGCCCTTGGCGATCAGGGTGTTCAGCGCCCAGGTGGCGCACCACATCAGGTTGCTGCGCGCCTCGTAATTCTCGGGGTCCTTCACCGCGATGCGGGAGGCGTGGACCACCGATTTCATCAGCGCCTCGGAGAGATAGTCGCTGGTATTGTCGTCCTCGCCGGAGAAATACTGCTCGCAGATGTGATTGAAGATATCATAGATCCCCGCGACCATCTGATATCTCGGCACGGTGAACGTATATTTCGGGTTCAGGATCGAGAACTTCGGCATCACGTTGTCGCCGAACACGTGCCCGATCTTACGCATCTGCTCGTGGTTGGTGATCACGGAGCCGCCGTTCATTTCGGAGCCTGTGCCGACCATCGTCAGCACGCTGCCGACGGGGATGATGCGGTTATCCGGTTCCTCCATGCGCAGGTAATACTTTTCCCACGGGTCCCCGTCGCACCACGCGGAGACGGAAACGGCCTTCGCGTAGTCGATCGTGGAGCCACCGCCGACGGCAAGGATCAGATCCACGTCGTTTTCCCGTGCGATCGAGCAGCCCTCATACAGCTTTGTCACCGTGGGGTTGGACATGACGCCGGGGTCCTCGAAGACCTCCTTTCCGGCTTCGCGCAGGCAGCGGATCACTTCGTCATAGATTCCGTTGCGCTTGATGGAGCCGCCGCCGTAGGTCAGCATGACGCGCGGCCCGTAGTTTGAAAGCTCCTGCGGCAGGAACGACAGCGCATCATCCCCGAAATAGAGCCTTGTGGGGTTGGAGTATTTAAAATTCCCTAACATAAAGAGTATCTCCTTTCATTCGTCGCTTTGCGCATTACGGCGCGAGGGAGAGCGTGACGGTCACGTCGCCGCCGCCGAGCAGCGCCTCCAGCTCATCTGCGGACAGATCCCTGATGTGCCCGAGCCGGGTATAGCTCCAGGAATTGGTTCCGTAAAACACGACGAGGCGGTCCCCGGCGTACAGCACGATATCGCCCGCCGTGGCTTTGATCTGCGTATCGTTTCGCGGAAGCGAAACGCCGATCTCGCCGACCTGCTCAAACCCGCCGTACATACTGAGCCCGATCGTGAGCGGTTTGTCCCGGCACAGCGCCTGCAGCGCCGTCACGGCTTCGTTTGTTTCCCAATCGACGGCGACGGGGACGTCGCCGAGCTTCATCTGCAGCATCTGTTCCGTTTCATCCTTTCGTTCGTCAGCCTCATACACGGTCGGGACGGTCTCCCCCTCCAACGCGGGAACGCTGTCCGCCGCCTGCGGCTGCCCTGCGGAAGAGGGCGGCGCAGAGCTGTCCTTCTGTTCGGCTGCGCAGGCGGATAGGGACGCGGCAAAGACCGTCGCCAGCACGAAGCCGATCCACTTCTTCTTACACATATCTATTCTCCGTGCAACCCGTTATCGCAGCGCGTTATAGCTTTCGTCGTCGACGGCCTCCAGCCATTCGTTGGAGGTCTCCTCCCCTTCCACCTCGATCGCAAGGTGAGAAAACCAGCTGTCCGGCGCGGCGCCGTGCCAATGCTTGATCTCCGGCGGGATATGGACCACCGTGCCGGGCGTCATCTCCACGGGCGCTTCGTCCCACGCCTGATAATAGCCTCTGCCGCCGACGCAGATGAGCATCTGTCCGCCGCCGCTTTTTGCGTGATGAACGTGCCAATGATTGCGGCATCCGGGCTCGAAGGTCACGTTGAACATCGGGACCTGCGCGGCGGAGACCTGCGCAAGGTAGCTCTGCCCGACAAAAAACTGCCCGTAGGGATTCGGTTCGCCGATCGGGAAGAAGATCTCGTTCTGGAAGCGGTCCTTTGCCGTCAGCGCGGGAAGCTCCTCATTCCAGACCTCCTTTGCGAGGCGGAACACCGCCCAGCCCTTCGGCCAACCGACGTACATCGTGGCGTGTGTGATGATCGCGGCGATCTCGTCCTTTGTCACACCGTGCGCTTTTGCGTTCTGCAGATGGTAGACGAGCGACGAATCCGTGACGCCGGACGACATCAGCGACACGACAGTGACGATGCACCGGGTCTTGACGTCGATCGCTTCGTCGTTCCAGACCTCGCCGAACAGCACGTCGTCGTTCAGATGGGCAAACATGGGGGCGAATGCACCGAGCTGGTTTCTGCCCGCCGTTTGTGTGATCTTTTCTCTCATATCTCAAAAACCTCCGTTTGTTATTTCCGGATAAACCGTTCGTCGCCTTCCGGCGCGTCGGCGGAGACGTACCGCTCCACCGTCATGTGCAGGTCATAGGTCTCGCGCAGCGCGGCAAGGCGCGCCATCATGGGGCTGGCGTGATGACGGTCGATCGCCGCCTGGTCGCGCCACGTATCGATCAGCAGGACCGTTTCGGGGTCGTCCGCCGGAAAAAAGTAGCGATAGCCGAGGTTGCCGTCCTCCGCGCGGATTGCGTCCGCAATGCCGCTGCGCTCCATTTCAGATACAAACCTTCTGGCGCTGCCGTTTACGCCGTGATAATACAAATTCACCGAAATGCTCATTGTTTTGCCTCCTTGCCAGACGGCGTCAGTTTTTTCCGAGCAGCCGGAGCAAACAGGAATACGTGAGATCATAAACAGAACGGTACTCGAACTCCACCCCGGCTTCGCGCATCGCCGTGCGCTGCTTTTCTGTTACGGCTGTGTAGGGATAGATCCCGAACATGAACGGGAAAAACAGATAGATAAAGTCCCGGATATCCGCCTGCGTCATCTCGGGGCGGAATTTCTCCAACAGCCGCCGCATCAGACGCAGGGATTCGCCGTAGGCCGTTTTGAAGGCGGTCAGCCGCTCCTGCCTGCTGCTCGCTTCCATATCGAAATTATTCATGGACAAGAGCCGCAGAAGCTGCGTTCGCTTCGCGATGGAATCCGCGATCGCCCCGGCAAGCTGCTCGACGGAAAGCGCGTCCGATCCGTTCAGGATGGCGGTCAGCTCTGCATTCCAACGGGTATATTCCCGCTCAAACAGCGCCAGAAAGATCTCTTCCTTCGTCTGGAAATAGTTATAAATCGTCGGGCGCGAAAACGACACCTCGTTCCCGATCTCCTTCAGCGTGATATCCCGAAAGCTCATGGTCTGATACAGCCGCTCGCAGGCGTTCACGATCTCCTCCCGCCGCCCGGCGATCAGCTCCGGCGTTCCTTTTATCATGGTTCTCCTCCTCAAAATAGAATTGACACTGTGTCAACAATGCCATTATAGCACAATGCTGACACAGTGTCAAGGCTTTTTTCGAAAATCTGCAAAATCCCCGGCTCAGTCGGAAACGCTGACCAGTTCGATTTTGAAATTCAGCTCCTTGCCCGCCATTTCGTGGTTGGCGTCAAAGGTGACGGACGCGTCGTCCTTCTCCTTCACCTCGACCGGGAAGGGCTGACCGCTTGCGCTCTGCAGATAGACGCGTTCGCCGACCTCCAGCTCCTCGGCGCCCGGCAGCATATCGATCGGGATCGAAAAGATCGCGTTCGGGTCCGCTTCGCCGTAAGCCTCGGCGGGGGAAAGATGCACGTTGCGGATCTCGCCGACCTCCATGTCCGCCACGGCGGCGTCAAAGCCCGGGATCATCATGCCTGCGCCGCAAACGAATTCCAGCGGCTCGCCGCGGTCGTAAGAGGAATCGAACTCAGTGCCGTCGTTGAAGGTCCCGCGGTAATGGGTCCGGCACGTTTTGCCGACGTTTTTGCCCTTGGCGTGGCAACCGCCGTTTTGGTGATCGCCGCAGGGGTGATCGCCGCAGGCGTGCTCCCCATGGTGATGGTCGCAGTTGGCGCCGCTGTTTTCAAGCTCGCCCCGCAGATAGGCTTCCACCGCCTCGTCCGCGCTGCCGGAAGCGCCCGAGCAAAGCGTGACGCCGCGCTCGTTCAGCGCAGCGACCGCACCGCCGCCGATCCCGCCGCAGATCAGCACATCGATCTTCTGCGCCTGCAGCAGCCCCGCAAGCGCGCCGTGCCCGGCGCCGTCCGAACCGATGACCTCGGAAGAAAGCACCTTGCCGTCCTCGACCTCATAGACCTTGAACTGCTCGGTGTGCCCGAAATGCTGAAAGATCATCCCGTTTTCATAGGTGACCGCAATTCTCATGATGTTCTCTCCTGTCCTTTGTAATCGTGGAACATTGTATCACCGATCGCGCCGTTTGTCAAGGAAACGCCCGCGTTTGTATGCGCATACGCGCCCCGCCCTCGGAAAAGGAAAGCGCGTCAGGGAAATCTTCGGGATCTCTCCGGCGCGCTTTCTGTCTGTTATAGGCTTTGGGGTTCTGCGGTTTGCGGGTGACGGGGCTGATATCCCAGGTCTTCCTGCGCTTCGCGTTCAGCTCTTTTTTCTTTTTCTTGGAGAGCTTTTCATAGGGAACGAATTTTTCCATATCGATTCCTCCTTTTCGTGATTCTATTCTATCACGCTTTCCGCCGGTCCGCAAGTATGATTTTGGTTGACGTGAACGGATTCTCCCCCTGCCGCCCGCAGGCTCCGCGACGGATTGACAAGCTGCGGCGGACGCGGCACGGCAAAAGCCGGTTGTTCGCGTCGGTCGCCTCCGCGACGCCGTCGGTGTAAACGAAGATGCTGTCGCCCTGATGGAGCGTGATTTCGGTATTGAGGTACTGTGATCCCGCCATCGCGCCGACCGCAAGCCCGTGTTTGTCTTTCATCAGCTCATATTTTCCGTTTACGTTGACGATCGGGTATTCGTGTCCGGCGCTGGCGGAGGTGAGCTTTCCGGTGCTGATCTCAAGAATGCCGAGCCACACGGTCACGAACATATGCGCCTTATTGTTAGCGAATACCAGCTTATTCACCCGTTCGAGGATCTCAGCCGGCGTGCCGCCGATCATCGCATGGTCGTTGATAAGGATCTTTGACGACATCATAAACAGCGCCGCCGGGATGCCTTTGCCCGATACGTCCGCTATGACCAGCGCAAGATGATCCTCGTCGATCATAAAGAAATCGTAGAAATCGCCGCCGACCTCTTTCGCGGGATCCATGGAGGCGTGGATATCAAATTCCTTACGGTTCGGGAATGCGGGAAAGGTCGAGGGGAGCATACTCGCCTGTATCTCCGTGCCGATGCGCAGATCCGCCTCGGTGGCCTCAACCTTGGCGCGGGTTTCCAGCAGCGTATGCGTGCTGACGTTTGTGGTCAGATACACCATTGCGATAGAAACGGCGAAATTGAGCGCAAGATATTTGCTGTCGACGTCAAGGAGGAGGATCTCCATGATATAGATCGCGGGGATCAGAACGCCGAACACGATCATGTTATAGGCGATCCGCGTTGTCGCATGATCGCCGCGGCGACCCTTGATCGCGCAGCGCACGGCGCTGACGACCGCAATCAGAACGTACAGGATCATCAGCGGCGTAAACAGCGCGTCGAATAATACTTCCTCATACAACACGCCCGCTTCGTCCACACGGACAAACCAATGCGTCCACGGCGTGGTGATACACAGAATGGAAAAAATCACGGGCGGGGCGATATAAAACAGGATCGTCAACCACCTGCTTTTCGGCAATCTGTCAAATCGGAACAGAATGTATCGGTTCAACAATACCGTAAAAATAACAAACAGTATCATATAGCCGCAAGCGCCGATATAGGTAAGCGCCTTCCATTCGGGATGCCCTTCACAAAACGACCATAGGATCTCAAAGCAGCCCAGCGCCACCGCGGTGAGCAGCATGACCGAAATACGGTCTTTCAGCTTTTGCTTTCGAGAATGATCTGCTGCAGGTCGGCGGTATTCAGCTTCTGCTCCGCGGAAAGCGCGTTGTACGCGTCGTCGCCGATCTCCGTTTTGGTTTTATTGAGCAGCAGATCGCCCAAAGGCTTGCCGGTATCGTTCACGGCATATTCGCCATTGGGGTCGCCGTCGTAAAATTTATTGAGGATGTCGTGCGCCATCTGCGCGCGCTTTTTGCCGCCCTCGCTGCCTTTGCCGTTGTAATTATCACGGTATTCATTCAGCGCGGGCACAAAGGTATTGATGAATTCGGTGATAACAATATATGGTGTCATGATCAAAGAAGAAATCCGCATCGTTGTCGTTATCCGTTTCAAGGATGTTGTCGCTCCACTTTGCGCCGACGTCAACGGCGTCGCCGCCGGAGAACAGGCATACCGGCTCCATACCGGAACCCGGCGCAAGCCGCTCGGTCTGCACCGAAATCCCCACGATCGGCGTTCCGGCGAATTCTTCCTTGGTCTGGTAAATCGCATATCCGTCGGGCGTGACCCCGGTATTGTTTTCCGCTCCCATTTTGGCGTAGTTGGCGTCGCCGAAAACGATGGTGTCCATCCCGCTGTTGGAGATACGGATATCCCTTACGGCGCCTCCCTCGTCGCCGAGCTGATAGCCGATAAAGGTGTAGCCGTCGTAGGGCGTAAGGTTCATATCTATGAACGTGTAGCCCTCTTTTTTCAGAAGGTTGATCGCGTCCTCCCGCTTCTTGGAATACGAGAAGCGTACGTTTGTAACGTATCTTCCGTCGTCGGCCACGATACCGCCGCTGCCTCTTCCGGTATATTCGCCGGCAAAGAAGACGTAAAGGGCGGGTCTGCCGCGTTCTTCATTCTGAAAAGACACCTCGACGCTGTTGACGTTCTCGGCGGAAACGCCGTTGATCAGCGTCAGCGGGCAGTAGCCCTCCGGCGCGTTCAGATCGCTTTTTGTGATAAAGGGCTCTATGCCGGGGGTCACCTCGATCGGCTTGCCCGCCGCGGGGGACGTGGTATAATACAGCGTGACCCACCGGTCGTACGTGCTCTGAAACGCGTTTATATCCGCGTGTTCTTTTGATAACCCGCCTGTGTGAATGTACATAGCGTCGTGATCGTGATCTTCTGCGAGGAACGCATGTTCGTCGGCGTTGCTGGCAGCGGCGTCGTAGCGCACGTTGCACGTTTTGTTTTCATACTGACGCGCATCGAAATATCGTATGTATCAGCGCCATGGTTCAGCTGATCGCAGGTCTTTCCGCTGAGGAGGTCCGAAGACGAAGTCCAGCTTCCGCCATTGCTTTCACCGGTACCGGTGATTGTAGCTGCGGACCACTCAAGTGCATAAGAGCTAAGTGCCCATTTTGAATTGCCGCTGATACCGCCGACGGTATAGTCGCCGGTTACAATGCCGATATTTAAGCATTTCACAACATGACCTTCACCGCAGATGCCGCCGATATGTTCATAACCGTAGACCCTGCCCGCATTGATACAGCCGATAATACGGTCGCTCACGTCCAGCTTGCCGCAGATGCCGCCGACGTTTCTGTAGCTGACGCTGTAGATCTGCCCGTCGTTATAGCAGCCGAGTATGACGCCGCCTTTCACCCAACCCGCGATACCGCCGACGTGATCGGAGTAATAGCTCCCTCCTACCGTGCCGTGGTTGGCGCAGTATTCAATCACGCCGCCGGATGTGCCGGCGATGCCGCCGGCGTAGTTCCAGTTGTGTTTCACGGTGCCGTTGTTAACAGAGTAGCGGATAAAACCGTCGCTGTAGCCTGCGATACCGCCCCTGCAGTCGTCGTGGTCGCTCGAATTGACGGAGGCGTTCTGCGTGCAGTGATCCACGAAACCGCCGTACGCGATCGCGCCGATAACGCCGCCCTGGCGGATATACGTGCAATTGCCTATCGTGACCTCGCTGTAAATATTACACAGATGTCCATATTGAAGCATTCCCACAATACCGCCGACGTGTTCGTTGCCCTTCACGGTACCCTTTACCTCGAGGTTGCATATCGTTCCCCCGGCGACCATCCCGAACAGAGCGTTATAGTCGTCGTCCGTTGTGCGGGAAAGACCGATGATCGCGTGATTATGACCGTTGAAGCTGCCGCGGAACCAGTGGCCTTTGAATCCGATGGGCGTCCATTCAATGCCCGCGAGGTTGACGTCCCGTGTCAGGTGTATCGTCTTGCCTTCCATTTCGAAGCCGTTGACGACGAACGACGCAAGCCCGAAAAGGTCGGCGGCGGTGTTGATATAAAGATCGTTTTCGCCACCGTGGTCGTAATACCAGTCGTATGAGCAGGAGCCGTCCCATATGCTCCAGTTCGAGCCCGTGCAGTCGTGGCGGCTCGCGCCCCATTCGGACATCGGCTCGGTGGTGGAAACGTGTACGAAACGGAAACGCTGCGCGGGGGTTCTGTTCTGAGAGTAAAGCTGAACCGACGCTCCGTCGTTCCAAATGTCTCCCGCGATATCTAGAACCTTAGAATCGTTGAGCTTTGCGTGTATGGAATAAGTGCCATCGCCGAGATTTTCAAGTCGCCAGAGCTGATTATCGCCGCCGTGATAGTTGTAGCATTGAACCGCCTTTCCGTCGGACACGTCGGCGCTCGGAACGTCGAAAACCTTACCGTTCATTTTGCTTTTGAAATAGTAATAATCTCCCGACTTACCGATGATCCAGCGCTGATTGTCTCCCCTGTACGCTTTCCAAAGCAGAAGCCTCGTTTCGCCGTCTGAGTCAAGATCTATTGCAGAGCTGCCTGCGCAGCACGGCACGATGGCGTATTCCTCACCTACGCCGTAACGCGCAAAATCGTCCGCTTCATCGTATAAACCTGCCGCTGCGCTGTCGGAGCTTTCCTCCGCGGATACGGGTACGGGAAGAGGCATGCAAAGAAGCGTCAGTATAAGCGCCAGACACAGCGCGGGGATTCGTTTTTTCATGCCTGTCACCTCCGTCCCTTCGGTTTTGCGGATTTGGTTATTTTCTTAGCTGAACGCTTTCTTATAATGATGGCTGCCGCAGCGACAAGGATCAAAACGCCGCCGGCGATCAGCGCATAAATACCGCCTTTCCCGAAAACGGAAACCTGGTATTTATTGCTGCGGTCGCTCCGTTCGGTACGTTTCCATATAAGGAGCGGATAAATCGCTGCGCATACCCGTGATACGCCCCGCGGATGCAGGCAGCCCGTCGCGCGGCGTGAGCATCGTGAGATTGATGTATCTGCCGGTCTCGGCAGGCGCTTCTGTCGCGGGCGTTTCTGTCGTGGGCGCTTCCGATTCGGGCGCTTCTGTTGCGGGAGCTTCCGTTGCAGGAGCTTCCGTTGCAGGAGCTTCCGTTGCAGGAGCTTCCGTTGCGGGAGCTTCCGTCGCAGGAGCTTCCGTTGCGGGCACTTCCGTTGCGGGCACTTCCGCTGCCATTGCTTCCATTCCAAATGCATCCACAATCGATTCTTCCGTTGCCGGAGCTTCCATTGGAGGCGCTTCCGTCATGGGAGCTGCCGTCATCGGCGCTTCCGTGGTAGGCACGTCCGTCGTCGGTGTTTCCGTTGCGGGCGCTTCCGTCGTCGGTGTTTCCGCCGGCGATTCTGTCGGCGTTTCCGTTGCGGTTTCGAACGCGAAATCCATCGACGCATAACTGTCGATCAGCCGTACGGGAAGCTTGCAGCAGACCGTCTGATCCTCCCACAGAGACAGATACAGGTCTTCGTTCATGCAGTAGGAATAGGCGGTCGTCGCGCCGGGAGAGAAGAAATAAGAATTGGCCCACGTCCCGAACAGAAAGTTCTGCGTTTGTTCCGGGGTTTCAGCATAGAGCATTGAGACGGGATTTCCGGCTTTCGCATCTTTTGTCCGGTAAAGATAATAGGGTTCTTTTGCGCCGATCGGCTGACTTGAAACCCGTACGTATTCCACGCCTGAAATACTGATCGCCGCCGCCGTAACGCGCCCGGCGTTTTCCGCCTTGCCGTCGACGATCTGCGCGTCCTCAAGAGACTTTACAGTCTCAGCGGAAACGGCAGTGATGCCTGTCACCGCATCCTGTGGGTCGGCGGTGCGTTCAAAAGCGATGATCGTATACGTGTCGGGCGAATCGTCGATATCGCCTTCCACAAAATAATTGTAGCCGCGTTCACACGCAGTATAAACGGCGTTCCACTTGTCGGTGTCGGTGACTATCCCGATCTCGCTGATATAGGGGCGTACGATTCCGTCTCTTATCTGAAAAAGATATACGACGCCCTTGCTGGCTTCGTTCTCAAGGTCGGCGGGCGTACCGTTCTTCGTGCGGACGATATCCGCCCCGTCGTTTGAAATGGTGTAAAGAACCTTGTCGTCCTCCGTGCTGCCGCGCATGACGTCAAGACCGACAAGCGGCGCGCCGGCGCGCTCGTCGTGCGTCGCATAGAGACACCCGGCGCTGCCTTCGATCCCTTCATCCACGTCCACGTGGCTCACGCAGGCATAGACGATCCCGTTTGCGTCCGTAAAGGAATCACCCACGTCCGGAGACAAGATCACATTTGTAACGGGAGCGCCGGTATTCATTTTATAGGCAAGATACACCTGCGCGGCGGAGTCGGACGTTACGTTCAGCCCGACCATCATAACAGACCAGCCGTCCGCTTCCAGCTCGTCTACCGCTTGAGCGCCCGCCGCCACGCGCAGCTCTGTGATAAAGCGTCTGTTCGCGGCGTTTACCTGCACAGCCGTCGGCACGAACAGCGTCGTCGAAAGGAGCGCCGCCAGAAACACGGAAACAAATCGCCGGAATATAGAATAAGGAATCCTCATAATCGCCATACTCATCTTTCTGCATTATTTACATTCATACCTGCATACTCTGCCTCAGGGCAGATTCATTTCGCCTTCACCTTTTTCTTTCTGAGAAACAGTATGATAGGTATATACGTGATCATCGGCAGCAAAATCCCCACATACCGGTAACAAGAATATCAAGTCGGATTATCAGAGAGAGGATACTCTGATTTTGAGGATTCATCAGAGTACCCCATGTGCCCAATGGTCAGATGGATCCACTCTTGAAGCGTATGTACTGAAACATAACCCATGGCCAATTCCTCCGATTACTCTTTTTCGTAATCCACGATATCCCCGATGTTTACGTCAAGCGCCTTGCAAATCCGTCCGAGCACCTCGAGACTGACCGCATGACCCTTTCACATTTTTGCAATGGTCGTGGAGGTGATATCGGTCATTTGCATCAGGTCTTTTTTTAACATCTTCCGGTCTATCAGAATTTTCCATAGCTTATTGTAATTGAACGCCATTATTCTACTCCTAATTTTTTTTATTGACTTTGCGAAAATCAAGATTGAATGATTAAAAGCAAATATTAGTTTTACATTCGCTGGTTTTTGAAGCTTGTGAAGGATTCGTTCTGCGCACAGCCAGGTTTCAGCCAAGCCGCAGATTAGTTTTCCCCTCCCGGTTTTTCGATAGAATATACCCGAAAATATGAAGCCGGAGGAAGAAAGCATGGCAAATCCAAGCTTGTTTCCTGTGATCAACGGCAAAGCATTCTATTGTTACACAGACGATGGTAAACGGTAAAACCGAACCGATCTGCAAAAACAGGCCGAAAACGAAATCGAGCTGCCGCACGCTTCCGATTATCCCGCAGTTTGAGGATTTTCTTCTGACGCTTCGGGAGAAGCAGAAGCTGAATCGAAAGATCTGCGGAAACTGCTATTGTCAGGATTACCTCGATTACGTTTACGTGAACGATATGGGCGAGCCTATCAAGCCCGGCTATCTGACGCAGGCGTTTCCGACTTTTCTGAAAAAGCACGGCTTGCGGCCGATCCGTTTTCACGATCTCCGGCATTCCAACGCCAGTATGCTTCACGCAACCGGCGTAGCCATGAAAGAGATCCAGCAGTGGCTCGGTCACAGCGATATCGGAACGACGTCCAATATTTATACGCATCTGGATCATGATTCCAATATCTCCTCCGCGCTTGCAATCAGCAAACATTTCCCGACCTGACCGGAGGGCGATTTCAGCGTAAAACGCCGCTTGCAGAGAGCCGTTTCCGGGCATAAAAAAATCCGGGAGCCCTTGAAAAATAAGGGTTCCCGGACGATGGTGCCGGTGGCGGCGGTCGAACCCGCACGGTGTCGCCACCGCTGGATTTTGAGTGCTTAAGGGAATAGCGACAATACTTACCTGAAAATATCCGTTATATGGAAGCTGACGGAAGCTTGTTCCCCTTGAAAAACGGCGATTGATAGGGGTGCTCCTTCCAAAATATCCGTTTGCCCTTACACTGCAAGGATTTCGGGCACTTCAAGAACATTGGAAAAATGGAGGACATTCGGAGGACACAAATTCTGTTTTCAAATGAATCAAAAATGAATTACCGTGCCGGATAATGGCGAGGACATTCAAAAACAAAACCATTCACACACATATGTATACGTGCTTTCGTCTGCCGTTGATATTACCATCTGAAAGGACTGTATACCATGAAACGCGAACAATACGAAACGCTGTTTGCATCGTACCCCGACATACTTACCTTACCGGAGCTTTGCGATATGTTCGGAGGGATAGGCGACGGCACTGCAAGATATCTTCTACAGGGAGAATACATCGAGCATTTTGTGATCCGGCACACCTATTACATCCCGAAATGCTGCGCGATTGATTACCTCATGTCAAAGCACTACCGCATTTTCAAAAAGAAGCTAAGGCATCAGATCGATGCCAAGAAAGGGGGCGCAGACAAATGAAGCTGATTATCGACGAGCGCACCGGTTGGGAATATGAGCTGCAAGGTGACTATTATTACCCTACCGGCAGAGTTCAGAAAAACGGCGTGATGACGCCGAGCGAACCACCCGAAGATGACAAGCCGGAAGAAGAAAAACCGGTCGGCATCTGGGCTCAGCGGCATTTGCGCCACATCCGGCAATACAAAAAAACGCTGCATCTCGATTTGCTCACATCCGGAAAGCTGAACGTCTACCTTGCCGATCTCGACGAGCAGGCAGATGACCTCTTCCTTCGGCTGATAAAAGAAATGGCTGCGACGGAGGGTGTGACGGAGACGCTGAAAGCAAAAGACCAGATGGCCTGGGTGCAGCGGATGAATAATATCCGGCAACGGGCGACGGAGATCGTGAACCGGGATCTGATTTATAATTAACCCTTAGAAACACAAAAATAAAGTCAAGTATGGTTTGCCGAATCGTACTTGACTTTTTTATCTTTGCGGTGCTTTGCCGTATACGTCGCGGTATGCCTTTGCTTTCTGTTATACCCATTATACCCATTTTATTCAATTCTTCAAAATGGGTATAACACCGTTCCGGCGGTTTTTAAGTAATAACAGAAATACTGATAAAAGTCATTTATTTCTATTCTAATGCCGAATCATCAGAATGTACCTTGCGAATATGAATAAACCGGTTATTCGCTTTTATTTTGCGAATATTCACCGGAAATTCACTGAATCCGATTGACAGGGCGAATTTTTTGAGTATAATATACTTAGAATCTTTATAAGGAGGTGTCCCCGTGAACTACGAAACCGAAAACATAGAATTCAAGGCTCAGTTTGCTGAGGATATCTATAAAGAAGTCATCGCTTTTGCCAATACGGACGGTGGCGTGGTATACGTCGGCATAGACAACGACGGAAATGCCGTCGGCCTGAAAAACGTGGATCAGGAGTATACCCGTATCACCAACGGTATCCGTGACGCCATTATGCCGGACGTCACGATGTTTGTGCGCTTTTCGATCCAGGATAACAAGGTTGTGCGTATTACGGTCAGCGAAGGAACCAACAAGCCTTACTACCTCAAAGGAAAAGGCCTGAAGCCCAGCGGCGTATTCGTGCGGCAGGGCACGTCCAGCGTTCCCGCTTCTCCCGAGCAGATCCGCCAGATGATCAAGGAGAGCGACGGCGATACGTTTGAGGAAATGCGCTCCATGGAGCAGGATCTGTCTTTCGATGCCGCCGCAAACGCCTTCAAAAAATATGGCGTGCCATTCGGTGCGGAGAAATACCGTGCGCTGGGGATCACCCAGAAAAACGACGAGCTGTTTACGAATCTTGCGCTTATTATTTCCGATCAGTGCGCCCACACAACGAAGGTTGCCGTTTTCGGCGATGATTCCAATACCGTATTCAAGGATAACAAGGAATTCGGCGGTTCCGTTTTCACGCAGCTTGAAGACACATTCAATTATCTGATGCTTTGCAATAGGACTCAGGCGACGTTTAAGGGGTTGGAACGTATCGAGAAGCAGGATTACCCGGAGGAAGCCCTTCGTGAGGCGCTCCTGAATGCGTTGGTGCACCGCGATTACAGCTTCAGCGGCAGCATTATCATCAACGTGAACGACGCACGGATGGAGTTCATTTCCATCGGCGGTTTGCTTCCCGGCCTTTCCACCGAGGATATCCGGATCGGGATTTCCCAGCCGCGCAACAAGAATCTTGCCGAAATGTTCCACCGTCTGCGTCTGATCGAAAGCTATGGCACCGGCATCCGCAGGATCTATAAGCTCTATGAGAACTGTCCCGTGCAGCCGGTGATCGAGGCGACGCCCAACGCCTTTAAGATGGTGCTGCCGAATATGAACGCGGTTTCAGATGCAGTCATCAAGCCCGAAACTCTGATTACGCCGCAAATGAAAAAGGTTCTGGATTATATTTCCGAGCACGGACAGATCACGGATGAGGCGATACAAACCCTGTTGGGAATCAAAAAGACTCGCGCGTTCGATCTGATGAAGCAGATGCGGAATATGGGGCTCATCCGCGTAGTCGGTAGAGGCGCAGAGAAACAATACTTGATGAAGTAGTTACTGCCGTTTATAAACGTCAGGTGGAAATTGTCATCATGGGCGAGCAGGATTGAAGTATGCTGATATAATAAATCCGCTTAAATAACCAAATAAATAGTATGACCGTTGTTTATGTTTTTTGATGTGAAGGAGAGTGTTCTTTTTGGAAAAACAAGAAGTTAAGAATCGATTGGCTGAGCTTATAGCAAGATACAATAATACACTGCGCAATGAGAACCGCGATATCATAAGTGAAGAAACGGTGCGCACGTGGATTAACGAGTTTTTAGGCATTTTTGGATGGGATGTTCAAAACACCAGTCAAATTCTTCAAGAACAAACTCTCAGAGGGATCCAAAGACAACGTTTACAGGAAATCCATTCCCCACACAGAAGACCAGATTATACGTTTCTTAATGGAACAAATATAAAAAGCTTCCTTGATGCTAAAGCTTTGGATGTTGATATATTCACTGATGCTGATGTCGCTTACCAAATACGATCGTATGGTTGGTCAGCGCAATCTCCGTGTGCATTTGTTTCTAACTTTGAACAGTTCGTTATTTTCGATACACGCTTTATTCCCGATCCCACGCAACCGGCAAATGCAAGCGTTATACAAATCTGCGTTGATAATTATATTGACCAGTTTGAGACACTTTATGAGCACTTGTGTCGGGAAAATGTTTGCCGAAATCATTTGAATGAGCTTTATGCAACCACAGCAACAGAAGGACATAATAGAGTTGATAGCCAATTCATGAGTATTCTTTCTTCGTTTAGGAAGAATCTTGCCTTAAATTTATATCAGAATAATCCAGAATTAATTTGTTCAGACATTACTCTGAACTATTATATCCAAGTAATCTTAGACCGAATTGTATTTATTCGAGTTTGTGAATCAAAAGGAATTGAGGAAGTTGAAAAATTAAAGTCTTTTACTTGCGCTCAAGAGGGGTTTTGGGATGCTTTTAAAACCAGCTGCTATATGGAATTCTATAATCACTATGATGGAGCTATGTTTGCACATGACGATATCTTTCAGCAACTAATTGTAGACAATGCTGTCCTTATTGATTTTATAAATAAATTATATTATCCATATCCCTATCGTTTTGACGTTATCCCTGTAAAAGTACTAGCCAATATTTATGAAGAGTTTTTGGGGAGACAGCTTGTTATCGAGGACGATAGAATTGTTGAAAAATCAAAAGAGGAGTATATACGCACTAATGGTGCTATTTCAACTCCAGAACATATAGTTGAGATGGTCTGTAAGCAAACAATTAGCTTGGACGATGTTCAATGCGTTGATGGTATTCTGAATATCACTATTCTCGATCCTTGCTGTGGATCAGGTGTTTTTTTGGTTTCCTGCTTTGAGAGATTGGCAGCCAAGATGCTTTCTATCCTCTCTACGAACGAAGAAGAACGAGAAAACCATGCGGATTATTACTATTCTTGCGAAGATGGATTTTTCTTGACTGTTACAGGTCGACGTGCAATTGCAACGCATTGTATCTATGCCATTGATTCTGATGAGGCAGCAATCGAAGTCACGAAAATGTCATTAGCGCTTAAAATCGTTGATGGTAATGATCCGCTTGCATGGGAAGGAATAGGAGCCTTTGGAGACAAAGTATTAAAAGAAATTGCAGATAATATAAAGCTTGGCAATACCCTTGTGAGTGTTGACAGAGCTTTTTCACCTGATCAAATCCTTTCGATTAAGCCGTTTGATCCTGTTGCTGCGTTCTCCACCTTGTTTGAAAATGACGGTGGATTCAGTTATGTAATTGGTAATCCTCCATACGTCGAGACAAAATATTACAAGGCTGCATTTCCTGAAATGCACGCCTACTTAAGTGAAAAATATACGGCATTTGAAGGAAAGGCAGATCTTGCAGTTCTTTTTATCGAGCGTGGATTACAATTGCTTAACAGACATGGAAAGCTGGGATTTATCATTCAGCGTAGATGGTTTAAGACAGAATACGGAAGCACGGCAAGACGAGTTATAAACAACGGTAAATTCTTGGAAAAACTCATAGATTTCAAGGCCACAGATATCTTTGCTGGTCGAACTGTATATGCGTCCATCATAGTTTTGAGTAAGGATGAAAATGATACCCTGAAATACTATTTTATGTCGTCTGATATAGCTGAGATTAGACGGAGATTTGAGAATAGCAATGAAAGCGGTAGCTTTGAGGGATGTGTTTTTGAGGAGATTCCTTGTCAGACGGGGCAATCACCTTGGATGTTTGATAGTTTTGCTTTAACTACAATAAGAGACCGCCTTTCTGATTGTTTTGGTAATTTGAGTAATTACCCTAATCTTTTAATCAAGGATGGAATCCAAGCTCTTTGGAAAAAACTATATCATCTGAAATCTGTTCAGATTAACAATGGAGTTGCAACAGGAATAAACGGATTCGGAGAAACTGTTACTGTTGAAGAAGGAATACTACGGGGCGTCATATATAACAAGCTTTTCTATCCTTTTAAAGATGTCGAAGCTGATGCTTTTTGCCTTTTCCCATATGAAGGTGCTTCATCAACAGCAATACCGTTTTCAGAATTGCAGAATAGGTTTCCTCTGGCATATGAGTATTTATCAGCAAATGAAACCCGAATCAAAAACAATGTTGCATGCAGATCCGGTGACTTATGGCACACATTTACCAGAGAACACAATCAAAACATGTATTTCGTGGATATAATTATTATTCCAATGACAGCAAGAGATACAATTGCGACCTTTGTTTCTGCAAGGGGGCTTTATATGGACAATGCCAATGTTTGGTTCATATCTGTTCCGGAAGCAACCCAGCAAGTAATGAAGGCAATCACCAGTATCATTAATTCATGTATTTTCTCAGTTCTTGGAAAAGCTGGAGCTAACCCTCAAACAGGCGGATATTATAAATTCAACAAGCAGTTTTTAGCTCCCATTCCGTTCCCGTCAAGCAAAATTACAGATGGCAACATATTAACAACTCAGCTGGCAACGCTATATGATGAAATTCGTGATTTACAAGAGCGTTATCTTGGAGCTCCAAACGTACAAAGGGATTTCATTTCGCAGTCTTTGGAACAAAAATGGCAAGCATTGGATACGTTGTGCTTTGAAGCGTACGAAGTAACGGAAGAAGAAAAACGAATCATTCAAAATATCGGTCGCACTGTAAATAGAATAGAACTACTAGATGGAGTAAACGAATGAAAAACAATATGGTTATTCGATCCATAAAAAAGTTTACCGATGATGCCAATCAATTAAGCGGAGCAGTTGTATATGCTTATGCGAAGATGAATGGTATTAATGGATCGCTTTCAAATGTTCTCAATCAGTATAACCCAGAGCTTGACAAAACTCTCTGCGAAGATGTTTTGGAGTATTTCTCTGCCATTTGTGATAGTTTTTCTTTCAAATTTCTCGTTGAGCTTCTAGAAATGTTGATTCCTGAGAATGATCGAAAAGAAAAAGGTGTGGTATATACCCCAGAGATGATTAAGAAATATATCATTTCTGAATGTATTGCCCGCGATGTCATTCCAACAGTAATTGATCCTGCCTGTGGATGCGGATCATTCCTTGTGTCAGTTGCGGAAACAATTTGCTCGACATTCAGTATTTCTTACGGTGATTGTATTGCAAATTACATTTTTGGAATTGATATAGACTATGAGGCAATCAAAAAAGCAAGACTTCTGCTTTCCCTTTTGGCAGTAATGAAAGGTGAACCTATTCCGCATCGCTTCAACCTTTTACAAGCAGATATGTTAGATCCAACATCCTTATCAACAATTAAGAGCACTTGGCAAAATGGATTTGACTGTGTAATAGGAAATCCTCCTTATGTGAGAGCGAGGAACATTGGTGAGGAAGAAAAACAGTTCTTGTCATGCTGGGAAACTTCTTCTATTGGTAATGTTGATTTATACATGCCTTTCTTTGAAGTAGGATTAAGACTACTTAAAGATAAAGGAAAATTGGGATATATTACTGCAAACGGATATCTCCAAGGAGTAAATGGTAGAAGTCTTCGCAAATACCTTCTTTTGCAAGGATTTTCAATTAAAATTGTAGATTTTAGAGAAGCACAATTGTTTAAAAATGTTACTAGTTATACTTGTGTGACTATTATTGACAAGTCGAACGAAGATAAGTATATTGCTTATACCCGTATCAATGAAGAAAACACACTAATAAACCATTCTTTATCAAAATACGACTTTGGTTTGTTTGAAGATGGCGCTCCATGGCGGCTCTACAATAATAAGATTGACAATGTGATTTGTCGGTTTGAAAAAGAAGGAACGCCTCTCTCTCACTGGAAAATACGTAATGGGCTTGCAACCCTAAAAAACGAGTTATTCTTTTTCTTCCCTGACAAAGAAGATGGAGTATACTATTATCGTACCTACAATGGGAACTCTTATATTATTGAAAAAGCAATTTGTATTCCTATTGTAAAACCAAACACCATCAAGAATGAGAAAGAACTAAGTGAAAACACAGAAGTCGCTATTTTCCCGTATAAAAGAAAGAACCAGAGTTTTGCCATTATTGAGGAAAATGAATTAAAAACTACATATCCCCAAGCATACCAGTTTTTATTTGAATACAAAACTGTTTTAGCCGCTCGCGATAAAGGTCACGGTGATTATCCCGCATGGTATGCCTATGGTCGCACGCAGGGTATGAACAATTTCGGGAAGAAGATACTTATCCCATATATCGCTGGAGTGCCAACTGCAGTTCTAGCCCTAGATGAAGAATTGCTGTATTATTGCGGGTATGCTCTGTTTTCAGAAAGTGAAGAAGAGTTGCGTATAATTAAGGCTTTTTTAGAGTCAGATGCATTCTGGTATTATATTTTTCATACTAGTAAACCTTACTCCAAGGGATATATGTCTCTGGCCAAGAACTATATCGTTCGTTTTTCAATTCCTGAATTGACTGTCGCAGAAAAGAATTATATTCTATCTAGTCCTCAGCACGATGATCTTAATATGTTTATCTGGGAAAAATATGGTATCTATGATCCCCATGATCTCCCATAAAAAACAATCAATTTTTTCAAGAGATAATCAAATGGATAAAAACTACGTCATTATACATACTCACAAACCCGTCATTCTCCGAATACACGAAAATCTGGTATGTGGATAAAATCGACAATCGGCTGCAGCAGCTAAAGCGAAGTGAGAGTATTCCTTTTAGTATTTTGCATCTAAGATAATAAGGAGGGGGCCTTTTTGAGCTGGATCAAAAAAAAGAAAACCATAAAAGCAACGGAAGTAAAAACAATAACGCCAAACAACATGCTATACATTATATTGTTGCTTGTGGCCGTTGCACTAACCGGCATTTCACTATCGATTAGAAAGCTCGAAGCAGTATTTACTATTTGGACAAGTATTACTTGTGGAGGTATTGCTTCCATTCTTGTCGCATGGTTAATCGATGCGGCAAACTGCAGAAAGGCAAATAAGAAAACTTTTGAAAATCGTGAAGCTCTTTTTGCTAATCTCTATCACACCTTTGATAGTGGACTTCAACTTTTTATTCTTGAATGTGCAAAAAACAATCACTGTACGGATTCAAAAAAATGGTTTGAATGGATAGATGATGCAAATAAACAAGTGATTAACGATCCGGCTTTAATCCCAGCTTTTATCAAAAGTCTTATGATTTTCTTCGATGATATGTCTGAACAAGTTTTTGCAGTAAAAAGCCAAGAAGCTACACTGCTGGAATCTGGGATTATTTGTCAGGAAGATATTCAGGCATTATCTACGATTCTGAGTTTTTGTGATACTTCGAGGGCAACCTTTCGGTCAAAAGATAGTGATTATAAATGTTTTCAGCAATTTATAACAAATTGTAGCATTATTCGAAAAATTATCGATTTTGCTCCTTCGTTACGATCGATAAATAACATGATGATTGACCCTATGCTGTATCGTATGTATTTAGAATCAGAAGAAAAAACCATATTTGAAGAAAATCAAGACAATCCCGTTTCGGAGCAAAAACAGACGGGGCACGAGACATTAATAGTAAAGGATAAAGACAATGACTAAAACAGGTGTAATCTACATACTGACTAACCCGTCCTTCCCCGAATACGTAAAAATCGGGTATGCGGACGATATTGACAAACGACTGCAGCAGCTGAACCGGAGCGAATGCATTCCCTTTGCGTTTCGCGTCTATGCGACGTATGAGGTCAATTCTCGACTTTCCGATCTGAAGATCCACAGCATCATTGACAAGCTAAATCCAAACCTGCGCTCCATTGAGAATTTCAACGGAAAGCAGCGCGTTCGTGAGTTTTACGCCATGTCGCCGGAGGACGCCTATTCCATTCTGGAAGCCATTGCGGAAATCCACGGCTGCGCGGACAAGCTGAAGCTGATCGCTATGGACGAAGCGCAGAAGCAGGCGGAGGAAACCGCGCAGGAGATCGACGCCGAGCACAAGGAGCGCCAGTCGCCGTTCAGGTTTTCCATGTGTAACATCCAACCCGGAGAAGAGATCGAATACTGCGACAACCCGGGAATCAGATGCACAGTCATTGATGACAAAACCGTTAGCTATTAGGGACAGAACTATTCTCTTTCCGCCCTGGCGCAGCTCCTTACCGGCAGTAAATACTCCCTTGCCGGTCCCCGCTATTTTAAATACAAGGGCGAATGGCTGAACACCATCCGCCACAGCAAAGACAAACCGATGGAGTGATCAGCGGAGCGCTTAAACAGGACTCAAAAACGATTAAACAGGACTCTGAATTTGCTAAACAGGACTCTGACCTACTAACAAGTGCGGGATTTTTACGATTGATCAACAATCATTATTCTGATACTTATAAACCGTTTTGGATATAATACCTCTTTTGGAAGAATGGACATTGCAAGAGAGTTGGATATCATCCAATCCATTGCATTTGAGCTTCAAAATAACCGTTGAAGATCGGAGCAATCGTAACTGTGACAGGTTCAGAAAAGTGTAAGTACAAGTTTTACCAAGATTTTTTTGGTGGCAAAAAGTATAGCGGGTATACAGTCTGTGGAGTCTATAAAAAGTACGTTCGTGAGGTGTCTGATAGATGCAAAGATATGCATTGGCAGCATCATGGTGCACATTGACTTATAAGCCACAACAAAAGAGTGGTTAATTAATAAACTGCAAATGTATATTCAACTTACGGTTTTATGCTTGTAGAAAACTGTACTTGCAGTTGAAATAAACACAAAAATGTCAATTATTATTCGAAGTTGCAAGTGTTGGAGACATATTTATGATTACTCAAGATACCTTTGATAAGTTCACAGTGTTTCGTGATACTGAGGCATATCAGTTTATATTCATTACAATTGACGCAGATTCATTTTATGAAGATTTTTCAAAATATATCCTTGACTTTCAAATGATAAAAAAACACGCAAATATTAACTTGGGAATTGGTGAAGAATTATCGCTTCAAGACTATAATAACATATATGAACGACTACTCAGTTTTATTGATTTTGAGCGGATATACGACATAGCATCATTGGATCCAGCAATCATTGAAATATTGGACAATGAGCTAATTAAAGACTCTGATTTAAGAAAAGACAAATGGGGAAGAATCGGTGAGTATGTATTTAATATTATTCTGGATTCGTATTTTAATTTAGATTGCATAATTAGAAAGTTTACGCTAAACACCTCAAGAAACATGTCAGTCTATGGTATTGATACGGTTCATTGTTCTTTGAAAGATAAAGTGCTTTATTTCGGAGAATCAAAAATGGTTGACACAATCGACAATGGAATATCTTTAATAAAAAAATCACTTGTGTCATATGAAGCACAAATTTCCAAAGAGTATTATACTATAAAAAACAATAGTTTCTCTAGAAGTACAGCTTTTTTAGACGTTTTTGGTGATGATCTGAATCATTGCTTAAATTTCACGTCGTTAATTGAACGCACGGGGATTAATAGAATTGGCATACCAATATTTATATCCCATGGTGGAAAATACAATACTGAAGAAGTTTTTGCGAAAATGAAGACCATAGAACAGGTAAAACTTTTTGGATTGGATACTATATACTATCTGATATCTGTTCCTGTACTCAGTAAAGATAATTTAAGAAACGCATTCGTTGCTGAAATAAGAGAAAAGATTAGGGAGTGCGAGCAATGTATAACGAAAAAAGATTAACTGAACTTCGCAAGCAAATTGTTCGCGAGATAACTACTGCACATGGAGCAGAAGAATATGTGATGGCAAATGCAGATGCCTTATTTGCTTTAGACTTAACAATGTATTCAACAAACTATACATTAAATTCAACGTTGTATAATGCAATATCTGTTTCGTATTTAGATAAATCTATATCGCTACACCCGGATCAATATAAAGCCTTAAGACTATTAGAGAAAAACGAAGGGTTGATCCTTAGTGCACCAACAAGTTTTGGAAAGACTTATGTAGTATTTGAATATATTGCGCGTTTTAAGCCCAAGACTGTGTTTTTAGTTGTCCCTACTCTTGCTCTTATTGATGAGTATAAGAGGAAGCTGATTAGAAAGTATCGCAGATTTTTTGAGAATTATAAGATATTTACAGGTATTAATTCCGAAATCGATTATAATAACTATGAATACAAATTATTCATAGTTACCCATGATAGAGTTTTAGAAGAATCTTCATTTGACTCCATTAACGAAATTGATCTATTAGTAATAGATGAGGTATATAAATTAGATCGCAAAAGTACCGACGATAGAAAGCTAATATTAAACTTTGCATACTATTATTTGGTTAAAAAAAGCAGAAAGCATATATTATTGGCCCCTTTTATCTCTTCGATAGATAATATTGATCAACTGGAAAAACACCCTCTTTTCTTTAAATCTGATTTTTCTCCCGTCGTTAATGATGTAATAGAATGCCCAATTTATGTTGATAATATTGATTCCCGTTTCGCCGAAACAAATAGAGTATTACATATGTTATCTCCAGATGCTAGAACGTTAGTTTATTTTGCAAACGCTGCGGATATTCCAAAATACATCGCAAGTTATACTAATAATAGTTTTCAAAGCAATAATATTTCAGAGTCGACAATAGCATTTATTGATTGGTTAAGTGAAGAAATACACCCAAAGTGGTATGTAGTTGAAGCAATGAAGAAGGGATTTCTTGTTCATTGTGGAGACTTACAGCTTGGTATTAGAAACTTACAACTTGATATTTTCGAAGAAGATAGTGAACCATATAATACTATGCTATGCACATCCACCCTTTTAGAAGGTGTAAACACTTCAACCGAAAATATAATTATTACAAAACCATCCCGCGGGTATGGATATAATTATTCAAATGATTTTGAAGCATTCGATTTTTTCAATTTGGTGGGAAGATCTGGAAGATTGTTTAAAACAAACCTTGGGATTGCATATTATATAAAAGCGCCAACTGATCCATCTTTTTCTTTTGACAATGCAATAAAAAGCATTGAGTTTGAAATAACATCGGATAGTAAGGATGTGAGAATTCAAAAGAGTGAATGCGATGACGCTGATTATTTGGAGTTGTTAAGAATCCTTCATTGTGACAAAGAAGAATACAAAGCGGTTGTTGGCTATACTAGTTTTGATAAAATAAAGTCTCTTTTTGACACCTATAATTATTATAAAAATGAGTTGTTTTTAGCTATAAATAATATTTTAGTGAATCCGACTACTAAATCAAGAGCAACTGTAATATATGTCTTGCTTAAGATATTCAATTTGAGAGCAGATTCAAAGTTTAATCCATATTTGAATTATAGAGCAGGTATTATAAACTTGATTTTGAATCGTTCTAGATTAAGTATTAGGAAAATAGTTGATTCAACTCTTCAAAATATTGGCACATATAATAGAGCAACGAATCAAATAATTTCTGATGTTATAAAAACAAAAAATGCGTATGTGGAATATGACTTTTCTAAATATTTAAATATTATATTATTTTTTATGAAACAACAGGGAGTAACCGTTGACTATTCAAACTATTTAATTGAACAGATTCAAAACAGTATTAGTTATATTTATTATAAAAATGAACCTCTAAAAAGAGTATTAAAAGAATCGGGAATATACGAAAAGGATATTGATTTTATATTTCCATACGTAAAGGACTGTGGTGAAGATGTAAATAAAATTCGTTCGTTATTAAAAAACAACTATGAACAATATAAAAGTCAAGTTTCTTTCTTGACAAGGTATTCGATCAACCGAATGTAAAATGTATACAAGTGTCATTGTTGAAAGCATTTTATGATAACTTGAAGAGTTATACTGATTTTTTCCATATCTGAGTGAGATGCTTTATCACAGCATATCTATATTCATTGCATCGGTAGAGGTGTAACGATTTCGTTACTCGTCATTTTGACCTATTGACAATCAGATTTTTGGACGATATAATAATGACGAAAACTAAATATGATCTTTGTAGCGAGTAAGCGGAGCAGGCCCCGAAAGGGCTGATAAATCTACCCGAGCACCGTATGAAGGATAAGAACAGAAGCAATTCTGTCTTATTGTCATGCGGTGTTTTTTGTTTCCGCCGATGCGCTTCATAAGATGCTCAAGGTCCTTCCTTCGGCTTTTACCGAGGGAAGGACTTTTTTTGTGGCTGAAAAAACTTGCGAATTCTTTTGAAGTAAAACAGAAAAACCTCCCTTTAGTAATGGAATGAAAAAAGCAAGGCAATAAAAGGTGGTTCTGATCTCCTGCCTCGCAGAGAATGTTAATGGGCTCGTTTGTTAACAATCTGTAAACAATTCCGATTTCTTTTTAACAAACAGCGAAAAACCTCCCTTTAGTAGTGGAAGAAAAAAACAAAACACACCCATAAAAACAGACCTTCCCATTCCTTATTTAGTGAAGGGATTCCTCAAATTCCATGATGCTTCCATTGACAATTGAATCCCTGCCCGGTTCCTCAAACCGCCACGACCTTCTGAAAAACAGAAGTGAGCGCTTGCAGTCCGATCGGGCTGCGGGACCGCACAGCGCCCATAGAGATATGCGGAGTGCCTGTGGGAACGGTGCCGGAGCAGGAGAAAAGGTAAATTATTTGTAGATTCAGGTCGATTTTTTTGCAACCCGTCCCAAAAACGTCCAAGCACTACAGTAGAGGGATTTTTCAAAAAAACATGAAATGATCCATCAGAAAACGTCCAAGTACTTAAATAGAGTATCTTATCTCAAATCAGTATCTTCTGTGGCGGCGGCAATACAGACCCCTGAAACAGCCGAAAATGTACCGTTATCGAATAGGAATACCCGGATGAACAACTGCCCGAAAAGGAAAATCTGATACGATTCTGGTACAAAAACACGGATCTTGATCCGATGAAAAATCGGCAAAAACAGGGGCTTGAAAAAAACTTATTCAGAAGGGAGTGAGAAAAACATGCCGAGGAAAAAACGAGAAACGCATCTGTGGTTTACACAGGGAAACGATGTGATCGAAGTCGAGAGCTATGACGCAAAGCTGAACGGTCTGATCGGAAAGCTCGCCGGCGACGTTCCGGACGCCGTTTGTGTTTACAGCGATGAGGATGGTTGTCTTCGCTGCAGTGTGCGACGCCTCAATCTGACGTTCCGCACGATCCGTCCGCCGTCAGCGGAAAGCAAACAGGCGCAGTCCGAAAACGGAAAGCGTCACGCTGACAATCTCAAACGCGGAAGCAAAGAGACCTGAATCGCAAACCAAAACCAAACGAAAGGAGGCGATGAACGTTGTGACAGACGAAAAGAAGAACGGAAATATCTTTTTCAAGGTGCCGAAGATCCTGTTCTCGGATGACGTGTACAAGACGATTTCAACCGACGCAAAGATGCTTTACGCGCTGCTTCAGGACCGAAAACAGCTTTCCAAAAAGAACGGATTTCAGAACAGGATCGGTGATTATTTCGTGTATATGACGATCGCCGAAACCTGCGCGAAGCTCAATTGCGGACATGAAAAAGCATGCAGATTATTCAAAGAGCTGGAAAGCTACGGCCTGATTTTTCGTGAAGGTCAGGGCTTTGGCAAGGCGGTGAAGATCTATCCGATTGAATTGTGCTGATTATCGGAACAGAGCTTTCCGAATATCGGAAAGAAATAAGACTGAGTAGAGTGACACGTTAACTATCCGAAAGAGAAGAATATAGGAGCGTCATTCTTCCGAAGTATGCGGATCATCGGCTGCCTGACAATTGCAAAAACGATTTCCTTTTCGGGCGGTAATAAAGAAAAACTGCAAAAAAGAATTCGCTTTATCGCGTGATTATTGCTACCCGATAGAGAATGTAAGCTTCCTTTTTCGGCAAGTAAATCAAAGTGTTCCTATTAGAGTCATTCAATGGTATCAGTCCCGGTATCGTCTTATCAAGCATTGAATTTGCTGCAGCAAATTCGTGGAATCGACTCAGCAAGCATCGCCGATTGGGGTACAACCGGCGCTTGTCAGGGATAGTCCCTGAAACCCTTACAGGAGGAAAATGATTTATGCCAGAATTAAACGCTCGATTTAAGTTTCACCTTGCGGAAAATGAAATCGCAAAACTGGACAAGAATGCTGCAAAAACCGGAATGAACAGATCGGCATATCTGCGTTCATTGATCCAAAACAGGCCGCCGATCCCGTTCCTGAAACCGGATTTATTCCGCTTCATCCGTGAGGCAAAAGAGATCGGTTTGGTTGTAAATCAGCTTGCCATCAGAGCGCATACGCAATCATTTATCGATATTGAAAAAGTTTCAACGTGTATGCAAAGGCTGCAAAAGCTGACAGATGATTTCTTCGATCTGTACGCCGACCACCGTGCCGAAGTGAAAAAGCATCCGATAAAATACACGCTTATCCCCAAAGGCGCGGAATGTGAAATCGGTTTTCGACTCACAGAGGAAGATAAGAAAATGCTGCTTGAATTTGCGGAGCAGACGAAACTTTCGGAAAAGAATTACCTGAAAACCTTGATTGAAGGAGGACAACCGACTGAAACTCCGCCACATGAATACTGGAAATTTGCGCACGAAGTGAGATGTATCCTTGCGAATACTTGCTCGATTTATATGAGCTCGATCTCGCTCCATGATCCCTCTCAAGATGTTCTGTGTGAGTATTATCAGTCCCTTCAAAAAACCGTAGCGGGACTTGCTCACTGGTTTTAATCCAGGAGGGAAGCAAATGAGAAAACGAAATCACAGGATCGTTTTTTATCTGAACGATGAAGAGTTCGATCGCTTAACCACGCTTGCAAAGGAATCCGGTCGGTCGAGAGAAGACGTCATACGCGCTGCAATAGAGCGCAAACGCCTGACTCAATTGCCGCCGGTGGATTACGGCAAACTGATTTTTGAAACCCGCCGCGTCGGACAAAACGTGAACCGTCTGCTCCGTATCGCGTACGCAAACAACTATTTCAACACGCCGATAATCGAAGAGTGTCTTGAAAAAATCAGAGGACTTGAAAGAAAAATCCACACTGCTTTTTTTGAAACACAGGAAGAAGGTGATGATAAAAACAGTTGATTGAATGACCGCAATGATTGAAAAGGAGGTGAACGCCGCGTCAGAATAATCAAGGTTATGGCAACACAACTCTTTTATTACGAACAGTTTTAACACGTCATAACCTCCTGTTTTTATATTCAAAACATGGAGGAAAACTATGTCTAATTTTATCAGCAAAAATATGGAAATCCTGGATCACAAGATCGACAGTATGGTACCGATGCCGGAGTCGCCGTTCGCATTTCGTGACGACGAAAGCTTCCGGGATCTCGTGGAAAGCATCCGTTTGTACGGATTGATCGACCCGATCATCGTGCAGCCGCATCCGAAAAACAAGGATAAGATTGAAATCATTTCCGGCGTTCGCAGGTGGTACGCGTGCAGAGAATTGGAGCACAAAACCATTTCCTGCATCGTCGCAGACAACATGACAAGAGAAGAGGCGATCATTTTTATGATAGACGCAAACCTTTGCAACCGCGAAAGCATCTCCCCGACGGAAAAGGGTAAGGCCTACAAAATCAAACTCGACGCTATGAAACGGCAGGGGCACCGAAGCGATCTGGAAGCGGAAAACACTTCGTGCCCACCCGGCACGAAGTTCCGGACGGACGAAGTCCTCGCCGAAAACGCGGAGGACAGCGCGCGACAAATCCAACGGTATATCCGTCTGACGGAGCTGATCCCGGAGTTGCAGCAGTTGGTGGACGAACACCGTATCGCGCTGGGCCCCGCCGTGGAGCTGTCTTACCTGCCGGAGGACGCACAGAAGGCTGTGTACGAATACTACGCCGAGAATGAGGTCACGCCGTCTTATTCGCAGGCAAATCAGATGAAGAAGCGCGCCGCAGAAGGTACGCTCACGCCGGAAACGATGCTGCAGATTCTCGATCAGCCGAAACCGAATCAGATAGAGACGATCAGGCTCCCGCTGGAGGATATACGCAAATACAAACCGAAAGCGACTGTCAGCCAGCTTCAGGATTTCATTCGTAAGGCTTGCGAACACTACGCAAAATACCTTCGCAACCGCGACAGAGGCGCGCGGTAAATCCAATCAGAAAGAAGGTTATGGTGGACCTATTATTCTATTATCATTAATTCTTACTCAAGCCATAACCTCCATTTTGAAAATCTAATAATGGAGGATATGTAATGGATATCAATTATTATAACAATCTATTCAGGGAATACAATGATGTCGTGGATATTGACGATCTTCAGAAGATGCTGAAAATCGGTCGTTCCAGTGCCTATGAAATCGTAAAGACCGGAAGGATCAAAACCGTAAAGATCGGAAAGCGCTATATCATCCCCAAACAGTCAGTAATTGAATTCCTGAATACTGCAAATTAAAAAATATTGAACCACACAATTGCGGTTGCAGTCAATTCATGATACACTTGACGCACATCTTCAGCGAAAGGATTGACTGCAACCGACGGAAAGGAGTTAAATAAATGGTTACAGGCAGTATACAGATCAAAAACGGCAAATATCAGGTCGTTCTGAATCTGGAAGATGAAAACGGGAAGCGGAAGCAGAAGTGGATCAGTACCGGGCTTCCGGTTCGCGGAAATAAAAAAGCCGCAGAAGCGTTTCTGCACGATGAGCTTTCCAAGTGGAACAGACATTCAGGCGTCGTGTCAAATATGCTTGTTGCGGATTACTTTGAGCACTGGCTCGGAACGATAAAGGATGAAGTCAGACCGAACACCTATCGCGGATATCACGGAAATATGACGAATCATATCATTCCTTATTTCCGTTTGCAAAAGATCAAGCTGCAGGATCTGCGTCCGATCGATCTTGAAGATTACTACTTTTCTCAGCTCAGACCGGACAGCAACCTGGAAACCGGCGAGGCGTTGTCTCCGACGACGATCAAGCACCATCATCAGAATATCAGCAAGGCGCTGTCTGACGCTGTACGACTGGGGCTGATCCAGTATAATCCGGCATCTGCGGCGAGAACGCCGAAGGCGCGGAAATTCAACGCCGAATTTCTGAACGGGAAGCAGCTTGAGGAAATGTTGAAGCTTTTCAAGGGGAATCCGGTCGAGCTTCCGATCAAACTCTGCGCCGTATACGGTTTCCGCAGAAGCGAGGTGCTCGGTCTGAAGTGGAGAAACGTAGACCTGATCAACCGGACGATCACCGTAAGCGAAACGCTTCAGCAGAGTATAGGCGGAGAATACACCGATGCTCCGAAAACAGAAAGCAGTTTCCTGACCCTTCCGATGAGCGATGCAACGCATAAGCTTCTGACGGAGCAAAAGCGTTTGCAAGAGGATCGGGCAAAGCTGATGGGCAACTATTACGTCAAAACAGATTACGTGTGTACGATGCCCAACGGAGTCGTGATCACCCCAAATTATCTCACGCGAGTTTTTCACTCGGTGATCTCTAAAAGCGACCTGCCGCAGATCCGGCTGCATGATCTGCGCCACAGTGTTGCCAGTAACCTGCTCAACGGCGGTTTTACCGTCGTGCAGGTACAGGAGTGGCTCGGGCACAGCAGCTCGGCAACGACGCTGAATTTCTACGCGCACATTGACAAGACGTCCAAGCTCAGCATCGCGGAAGCGTTAGATAAAATCGTGCTGATCGCGTGATAGTGTTAGATGCAGGCTGGACTGTGTTAGATGCTGTTAGATGAAAGGCCGATTTTCGTTAGATGCGAAAAAATTGAAGCCTTGAAAACCCAGTGTTTTCAAGGCTTCATGGCAGGGGCAGAAGGACTTGAACCCTCGGCACGCGGTTTTGGAGACCGCTGCTCTACCAACTGAGCTATACCCCTGTGTCAAACTGTTGATTATTATAAGTCGAAAAGACGGAACGGTAGAGGATCCCGGCGATCTTGGCCCGACTGCATGCGCGTGGATCGCTGCGAGGATTTTTAACTTGCCGCATCGTGCAGTTTGACTAAATATCAGGCTTCGGATTCGTCAAAACGGAAAAAATCGATTTCTGAAAAAAATGGATTCACAATTCGGGAAATATGTGTTAAAATAAAGAAAATATACAGTGAAAGGATCTTGTTACGATGGATCAGGTACACAACACCTATTCTTTCCCTTCGCACACAAAGAATACGGATATCTTTGTGCAGAGCGTTGCGCCGGCCTCCCTTGCGGATACAAAAGGCATTATTCAGATCGTGCACGGTATGGCGGAGCATACCGACCGCTATCTTGAAGTCGCCGGGTTCCTTTGCGACGCGGGTTATGCCGTGATCATGCACGACCATGCCGGACATGGCAGGAGCGTGAGATCCGATGCGGATAACGGCTTTTTTGCGGAAAAGGACGGCTGGTTGGCGCTGGTTGACGACGTATATGAAGTCACGAAGCTTGCGCGCAAGACCTTCCCGGATAAAAAGCTGATTATTTGGGGGCATTCCATGGGATCGTTCATTACGCGCAAATACATTGCAAAGTATAAGAACGCCGCTGACGCCGCGATCATCTGCGGGACTTCAGGCTCGAATCCCGGTGCTGCCATCGGTATCGGTCTGGCAACATGGATGTACAAGAGTGG
>CACZGD010000005.1:0-41299 GCA_902780565.1 Oscillospiraceae bacterium
CCTGGGGCGGATCTACACGCTGGTCCTGGTCTATTTCGGCTGGATCTTCTTCAAGTTCACGGACCTCCGATACGTCGGCGCGGTCTTCAAGGGCCTGTTTACCGCCAACGGCAATCCCTGGTCCACGTTTGAAAGCACCTCCTTCCTGTCGAAGTACCTGATCTTCTTCGGCATCGCGGTGCTGGCGTGCACGCCGCTGGTGCGCGCGATCTCCCGCGCGCTCAAAAACAAGGCGCAGAACAACAACGCCGTCGGCGTGATCTGGGGCGTGCTGCACACCGCGCTGCCCGTGGCCCTGCTGGGGCTTTCGGTGCTGGCGCTGGTCGGCAATTCCTATAACCCTTTCCTGTATTTCCAGTTTTAAGGAGGCGCCACGATGGACGAAAACCGTACCCCGAATTTCAATATTCCTGCGGATTTTGCCGCGCGTGTGAACGCCGCGGCGCATAAACAGGCTGAGCCCGCACTTGCCCAAAAAGCCGCTCCGGCAGCGAAGACCGCACCGGCGGACCCCGCAAATAATGATGAAAATAATACTGATACTGATATAGAGCGCGAACCTGCGGAAAAAGCCGAACAGGCTGCGCCCGAAACGACCGCGCCCGACGCCGGAAAAGGGATGAAGCAGATGCGCTTCTGGCAGATCGTCGGCGTCGTCGCCGCGGCGCTGGCGCTGGGCGTCATGAGCGTGATTTCGCTGATGATCCCGCTGCGTCCGACCGAAAGCGCGACGGAAAAGCGCAAGCTGACCGAGTTTCCGACCTTTTCGCTCGAAACGCTGAAATCCGGCGAATACTTTGATCTGATCTCCGCCTGGTATTCCGATACCGTGCCGATGCGCGATTCCCTGCTGCAGATGAACGCAAAGGTGCAGGGGCTGCTTGGGACGAACACGGTGCAGGGCGGCTTCGGCGAGGGCGTGAAGGGTGAAGAGATCCCGGACGCGCCCGTGAAGCCCCAGATCGATCTGGACGACGTGACCCCCATCACGCCCGTCACCACTCAGCCGGACGAAAGCGAGCCACCGACTGAGGAAACGCCCACCGAGCCCACGGAGCCGGACGTGCCCGTCCAGCCCGGCGCGATCATCCAGAAGCTGGACAGCATTATGGTCTACGGCAACGCGGGCTATGAATACTATAACTTCGTGCAGAGCACGGCGGATCATTACGTCTACGGCGTCTGCCGGGCGGGCGCGCGTCTCAAGGGCGTTGCGAAGGTCTATGACATGATCATCCCCACGAGTATCGATATCACCATGCCCGATTCCGTGCGCGAACAGCTCAACGACTCCGTCTCCGACCAGCAGAAGGCGATCTCCTATATGGAAAGCTCCATGACCGAGGATGTTACGGTCGTGCCGATCTACGACGCGCTGCGGCTCCACCGCGACGAATACGTGTATTTCCGCACCGACCATCACTGGACCGGTCTCGGCGCGTATTACGCCTACGTCGAGTTCTGCAAGGCCAAGGGGATCACGCCCCTGCAGCTGGAGGAGTACGACAAGCAGTCCTTCCCCGGCTTCCTTGGGTCGTTCTATAACGATTCCGGCATGGACCCCGCCCTCGGAGAGACGCCGGACGTGGTGGATACCTATATGCCGAAGGTCAAGACCGATTTCGCGGTCACGGACCAGAACGGCAATACCGGCCACGGCGACGTGATCTTCGATGAGTCGAACGCCCCCGCTTCCTACAAATACGGTGCGTTCATCTGGGGCGATAATCCCTATTCCGTGATCGAAAATCAGGATATGGAAAGCGGCGAAAGCATCCTGCTGATCAAGGAGAGCTTCGGCAACGCCATCGCGCCGCTGCTGTGCGCCCATTATAAATACGTTTATATTATGGACTACCGCTATTACAGCGGTACCGTCGCGTCGCTTGTCGCCGAGAAGGGCATCGACGACGTGCTGTTCTGCAACAACGTCTCCATGACGCGCGGCGCCTCGCAGGTGCAGCTTCTTGTGGATCACGTCGGGTAAGCGCAAAAAATGGCCCGCTGCGGCTTTGCCGCGGCGGGTCTGCCATATCTATCGGGTCTGTTCCTTTCATAATATTCCGCGCTCGCGCAGCCGGTCCTCCAGCGCGAGGAAATCGTAAAGCGCAAGTCCCTTCTTCGCGGGGTCCCGCAGCAGGGCGGAGGGGTGAAACGTCCCCATGAAGTCGATGCCGCCCTTCTCGAAGAACTGCCCGTGCTGCCGGGTGACGCGGAAATCCGGGGAGATGAGGGTGGTGGCGGCAATGCGCCCCAGGCAGACGATCACGGCGGGGCGGATGATTTTGACCTGCTCGCGCAGCCACGGCAGGCAGACGGCGATCTCCTCCGGCGCGGGATCGCGGTTATAGGGCGGGCGGCACTTCAGGATGTTCGCAATATAGACGTTTTTGCCGCGATCGAGCCCCACCGCGTTGAGGTACAGGTCCAACAGCTGCCCGCTGGGGCCGACGAACGGCTTGCCCTGCAGGTCCTCCTGCTCGCCCGGCGCTTCGCCCACCAGCATCACCGCGGCGTTTCCGGCGCCTGTGCCGAACACAAGATGCCTGCGCGAATCTGACAATTTGCAGTGTTTACAGTCGCAAACGGCAGCCGCAAGCGCATCCAATCGTTCTGACATAAACGTCCTCCTTGTTTAAATTGTACAATTTTAACGAAAAAGCACGGATATCTTTTAAACTTCTACGAATTGAAAAATGAAAAGCAATATGATAGAATATCACTCACAAACAGACGGGGTTCTACCGATATCATACACGTTCACGCCCGTTTTGTCAAACGTTTCCTGCATTTGAAAGAACTTTTTCATGGAAAACTATTGACTTATGGGGCGGAATACGCTATAATAACCTTTGTAATTGTTTGCGAATCAATTATTTCATATATTATCGCCGCATGGCGTAATATAAATATTTCAAAGGAAGGTCCTAAAAATGAAACTTGCAAAAAAGGTTTTTGCAACCGTCATGGCCGTCGCTATGATTCTTGCACTGTCCGCCATGGCTTTCGCCGCCGGTACTCCCACGGCTACTCTTGTGGCTGATCCGGTTGAAGATGGCATGATCGCTGTGCACATCTACTTCAAGGATGCTATCGGTCTGAAGAGCGTTGACACGCAGATCACCTATGATCCTGCCGTGCTTACGTATTCTTACAACGAAGATGGCGCTGACGCTGCGCAGGTCGGCAAGACCAAGGGCAACAGCTTCACCAGCGAGATCAACCCCGCCGATGGTTCCATCAAGTGGGCTGGTTATTTCAAGACTGAGCTGACTGACGCTGAGACCTTTGCGAAGGATTCCAAGAAGTCCTCCGATCCCGCGAACGTGAATGCGGAGAACTTTGACGCGCAGGTCCTCTACTTCGAAGTGAAGGATGCTACCGCGCCCTCCACCAAGATCGAGCTTGCCGTCTCCACCGCCAGCGGTGTTGAGATCGCCGGTTCCTCTGTGGATGCTGTCATCGCCGGTCAGCCCCCCGTTGATGAGCCCTCTTCCGAGGAGCAGCCCTCTTCCGAGGAGCAGCCCTCTTCCGAGGAGCCCTCTTCCGAGGAGAAGACCTCTGAGGACACCGCTTCCTCCGAGACCGCTTCCGTCGAAGAGGCCTCCAAGACTCCCGGCAAGGATGTCGGCCCCAAGACTGACGCTTCCAACTGGATGATCGGCGCTGCCGCTGCTGTCGCTGTTCTCGCCGGTGCCGCGTTCGTGGTCTCCAAGAAGAGAAAATAATTAAAATCCAAAACGAATTCATTTTGCAGTTTTAATTAAGGGGTTATGGCGTTATTCGCAAGAATAACGCCTTTACCTTTTTTTGGCTTTCTTTTTGTCCCTGCGCCTCGCTCCGGCTGACGGGGCTTTTTTTATTGCTTCTGTGAAAAATCGACGGCGCTTGTCGGAAATGCACAAGGAACGCATACGATATTCGTGCAGGTTTTTCCGGGAAAAAGCCGTGACAAACCGCCGCGCGTTCTGTATAATAAAAAGGGGTATCCTTTATCCACGTTAACAGAAAGGACGGATCCGATCATGAAAAACGAAGTCCAAACCGCTTCCAGACGTCCCATTCAGCGCGCTGCGCTGATTGCGGCGCTGCCGTGATCCATGTGCGCGCTCACTGCGCCAGCCCGACTGTAAGAGGTGTGGGTAATTTGAATGAAATCGCGCGAAAAAAATCGCGCACAAACCGGGCAAATAGACCAAAACGCGATTGACATCATATTTTATTTTTACAATAGAAAAGGATAATTCATTCTGCACTATGAAATAGGAAGGAAGGATCATTATGAAGACCTCGAAACAATCCCTGCTTCTGCGCCTGCTGCTCGTGGTCGGGCTCGCGGCGCTGATGCTGATCCTGTTCACGGCCGTCGCTTCGGCGGCAACGGACATCGAGGCGGGGAGTTATTGGCTTTACAATTTGGACAGGCCCTATGAAAACACGGTCTACGAGCCGTTGAAAGAGCCCAAACCGTACCTGTATAACGGCAAAATCGAGATCACCGCCGCGAATCTGTATGTGTATAACGCGAACGGCACCCACGCGACCTACGCCAGCGGCGATTACACGCCGACGCTGAAGGACAACGTCTACGGCGTCAAGGTGGCGGTCGTCGGGCGCCCGGCGGACGGCTATCAGTGGCCGGACGGCGACCCGTCGAAAATCAAGCTGGTATGGAACGGCACGACTTATACGGGGGGCGGAAATGTGGTCGCCGTGGGTGAAAAAAGGGGAACCACGCAGTATGCGACTTTCCTCTTTGACGCATGGGTCCGCGGTAACGTCGACACCATCGATCTCAGCGTCCCCGTTCCCGCGGCGGGCAACATCCCGGACAATACGCTCACCTTCAACGCCGCCGACGACCACGGGTATTCGGTCCAGTACGTCACATGGAAGGTCAACAACGGCAGCTGGGGCGACGGCCCCGCCGTCTGGCAGGGCGGCGACAAGGTCTGGGTCGCCGTCAAGCTCAACAAACACAGCGGCTGTACGTTCGAAGACGATCTCAAGGTCCGACTGAACGGAACGCAGCTGTCGGCGGGAACCGAAGGAGATGCTTATTATTCCAAGTCTTCCACCTATTACATCCTGTACTATGCGTTCAACCTCGCGGACTCGCTTTCAACTGAGCTGGATTTTACAGCCGGGCCCGTCACGGTTACGAACCCGGATTATAAATTCGGGCTTGCGGAGCGGTATCTCAATACGCTGCTGACGCTCGCGAACATGCCCGTACCGGCGACCTATGAGGATGCGAATCATGAACTGGATCTGAACAACGACGGCAAGATCGACCTTACGCTCGCCTACAAGCCACGCATCCTGTCCGGCTCCAACATCCGCAAATCCTCGATCGTGATCACGCAAGGCCCCGGGCTCTATCTCGCGTTTGGCAAAAAGACCGAAAAGGATTATTCTCTGACGATGAGTCAGCAGGCGGAGCTTGCCGGGAACAGCAAGGTCTTTTGGCAGAAGCTCAATATGACGATCTCCCGCCCCAAGGTCACCATTGACCCCAACGGCGGCGCGTTCAAAAACGGCTCCACGTCGCCCGCCGTCTTTACGGTCAATGCAAGCAATTATATTACGACTTCAGCCGCCGCAGAGTACTTTGATACGAGCGACTCCGAGAAGTACGGCATGAAGCGCGACGGGTATTACGTCGTCGGCCTTGCCAAGACAAAGGACGCGACCTCTTCCTCCAATAAGCCGGACAGCAGCTTCTTCAGTTCGACGACGTTTACCGAGGACACGACGTTTTACGTCGTTTGGAAGGCGTACGCGAAGCTGACGGTCGACCCGAACGGCGGCGTTTTCGGAGACGGCACCACCGTCCCCTTTACCGTAACGCTCGGCAAAGACGGCAGGGTGGCAAAGAGTGCCTATCTGACGCAGCAGCTTTATAACGGCAACGGCCCGACGCGAGAGGGGTACCATCTGCTCGGCTTCAATACGCTGAAGAACGCATCCACCGCAACGTCTCTTGATACCCTGACGAGTCGGACGTTCAGTTCGGATACGACCATCTATCTGATCTGGCACAAAAAGCATTTTCTGACGATCGACCCGAACGGCGGCGTGTTCCCGGACGGCTCGACAACGCCCGTGACCCTTGCGCTGGATAAAAATGACCGGGTTTCCAATGCCGACGTCATGGAATACTGCCTGGCAAACACCCCCGTTTTCCGCGACGGCTACAGGCTTTCCGGCTTTTCGGAGGTCAAAGACGGCGAATTCAAGTATAACTCCACGGGCCTTCGCAATACCCCGTTTTCGGAGGACAAGACGGTTTACGCCCTCTGGACAAAGACTGTCACCCTGACGCTGGACCCGAACGGCGGCCGCATGCAGATGGAGATGAGTCCTGCCCTTACGGACAAGCCGTACTCATTTAAGATCGAAGTCGGAAGAAACCCGGACCTCAGCGCGATGATTCACTATGGGGCTTTCATCCGCGACGGCTTTGAGATTACCGGCTTCGCCACAGACGCCGGCGGCGTCAACAAGATCAATCTCGAAACCTGGACCGTTCCGGATCAGGACACGACCCTTTACGCCGTCTGGTCGGCGTCGAATACGCTCAAAATCACCCTGCAGCCGTATGTCATCAAATATGCTCCCGACGGGTTCGGTCTTCTTTACGGAATGGACGCGACCTTCTGCTGCGTCGCCGCCGGACAGGACGTCCGCTACCAGTGGCAGAGCGCCGAGGCGGGCAGCCACGATGAGACAAAATTCACGGGGCTGACCTGGAAGGACCTTGCCGGCGAGACCGATTATATGCTGACGGTCACAGCGTCCATTGAGGACCATAACGGCCGCGTCTACCGCTGTATCGTCAAGGACAAGGACGGCACGACGCTCGAAAGCAAGATCGTCTTTGCCGAGCCGACGACCCTCCGCCGGAACCCCGAGGACTTTGTCGGCGAGGTCGGCGAGACCGCCGTCTTCCGGGCGGAGCTGTCATCCCCCGCGCCGACGTACTACTGGCACGCAAAAAAGTCCGGCATGGAGCTGTCGCTTGCCTCCATCCCGGGCCTGACCGGACAGGATACCAAAGAACTGCGCTTCCCGATCACAAGCGATCTGAATGAAGTGGAATTCTACTGCGTTGTGACGGACGGAAAACTCGGTATCAACGAATCTACGGAGTCGGGGAAACTGTTCGTAAAGCCGTCGATCAAAAACGTCGCCGTCACGGTCCCGACGCCCTCCGTCGGCACAAAGCCCTCCGACATCCCGATCACGGTCTCCGATGGGGTTGTTGTAGAGGAGGCGCACTGGTTCCGCGTGTATGATCCCGATGAAATCGATGCCCTCCGGGAATACGGGCTTGCAAAGCTGTTCAATGAAGGGGAACCGTGGCGGTATCACTGCTATGATATGACAGGCAAGGATGCGCCGCTGGTAGCCGGGACCTACATTGTCAGTGTTTACTTCCTCAAGGACGTCGGCGGCATGGATCCGTTTATTGCCATGTTGACCGGCGCGTATGACGCCTTCAATCCCGCCTCCCTCACCGTCACCGTCAACGGGGTCAAATGCAGGCGTGATTATGAAATGGCTGCTTCGAGAGCCAATGCGGCAGCCTATGCCGTCGTGACCGTTTACCCGCCGCACGCCCACAAGACCGAAAAGATCAATGAGGTCGCCGCCACCTGCGTCAAGCCCGGTACAAAGTCTTATTATCGCTGCACGGTCTGCGGCAAACTCTTCTCCGACGACGCCGCCACCAAGGAGATCACGGCGCCGGAAGCCGTACCCGCCACCGGCAACCACAGATGGGATTTGGGCGAGATCACAAAGCAGCCCACGACCGAAACGCCGGGGCTGAAGACCTTCACCTGCCTGGACTGCGGCGCGACGAAGACCGAGAACATCCCGGTCCTCCCGCCTGTGGATCCGCCGGACCCGCCGGAGCCGGAGATCCTGCTCGGCGACGTGGATAACGACGGCGTCATCTCGGCGTCCGACGCCAGACTTGCCCTGCGCGCGGCGGTCGGGCTGGAGCTGTATGCGGCGGATTCCCGCGCGTTCAAGGCCGCGGACGTGAACCTCGACACGGTGATCACCTCCGCAGACGCAAGACTTATCCTGCGTAAGGCCGTCGGCTTCAACGACGCGGAGTTCGGTCTCAAAAGCTGAGTCCCCGGTCCCCATAGCATAAAATGAGCCGGAAGAGGCGAGCCCTCTTCCGGCTTCTTTCTGCATATCGGAAGCGTCCGTTTTAATCCACAAGGATCACGGCGGTCATGGCGGGCACGGCGACGCGATCGTCCACGCGCCGGTCCTCGTTCACGTTCCACATGCCGTGCATATCGGGGTTCAGGATATAATCGATCGCTTCGTCGTTGCGGTTTGCAATCACGGCAAGGCGCTTTTCGCCGGGCTGGTAGCGGAGATACGCCACGCACCCGAGGGCGGCGGACAGGGGATAGAAGCCGCCGGTTTTCAGCACGGGCATACTGCCGCGGATGCGCCCGAGCCAGCGGTAAAAATCCGTCAGCTCCGTATCCTCTCGTCCCCACGGGAAGAAGGCGCGGTTCAGCGGGTCCTTGCCGCCGGTCATGCCGGCCTCGTCCCCGTAATAGATCGAGGGCAGCCCCGGCAGGAAATGGTTCATCGTGACCGCGAGCTTCAGCCGGCGTTTGGCGTCGGAGAGCTCGACAGGGGAGGGGCGCAGCAGCGCCTGCGTCCGGCGGGACTTGTGGTCGAAGTCCACGCCGGTCAGCACGGACAAAATCCTTGCGGTGTCGTGCGTGCCGAGCAGGTTCATGCAGGTGTGCATGGCTTCGGGGGGATAGGCGTCCGTCACGTCTACGAGCTCGTGCATGCAGCGCTCGGCCTCGCCGCCCAGCGCGAAGCGGATGAGCGCCTCCTTGAAGGGATAGTTCATCACGCAGTCGAGCTGCCGCCCGTCGAAATAGCGGCGTCTGCCGCCGTGGCTGATCTTGGTCACGGCGTTTTCCCAGACCTCGCCGAGGATCAGCCGGTCCTCGCCGCCGCGTTTGACGGCAATGCGCAGCCGGTCCAGAAATCCGTCCGGCAGCTCGTCCGCCACGTCCAGCCGTACGCCGTCCGCGCCGAGCCCGAACCAGAAGTCCAGCACGCCGCCCTCGCCCGTGATGAAATCGAGATAGGCGGGGTTTTCCTCGTTGACCTCCGGCAGGCTTTTGATGCCCCACCACGCGGCGTAGTGGTCGCGGTCCCCCCGGAAGGTATACCACGGGTAATAGGGGGAGCGTTCGCTCTGATACGCCCCAAGACCCGGGTAGCGCCCGTACCGGTTGAAATAGACCGAATCGTCGCCGGTGTGGGAGTAGACCCCGTCAAAGATCACCAGCATATCGCGCCGGTGGGCCTCCTCGCACAGGGTACGGAAATCCGCCTCGTCCCCAAGCAGGGGGTCTACTTTTTTATAGTCGGCGGTGTTATAGCGGTGGTTGGAATGCGCCTCGCACACGGGGTTCAGATACAGGATCCCGACGCCGAGGCCCTTTAAGTAGTCCAGCTTTTCCGTGATCCCCTTCAGGTCGCCGCCGAAATAGTCGTTGTTGCGGTATTCCCCGGTCTCGTCCGCCTCATAAACGGGCGTCTCCAGCGTGTTTTCGTGCATCAGACGGTCGCCGGGCACGTTATGCTTCGGCTCGCCGGAGCGGCAGAAGCGGTCCGGGAAGATCTGATAGATCGTGCGCCCCTTGAAGCGGTCCGGGGTGTGGAACGCGGGATCGTAGACGTTCAGCACCCAGTCCTCCGTGCCGTAAATATCGCCGGAAAACGCGCCGCGGTGACGGTTCAGGTGCGAAACGCCCCAGCCGGTCTCATACTGAAAGCGATAGAAATACAGGCCGGGGCCGTTGAGCGTGAGATCCAGGATCCACCATTCGTCCCTGCCGTCGGTATCCTCCCAGCGCATGCCGCGGTATTCCGTATACCCGCCGTCGCGCCGTATCACAAGGGTGCACGAAAAAACCCCGAACGCGCGGGGCAGACTGACCCGCAGCCGCAGGGGCTGCCCTGCGGCGACGGGACCGGAAACGGATTTGAAAAACGGGATCGTGGAATCGTAGGCGGCCATTTAACGGATCCCCTTCGTGTGCCAGATCTTCTCCGCGTATTCGTTGATCGCGCGGTCGGCGGCGAAGAAGCCCGCCCCCGCGATGTTCATCAGGGACATCTTTGCGAACACGTCGGGCTGCAGATACAGGTCCTCCGCCTTGGCCTGCGCCAGACGGAAGTCCGCAAAGTCCGCCAGCACCATATAGGGGTCGTGGAATTTGATGGTCTCGCTGATCTCCGGGAAGCTCTTGCCGTCCAGCTTGTTGGAGCTGAGCCAGTCGATGGCGGTCTTCAGCTCAGGGCAGTTGCGGTAATAGCGCATGGGCTCGTAGCCGCTGCGCTGCAGGGCGTTGACCTCGGGCGTGCGCATGCCGAAGATGATGATGTTTTCGGGACCCACGTTCTCGTAGATCTCGATATTCGCGCCGTCCATGGTGCCGAGCGTGACCGCGCCGTTGATCATCAGCTTCATGTTGCCGGTGCCGGAGGCCTCGGTCCCCGCAAGGGAGATCTGCTCGCTGATATCGGCGGCGGGCATCAGGCGCTCCGCCATGGTGACGTTGTAATCCTCCACGAAAACGACCTTCAGGAACTTGTTGACCGCGGGGTCGTTGTTGATCGTCTTGGCAAGCGCGTAAATGAACTCGATGATCTTTTTGGCCATAAAGTAGCCTGGAGCGGCCTTCGCGCCGAAAATATAGGTGTGCGGCACCTTTGCGGCGGAGGGGTCGTTCTTGAGCTTGAGATAGGTCGCAAGGATGCTCAGGGCGTTGAGCTCCTGCCGCTTATACTCATGCAGGCGTTTGACCTGCACGTCGAACAGGGAATTGGGGTCCAGCACCTCGCCGGTGGTCTCCTTCACGTGCTTCGCGAAGGCTTCCTTATTGTGGCGCTTGATGGTCCGAAGCGTCTCCAGGACCTCCTTGTCGTCCGCGTACTGCTTAAGGCCCGCCAGCGCGGCGCCGTCGTAGACGAAGTCCCCGCCGATCTTCTTGGTCAGGAAGGCGGTCAGCTCGGGGTTCGCCTGGCACAGCCAGCGGCGGTGCGCGATGCCGTTCGTCACGTTCGTGAACTTATCGGGCGTCAGGCGGTAGAAGTCGTTGAACACGCTCTCCTTGATGATCTTGCTGTGCAGGGCGGAAACGCCGTTCACGGAGTGGCAGGCCGCCACGCACAGATTCGCCATCTTGATCACGCCGCCGGAAATGACCGCCGCGCGCTCGACGTAGGACGCGTCGTGCGTGGATTCCCACACCCAGTAGCGCAGGCGGTTGTCGATCTCCTTGATGAGCTGATAGATGCGGGGCAGGATGCGGCGCAGCAGGTCCTCCGGCCACTTTTCCAGCGCCTCCGCCATGACCGTGTGGTTCGTGTAGGCGAAGGTGGCGGTGACGACCTTCCACGCGTCGTCCCAGCCGTAGCCGCATTCATCCAGCAGGATGCGCATGAGCTCCGGGATCGCAAGGGTGGGATGCGTGTCGTTGATATGGATGGCGACGCGCTCGGACAGGTTCTCGATCGTGCCGCCGTGGTGCAGATGGTTGTGAATGATATCCTGAATCGACGCCGAAACCAGGAAATACTGCTGCTTCAGACGCAGGGACTTGCCCTCGTAATGGTTGTCGGCGGGGTAAAGGACCTTGGAGATGGTCTTCGCCATCGCGTCGCGCTCCATGGCGCGCAGATACTGCCCCTCGTTGAAAAGCTTCATGTCGAGGCCGGGCGCTTCGGCGCTCCACAGGCGCAGCACGCTGATGCCCTTGCCGTCCTTGCCCGCGACGTACATATCGCTCGGCACGGCGCGGATCACGTCCGCGTCCTTCAGGTTGGCCCAGTGGTGCCCGTTATCCCAGATATCCTCCACCGTGCCCTTGAACAGGACGTTCACGGCGCTCTCCTCGCGCCGCGTGAGCCAGATGTCGCCGCCCGGCAGCCAGGAATCCGGCAGCTCGGTCTGCCAGCCGTCCACCAGCTTCTGCTTGAAAATGCCGTACTCATACAGGATGGAATAGCCGCGCGCCGGGTAGCCGCCGGTCGCCAGCGCGTCCAGATAGCACGCCGCCAGTCTGCCGAGGCCGCCGTTGCCGAGGCCCGCGTCCGGCTCGCAGTCATAGATCTTTTCGAGCTTTACGCCGTAGTCCTTCAGGACGGCGGCGAAGGTGTTCGTCAGATTCAGATTATACAGATTGTTTTTCAGGCTTCTGCCCATCAGGAATTCCATGGACAGATAATATACGCGCTTGACGTCTCCGTTTTCCGCTTTGGTGCTGAAATCGGCGCGGTCCTTTGCCATCAGATCCTTCAGGATCATGGCGATGGCGCGGTAAAGCTGGTCGTAGGACGCCCCCTCGGCGCTCACGCCGAAATAGTGCAGCAGCTTCGATTCCAGTTGTTCCTTTGCTTGCGCCTTGGTTAACGGATTTTTCATACAAAACCTCCAAAAAAATATTCAAAAAGTCGCTCAAAAAGAGGCTTCGTTGGTTATTTTACACGAAAATAAGGCAAATTACAAGGGGTAATGGAAAAATAGTTGAAATAATCGCTCGCCCCCTGTGTATTCGTGCGAAAAAACCGTCCGCGGCGGCGCGCGCGGACGGTCAAAAAAGCCTTATGCAAGCTTCACGGTATACAGATAACGGCTCTGCATGTCGTCGGGGTTGATCGCGGGGAACACAAGGCGCGTTCTGCCGTGATCGTCCGCCGTCTGCACCGGCGCGTCGCAGCCCAGGATGCAGGCCTTGCGGTCGGGGGAATAGGGAACGGCGTCGAGCGTCAGCGCGCCGAAGGGGAACTTCGTCAGGATCGCGTACACGGCGCCGTCCTTTTGTGTATAGTATACGCCGGGCTGCCCCTTTTTATCATAGACGCGCGAACCGTAGATCGCCTCGCCGTTGACCGAAAGCCACTGTCCCATCTGCAGCAGCCGCTCTTCCATAATGACGGGAATGGTGCCGTCCGCTGCGGGACCGACGTTCAGCAGGAAGTTGCCGCCCTTGGAAACAAGGTCGGCCAGCGTTTCCAGCAGCTCCTTCGGGCCGAGGTAATCCTCTACGCCCTCCAAGCGGTTGAGGCCGAACGAGCGCCCGATGCCCCGGCATTCCTCAAACGGGCGGTCGAGCGTCACGTCCTCGATTTTTTTGCCCGCCTCGATCCAGCCGTATTCGGTGGTAAAGTTGCCGCCCAGGCGTCCTCTGGTCTCTTTTCCCCAGCGGTCGTTCGGCACGATCACGTCCTTCACCGGGCTTTCGTTATACAGCCACTGCAGGAATTCGGTGGAGTGCCACACGGCGGAGGGATGCTCCCATTCGCCGTCGGTGAACAGGGTGTTCGGCTCGTATTTCGTGATGAGCTCCTCCAGCATCGGGTGCAGGTGCTCCAGCGCGTAGCGCTCCGGGTCCTTCAGATACAGCGGGTGCCACCACTCGTATACGGAGTGGTACACGCCGAAGCGCACGTCGGTTTTTGCCAGCGCCTGTTTGAGCTCGGCGCAGAAGTCGCGGTGCGGACCGACCTCCACGCTGTTCCAGAACGGCGCGAAGTCGCTTTTGAACATGCAGAAGCCGTCGTGGTGCTTGGAGACAAAATTGATGTATTTCGCCCCGGCCTTTTGAAAGAGGTCCGCCCACTGGTCCGCGTCGAACAGCTCCGCCTTGAAATCGCCGACGAAATCGGCGTATTGCCGTCCGCCGTAAACGCGGCGATGGAAGTCCGGCACGGTGCGGTCTTCGCCGCCGAGCTGCATGCCGTACCACTCGGCGTAGTCGCCCTTTTTGGTGTAGGCGGGGACGGAATACAGGCCCCAGTGGATGAAGATCCCGAATTTCGCGTCCCCGAACCAGGCGGGCACGGGACGGGCGTTCAGGGAGGTCCAGTTGTTTTCGTAAAGCATAACGGGCTCCTTTCCGGTCTTGATGCTTCTATTATAAGCGTTCCCGCGGCAAAATGCAAGACGCGCGTCCGAATTCGCGCGGGTATCTTGACGGCGGCGTGAAAATGCTGTATAATCGTCAATTGTAAACGAATTGTTAATCCGGAGGTTTGCAGTATGATCGATTCTTACATCAAGGGACTTGTGACTTACGCCATGAGGAGGGGGCTGATTGCGCCCGAGGACCGCGTCTGGGCGATCAACGCGATTCTGGCGCTGCTGAAAAAGGACGACTTCGATCAGCGGGCGCCCGAGGTGGGCGTGAGCCTGTCCGGTATGCTGGACGGCATTTGCGACTGGGCGGTCGCCAACGGCGTGATTGAGGACGGCGTCGCCTCCCGCGATCTGTTCGATACCGCGCTCATGGGGGCGCTGACGCCGCGTCCGGCGGAGGTGATCCGCACGTTCAACGCCCTGTACCTTGAGGACCCCAAAAAGGCGACGGACTGGTACTACGCCTTTTCGGGCGACACGAACTATATCCGCCGCGACCGCATCGCGAAGGACCTGAAATGGCAGTATGACGGCGAATACGGCACGCTGGACATCACCATCAACCTTTCCAAGCCCGAAAAGGACCCCAAGGCGATCGCCGCCGCGAAAAACGCCCCGCAGTCCGGCTACCCCAAGTGCAACCTCTGCCGCGAAAGCGAGGGGTACGCGGGCAACCTGCGTTATCCCGCCCGGCAGAACCACCGCGTGATCCCCATCACGATCGCCGACGCGGACTGGTTCATGCAATACAGCCCCTACGTCTATTATAACGAGCACTGCATCGTGTTCAACGGCGAGCACACGCCCATGAAGATCGACCGCTCGGCGTTCGCCAAGCTCCTGGATTTCGTCACCCTGTTCCCGCATTATTTCGTCGGCTCCAACGCCGATCTGCCGATTGTGGGCGGGTCCATCCTGTCCCACGAGCATTTCCAGGGCGGGCACTATGAATTCCCGATGGAGCGGGCGCCCATCGAAAAGGAGCTTTCCTTCCCGGGCTTCTCCCGCGTCAAGGCCGGTCTTGTGAAGTGGCCCATGTCCACGATCCGTCTGCAGGCGGAAAACCGCGAGGACCTTGTGGAGCTGGCGGACCGCATCCTGACCGCGTGGCGCGGCTATACGGATGAAAACGCTTTCATCTTCGCCGAGACCGACGGCGAAAAGCACAACACCATCACGCCCATCGCCCGCAGACACGGCGCGCTGTATGAGCTGGATCTGGTGCTGCGCAACAATATCACGACCGAGGAGCATCCGCTCGGCGTCTATCATCCGCACGCCGAGCTGCACCACATCAAGAAGGAGAACATCGGCCTGATCGAGGTCATGGGCCTCGCGGTGCTGCCCGCGCGCCTGAAGACCGAGCTTGCCGCCGTGGAAACGGCGCTGATCGACGGGACGGACCCCGCCGCCGAGCCGCTCACCGCGTCCCACGCCGCGTGGATGGCGGAGATCCGGGCAAAGCACCCCGAAATGACCTCCGAAAACGTCAAGCAGATCGTGCGGGACGAGGTCGGTCTGGTCTTTGCCACCGTGCTGGAGCACGCGGGCGTTTATAAGCGGGACGACAAGGGCAGGGAAGCCTTCCTGCGCTTCGTGGAAGCCGTCAGATAACCGCGTCCGAACAGAAAAATTGCCGCCCGAGGGGAGTTCCCTTCGGGCGGTTGGTTTATCTGTCTGTCGCAAGCGTTATGATCTCAAACGGTCGGATCTCCAGTTTGTCCGTGACGGAGACGGGGCGCTCCAGCAGGTCGCAGACCGTGACCGTCCGGTCGAGCGGGAGCGTGCGGGTCTCGCCCTTGAGCTCGGTCAGGCGAAGGATCAGGCGCCTGCCGTCCTCCGAAAGCTTGGCGGCGGAAAGGGACAGGACGCCTGTCCCGGCAAGGCGCGTCAGGAACGCCGGAACCCGCAGGGGGCCGACCGGCAGCAGCGGGGAATTGTAGCGCAGCGCCTTTTCCGGCACGTCGGACGCCAGGAACGGCCCCGTGAGCGGTTCGATCGCGTAGCAGAAGCAGTGCGCTCCGCGGTCGGCGGTGGGGTCCGGGCGCTCGGTCGCCCGCAGCAGGGAGAGCGACACGCCGTTTTCGGTCGCGCCCACGCCGTATTTGCCGTCGTTATACACCGCGATCCCGCGCCGCTCGGCGTCGATCACGAAATACTTGTGCGAGCAGACCTCAAACCGCGCCTGCTCCCAGCTTGTGTTTTTGTGCAGCGGGCGGCGCAGGAAGCCCGCCGAGGTATCCGTCACAAGGCTCGTCGCCCGCAGCGGGGTGGGGAACCCGACCTTGAGGAGCTTGTGGTCCTCCTGCCAGTCGGCGCGGACCTCCGTTTCGATCCGGTTTTCGCTGCGGAACAGGCGGAGCACGCGGGTGATCCGGCTGCTGTTTGTCGCCTGCGCGGCGGTGAACTCGGCGAAATCGGGCGTTTGCAGCGTCAGCGCAAGCGGCCGGGTCAGTGTCAGGTCCAGCGCCTTTTCCTCGTAGTCCGGCAGAATGTCCCACGCGTCGTAAAAGCCGGGCCTGTCGTCAAACAGCCGCAGGCGGTTGAAGCCCTCGGCGGCATATTCGCAGCCGCCGCTTTGCAGGGAGTCGATCGCCCCGTCCGGCGCGAAGCGCACGGTCAGGACCGGGCTGCCGTCCTGCCCCGATACGATCCAGTTTCCGTTTTCCTCCCGCAGCCAGTCGTCCGCCTCGGCGGGGATTTCCTTCGCCGCGCCGAAGGGCTCGGCGTGGATACGGACAAAGCGCCCCCGCACGCCCCTGCGGGTCGCGGGGCCGGTCTCGTCCGGCAGGAATTCGCAGCCGTCGCGGGTAAAGCCCGTCAGGTCCGTCGGCGCGCCGTCCCCGCGCAGGATCGCGTCAAGCCCGGCTTCGATCTCCTCCAGATCGCGCACGGCGTCCTCAAAGACCGGGGTGATGTGGCTGCCGGGCAGAATATCGTGGAACTGCTGCAGCAGGAATTTTTTATACAGGCGGCGCAGCGTCCCGGCGGGGTAGTCGCCTTTGCTTTCCCCGAACAGGGAGACCAGCTCCGCGGCGCGGAATTTTTCCTCCAGGCGGCGGTTGTAATCCTTGAGCTTCGCCTTCGTCGTAAAGGTGCCGCGGTGCATTTCGAGATAGAGCTCGCCGTCCCACACGCTGAGGGGCTTGTCCGGCGTAAAGTTCTCGTGCAGGTAGGTTTTCGCGGTCACGTGCCGCGTTTTCGGCATGCCGGGCAGGCGGTCGAAGCGCCGCATGAGCTCGATCATCTCCTCGGTCGCGCCGGAGCCGCCGTCCCCGTAGCCGAACATCTGCAGGGTCTCCACGCCGGTATTTTTATCCTGATACGCCGCCCAGTTTTCGGCGACGCCGCTCGGCTCGTTCCAGGAGATGAAGTGCGTGGGCGGCACGCTGGCGTAGACCTCGGTCCCGTCCAGCCCCCGCCAGCGGAAGGAATTGTGCGGGAAGCGGTTCGTGTCGTTCCACGTGCTCATTTTGTTGGAGACGAAATAGTCCACGCCGCTCTTTTTCAGGATCTGCGGCAGGATCGCGGAATTGCCGAACACGTCCGGCAGCCAGCAGGAATCCACGGTGAAGCCGAACGCCTCCTCATAGAAGGTCTGCCCGTACAGGCACTGGCGGATCAGGGATTCCGCGTTCGGAATGTTGCAGTCCGGCTCCACGTACATCGCGCCCACTGGCTCAAAGCGTCCCGCCCTGACCTTTTCGGTCAGCTCCGCGAAGACCTCGGGGTAGTGGTCCCGCAGGGTCTCGTAAAGATAGGGCTGCGTGTGGCAGTAGGTGAATTCCGGGTATTTGTCCATCAGGCGCATCTGCAGCAGCACGGTGCGCAGGTTCTTCTGCACCGTGTGGATCCTGCGCCAGTAATAGGCGATATCCAGGTGCGAGTGCGCCACCATCGCCACGCGTCCGCTGCCTTTGTAGGTCGTGCTGCCGTAGATATGCTCTTCGACGTACCGCCGCGCGGCGGAAACGTCGGCGTCCCGCACGTCGTCGAAGTCGATGCAATTCAGCGCCGCATCCGTTTCGCGGATCAGAAACGCCCGGAGGTCCTCGTCGAAGATCTCCGCGCCGAGCATATCGGTCAGCAGCTCCAGATCGTAACACAGCGCGCGCACGTTCTCGTCCACGCGGCACAAAAAGAGCCCATCGAATACCTGTCGGCAGCCGCGCTTGGCCATCGTGTCGGGGTTGCGCTCGTCGTCGGGCTTACTGCGGTTGAAGCCCAGCATTTCGATATGCAGCGTCCCGTCCGTCAGGTAGGGCGTCAGGTCCACCAGCTCCCGGTTCGGGTCCACGCCCCCGGCCCAGTGCCCGTTGACCTTTACGATCACTTCGCCCGTGGTCTGATAAAAGAGATACAGCGGGCGGCTGCGGTCGACGCCGGCAAGATCCGCCTCGACCGTGAAGAAAATGCTGCCGTCCGGGGTATAATACAGGTCGCCGGGCTTCAGCTCATACGGCTCGTCCTCATAGAATTCGAAGCTGTTTTCGCCGGTCTGGCGGGCGTTTCGGATCATGACGGGCGAAAGCGGCGTCATGTCGCGGTACCGGTAACGCTTCAGCCACCCGTAACGCAGCCGGATGTAATCCTCGGGCCGCATGGAGCGGCGAACGACTTTGATATGCGCCATACTGCGCCTCCTTACGTATCCCAGAAATAGGGCTTCTGCCGGGTAAAAGCGATACGGACGGTTTTGCCGGTATCGCGCAGGATCTTTGCCTCGCACCAGGCTGCGCAGCGTGGCAGAACGCCGCATTTGGAGCACTCCCCGCGAAACCGCAGACTGAGGGTCTGCCCGTCAAACCCGATGAATTCAGCTTCGCCGCCGTCGCCGCGAAGCAGCGGCAGCAGCGTTTTCTCAAAATAAGCTTGCACGTTCGGTCCTCCGTTCCGGACAAGATTGTGCCCTCATTATACACGCCCGGCTCCGGAAAAGCAAGGGAGAGGCGGGCGAACGCGAAAAATTTCTTGCAATACGCGTCAAAACGTGATAGAATAAAGCGATATTATTTCGGAGGAATCAATATGAGCCTGTTTTATGTCAAAAATGAGCAGATCTTTATTCCCGAGGCGATCAACCCGGAGCTCGCGAAGCTTGCCCGCGCCATCGTGAAGACCTGCCGCCTGTCTCTCAAGCTGCAGCTCAAGACCAACGCCATCAACAACGCCATCAAAAGCGGCGACAAGGCGCAGATGCACGAGATGCTGCAGAAGGCGTTCACCCGCAACCGCTCCATGTATAATAACGATATGTCCCTGACCGGCGCGTCGCTGGAAACCGTGGACGACGGCTTTTTCGCGGACAAGGACGAGGCGTTTTATGAGAACCAGCTCCGCATTCTGCTGGATTTCGCCGCCATCAACTGCGTGATCGAATCGAAAATGTTCCCGGTCATGTCCGGCGCCTGCGAAAAGACGCTCGGCAAGCCCATCAATCAGGTCCTGTTCTTCACGAACCAGACCGAGATCTTAGAGGAAACCGAGGACGGGGAGGAAGCGGAGGCTTCCGCCGACGAATCAGAAGGAAAGGACGCTGAGTAACGTGCGCTATCTGCCCGGCACCGTGATCGAGGTCGAGGACGGCAGGCTCCGCTTCGGCTTCGCGAATCTCTCTCCCTTGTTCAACGCAACCAAGGGCCTGACCCTGTCGCAGATCTGCGAGATCGCGGGCATCGAGCCCACCACCGTCCAGAACTGGATCAAGCGCGGCTGGGTCGCCCACCCCGATAACAAGCGCTACGCCGAAAACCATCTGGCGCGGATCATCATTCTCGGCATGCTGCGCGGCGCGTTCCAGCTCGAGCGCATCGCCGTGATCCTGCGGTTCGTCAACGGCTCCGCCGACGAACGGGGGGACGATATCATCCCGGACGAGACGCTGTATACGCATCTGTGCCGGATCATCGACACGGTCGAGACCGAGCGCCTGACCACGCCCGAGGCGGTCGCCGCCGCGATCGACGCTTCCATTTCGGAGTACGCCGAGCCGTACCCCGGCGCGAAGGCAAAGCTCACCGACGCCCTCACCGTGATGACCCTCGCCTATATCGCCTCCTCCATCAAGGGGATGGCGGAACGGCTGTGCGACGAAAGGATCGGGAAATAACAGAAGGATCGCACTTCCGTTTTTTTTCAGAAAAGAAAGCAGGTTTTATGAAAAAAGCCTGCTTTTTTTGTGCTTTTTTAAGTTTTTCATTATACAAAAAATATACAGTATGCATTATGCAAAAAATATACATTCCCCCTTGCATATTTCCGACACGTGTGTTAAAATACCTCTATCTATGTATATAACAGGAGAATGCATATGACAAGATCCCAAGCGCGCGAAGCCGCGTTTATCCTTGTGTTCGAAAATTTGTTCAACCCCGACTACACGCTTGACGAAATGCGGGAATTTGCCGCCGAGAGCGAGCTGTTCGAGACGGACGATTTCACCGCCGCGCTGGTCGCCGCCGCCGTGGAGAACACCGCGCGGCTGGACGGGGAGATCACGCCCTATCTCAAGAACTGGAGGCTGGACCGTCTGCCGAAGACCGTGCTGGCGGTGCTGCGTCTGAGTCTGGCGCAGTTGGACGGCCTCTGCGGGGAGATCCCGGCCTCCGTTATCGTCAACGAGGCGGTGGAGCTGGGTAAAAAATACGCGACTGAAAAGGACGCCGCCTTCATCAACGGCCTGCTCGGCAGCGTGGTCCGCGAGCGGGGCGTCGAATGATCACACTCGGCGTCGATACCTCCAACTATACCACCTCCGTCGCGCTGTACGACGACGCGACGGGCGACATGACCTCCGTCCGGCGGCTGCTGCGGGTGAAGCCCGGGGAGCTCGGGCTGCGCCAGAGCGAAGCGCTGTTTCAGCATACCGTCGCCCTGCCGGAGCTGATGGGGGAGCTCTTCCGGCGGCGGGACCTGCGCCCAGACGCCGTCGGCGTGTCGGTGAAGCCCTGCGATTTCGAGGGCTCCTATATGCCCTGCTTTTTAGCGGGCAAAAGCGCCGCCGAAAGCCTTGCCGCCGCAATGGGGATCCCGGTGTATCCTTTTTCTCATCAGGCGGGGCATATCGCCGCCGTGCTGTACGACGCGAAGCGCACGGACCTTGCGGACCGTGACTTCCTCGCGTTTCACGTGTCCGGCGGCACCACGGACGCGGTGCTGGTCCGCCCGGGGACGGACGCCCCCTTCGTCATCGAAAAGCAGGCGGGCAGTCTGGACCTCAAGGCCGGGCAGGCGATCGACCGCGTCGGGCAGCTGCTGGGGCTGCCGTTCCCCGCGGGCAAGGCGCTGGACGCGCTGAGCCTGCAAAGCGAAAAGACCTACCGTGTGAAGCCCTTTATCCGGGACGGCAGCGTGAGCCTTTCCGGCGTGGAAAACAAATGTCGGCGGATGCTGGCGGACGGCGCTTCGCCTGCGGATATCGCGAAATACTGCCTGACCTTTATCGTCGCCGCCGTGGACGCGATGGCGCGTTCGCTCACCGAGGCTTATCCCGGGCTGCCGCTCGTTTTTTCGGGCGGCGTGAGCGCGAACACCCTGCTGCGCGAGCACATGACCGCTCGCTTCGGTGCGGTGTTTTCCCTGAACGGCTTCGGGACCGATAACGCCGCCGGCGCGGCGTACCTTGCCGCGAAGCGGTCCGTTTTATAAACCGATGAACAATTATCCAACGCTTACCGTAACCGCCCTGAACCTGCATATCAAGAACCTGCTGGAGGCTGATCCCGCGCTGCAAAGCGTGATCGTCAGCGGCGAGATCTCCAATTTCGGCGCGCCGAAGGGCTCCGGGCATCTGTATTTTACGCTCAAGGACGAGGCCGCCGCCGTGAAGGCGGTCATGTTCCGGTCGGACGCCGCGCGGCTGCGCTTCCGTCCCGAAAATGGGGTCAAGGTGCTTGCCGTGGGGCGCGTGTCCGTCTTCGAGCGGGACGGCGCGTATCAGTTATATATCAAAGAGCTGATCCCGGACGGCGCGGGCGCGCTGCAGCTTGCCTTCGAGCAGCTCAGGGAACGCCTTGCCAAGGAAGGGCTGTTCGACCCCGCGCACAAAAAGCCGCTGCCGAAATTCCCGCAGCGCATCGGCGTGATCACGTCCCTCACGGGCGCGGTGCGCCGCGATATCGAAAACGTCATCCGCCGCCGCTACCCCTACGTGGAGCTGCTGCTCCGGGGCGTGAGCGTGCAGGGCCCCACCGCCGCGGGGGAAATCACGGCGGCGCTGGCGGAATTCAACCGCCGGACGGACGTGGACGTGCTGATTGTCGCCCGGGGCGGCGGCAGCATGGAGGACCTGTGGTGCTTCAACGACGAAACGCTTGCCCGCGCGGTGTACGACAGCCGCATCCCTGTCATTTCCGCAGTCGGGCACGAGACGGACTTTACGATCTGCGATTTCGTGGCGGACAGACGCGCCCCCACGCCCTCCGCTGCCGCGGAGCTGGCGGTGCCGGACGCGGCGGAGCTGCGCCAGAGCCTTTACCGGCAGTCGAACGCCCTGCTCACCGCCTACCGGCGGCTGGTCGCGGACCGGCGCTATCGCTTCGGCGTGGTGTCCGCGAAGCGCGATTTCTCGGACCTGTCCGGTTATATGAACGATGAGCGGCAGCGCGTGCAGACCCTGACCCTGCAGATCGGCAGGCTTGCCGAAAAGCGCGTCGCCGAGGCGCGTGTCCGGCTGACCGGCCTTTCGTCCGCCCTGCCCGGCGCGGCAGAAAAGGAGTTCCTTGCGCGCGGCGCCGTCCTGCAGAATACGCGGCTTCGGCTGAACGCTGCGGCTGAGGGGACGCTGATCCGGGCGAAAAACAGATGGAACGCCGACGTGACGGCGTTAAAGCAGCTCAACCCCCTGAGCGTCCTGCTGCGCGGCTTTGCCGTGGTGGAGGACGCGGGGCATATCCGTTCAAGCGTGCGGGACCTGACCCCCGGGGGCAGGATCGACGTGGTGCTGGCGGACGGACGGGCGAGCTGTCTGGTGGAAGAGATCCAAACGAAGGAAGGAACATCATGAACGATCTGAATGAGATGACGTATGAGCAGGCGATCGTCCGTCTGGAGGAGATCGTGGCCGTCCTCGAAAAAGGCGGCACACCCCTGGACGACGCGGTGAAGCTGTTCGAGGAGGGCGCCGCGCTCTCCCGCTTGTGCAACGAAAAGCTGAAAAAGGCGGAGCTGAAGATCACCGAGCTGACGGGAGGGAACAAAGACAATGGCTGAACGGACCCCCGAAGCTCTGACCGCCGGGATCGACGCGGCGGTGGAAGCGCTGCTGCCCGCGCTGCCGGACTCCCTGACGGCGGTCGGGGATATGATGCGCTACACGCTGCAGGGCGGCGGCAAGCGGATCCGTCCGCTGCTCACGCTCCTGTTCTGTCAGGCGGCGGGCGGCGACCCCGCAAACGCCCTGCCCTTCGCCGCGGCGGTGGAGTACGTGCATACCTATTCCCTGATCCACGACGATCTGCCCTGCATGGATAACGACGATATGCGGCGCGGCAAGCCCGCCTCCCACGTGAAATTCGGCGAGGCGAACGCCCTGCTTGCGGGCGACGCGCTGCTCACCCACGCCTTTGCCGCGATCGCGGCGGCAGAGGAGCGAACAAGCGTGTCCGCGAAAAACATTGTGCGCGCCACGCGGGAGCTTTCGCTTCTGGCGGGCGCCGGCGGCATGGTCGGCGGGCAGTTTCTGGACCTCGCAAGCGAGGGGACCGACTGCGCGGCCCAAACGCTGCTGGAGATGGATTCCCTGAAGACCGGGGCGCTGATCGAGGCGGCCTGCGTGCTGGGGCTGCTGGCGGCGGACGCGGACGAAAGGCTGTTTGCGCCGGCGCGCACCTTTGCGCGCGCGCTGGGGCTGGCGTTCCAGATCGAGGACGATCTGATCGAATTCGCGGATGAGACCGAAACCAGCGACGCGGTCAACGAAAAAGCGACCTATATCACAAAGTTCGGCGAGGCCGAGGCCAGACGCCTTGCCGCCGTTTATACCGGGCAGGCCATTGACGCGCTGGACGCGTTTGGGGAAGCAAAGCAGCCGCTGGTTGCTTTGGCAAAGGCGCTGCTTGTCAGAAAAAGCTGATGGAATATACGTTATTACCCAAAATCAAGGGTCCGGCGGACGTAAAGCGCCTGTCGGACGACGAGCTGCCGCTGCTGGCAGCCGAGATCCGGGATAAAATGATCCGCACCGTGGCCGAAAACGGCGGGCACCTCTCGTCGAACCTCGGCGTTGTGGAGCTGACCATCGCCCTGCACCGGGTCTTTGATTCTCCCAACGATAAAATCGTGTGGGACGTGGGGCACCAGTGCTACGCGCACAAGCTCCTGACCGGGCGGGCGGACGCGTTCGATACGCTGCGCAGGCCCGGCGGCATTTCGGGCTTTACGCGGCGCTATGAAAGCGAGCACGATATTTTTTCCGGCGGGCACTCCAGCGTGGCGCTTTCCGCCGCCTTCGGCATCGCGGAGGCGAACAAAAAGCGCGGCAGCAGGGACTATACCGTCGCCGTGGTCGGGGACGGCGCGTTCACCGGCGGCATGGTGTATGAGGCGCTCAACAACGCCGGGCACGCGGGCAAGGGGACCCGCCTGATCGTCATCCTCAACGACAACGAGATGTCCATCTCGAAAAACGTGGGGGCGCTGGCGCGGTATTTCGCCATGCTCAAGGCGAACCCGCAGTATTTCCGCCTGAAGGCGACGACCGAAAACGTGCTCAACCACATCCCGGTCGTCGGCAAGCCGATGGCGAAGGGGATCTATAACGTCAAGACGCGCGTGAAGAACGCGATCTATAAAAGCACCATGTTCGAGGAGATGGGCTTCCGCTATATGGGCCCCATCGACGGGCACGATATCGATCACCTTGTGGACGCGCTGGAGGGCGCGATCGAGGCGGATTACCCGATCCTGCTGCACATCAACACGGTCAAGGGCAAGGGCTACGCGCTCGCGGAGCGGGAGCCGGACCGCTTCCACGGCATTTCTGCGTTCAATATCGAAACCGGCGAAAAAAAGCCCGGCGCAAAAGGGTTTTCGGACGCGTTCGGCGAGTATATCGTCAAGGCCGGCGCGAAGGACGACCGGATCTGCTGTATCACCGCCGCCATGGCGCTGGGTACCGGGCTTGTCCCGTTCAGCGAGCGCTTTCCGGACCGTTTCTATGACGTCGGCATCGCGGAGCCGCACGCGGTTACTTTCGCCGCGGGGCTGTCGCGCGGCGGTATGCTGCCGGTGTTCGCGGTGTATTCCACCTTCCTGCAGCGCTCCTACGACCAGATCATCCACGACTGCGCCATGCAGGGCCTCAAGATCGTGTTCGCGGTGGACCGCGCCGGTTTCGTCGGGGACGACGGGGAATCCCATCACGGGCTGTTTGACGCGGCGTTTCTGAACTCAATCCCGGACGTGACGGTCTACGCCCCCACGACCTTTCGGGAGCTGGAGACCGCCTTCGACAAGGCGCTGTACCGGACCGAAGGTCCCGCTGCCGTGCGCTATCCGCGCGGCCCGGCGCCGGAGATCCCGGATGAATATCTGCCGTCCGACGCGGATTACGATTATTTCGGCGCCCCGGACGCGGACGCGGTGCTGGCGACCTACGGCAGACTGTGGCGCGAGGCGATCACCGCGAAGGAGACGCTGGAAAAGAAGGGGCTCAGCGTGGGGCTCTTAAAGCTCAACCGCATCAAGCCCGTCCCGAAGGCGGCGGTGCGCAGCGTGATGGAAGCAAAACGCGTTTTCTTCTTCGAGGAGGGGCAGCGCTTCGGCGGCATCGGCGAGACCTTTGCGGACAAGCTGTGCAAATACGGCTACCGCGGCGCCTACGTCAGCACCGGCGTGAAATGTGAATTCTGCACCCAGAACACCGTCGCGGGGCTGCTCGCGGAATATAAGCTGGACGCGGCTTCCATGGCGGAGCTGGTCCTGTCGTCAAATGAAAAGCATGAGTGAAAAAATAAGACTCGATCAATATATCACGGACCTCGGCCTTGCCGGGAGCCGCGAAAAGGCGAAGGCCGCCATCATGGCGGGGCTCGTTTACGTGAACGGGCAAAAGGCGGCGAAGGCGGGCGAGACCGTGCGCGATACCGATAAGGTCGAGGTGCGCGGCGGCAGCGAATTCGTCAGCCGCGGCGGCTATAAGCTCAAAAAGGCGGTCGGCGCGTTCGGGCTGACCCTCGCGGGCAGGATCTGCATGGATATCGGCGCCTCCACCGGCGGCTTCACGGACTGTATGCTGCAAAACGGCGCGGCGAAGGTCTACGCGGTGGACGTCGGCTACGGCCAGCTCGCCTGGAAGCTCAGAAGCGACCCGCGCGTCGTCAATCTGGAGCGCACGAATATCCGCTACCTTACGCACGAGGCGGTGCCCGAGGCGCCGGACTTCATCAGCGTGGACGTGGCGTTCATCTCCCTGAAGCTCGTGCTGCCGGTCGCCTATGAATTCCTGCGGGAAAACGGGCAGTGCGTGTGCCTTGTCAAGCCGCAGTTTGAGGCGGGAAGAGAAAAGGTCGGCAAAAAGGGCGTGGTGCGCGACAAGGCGGTCCACGTCGAGGTCGTGGAAAACACCGTCGCCTTCGCAAGGGCGCTCGGCTTTACCGTGACGGGGCTGGATTTCTCCCCGATCAAGGGGCCGGAGGGCAACATTGAATATCTGCTCTGCCTGCAAAAGGGCGGGGACAGCGATTTTATCCCGGATCCCGCCGCCGTCGTGGAGGCGTCCCACCGGACGCTTGACGGCTTGGGCCCGATGGGGGAGGAGGGCAAGGCATGAAGCTCTCGATCATTCCGAATCTGACGCGCGCCCGCGCGGGGGAGGTTGCTTCGCGCCTGTTTTCGGCGCTCACGGCGCTCGGCGGCGAGGCGTTTCTGCCGGCGTCCCAGCGTTCCGCGTTCCCGGACGCGCCGGACGGCGCGTTCCTGCCGGAGGCGGAGCTTTACCGGGTCGCGGACGCGGTTCTGCCCGTGGGCGGGGACGGCAGCGTGATCCGCGCCGCGAAGCGCGCCTATGCGTACGACAAGCCGGTGCTCGGCGTGAACGCCGGGAACCTTGCCTATCTCTGCTCGCTGGAGGAATCCTCCTTCAGCCTGCTGCCGCGGCTGCTCGGCGGGGACTATACCCTGCAGCCGCGCATGCTTCTGGATGTGACGGTCTATGAGGGCGACGAACCCGTCCGGCGGCATTTCGCCCTGAACGACGTGGCGGTCGCCCGGGGACGCGGCGTCGGGCTCGTGGACCTGTCGGTCTCCGCGAACGGCAAGCCCATCGCCGACTACGTGGCGGACGGCGTGATCTTTGCGACGCCCACGGGCTCCACGGCGTATTCCATGTCGGCGGGCGGCCCCATCGTGGAGCCGACGCTGGAGGCGATGCTGCTGACGCCCGTCTGTCCGCACTCCCTGGCGTTCCGCCCCTATATCTTCGCGCCGGACACGGTGTTCGAGGTGCGCGGCAACGCGCGCGGGCGCAATCCCGAGGTCCTGTATTCCTGCGACGGGGAGGAAAGCCTGCCCCTGACGGACGCGGGCCGCATCGTGATCAAAAGAGCCGAACGCAAGCTCGGCCTGATTTCCCTGACGTCCGATCATTTCATCGACGTCCTGAATAAAAAAGCGCTTTGAACCGTTGCCTGCGGTTTTGATACAGTAAATATCTTTGAAAGGAACTGGCAAATACAAATGAAGAAAAAAAGACAGGAAATCATTGAACAGTTGATCCGTGAGAATAACGTCGGCACGCAGGAGGAGCTTCTGGACCTGTTGATCGCCGAGGGCGTCAACGTGACGCAGGCCACCGTTTCGCGCGATATCAAGGAGATGCGCATCGTGAAAAAGAGCGGCGCGAACGGGGAATATAAATATTATCTGCCCTCCACGCAGGAGGACGAGGCGGACTCCCGCCTGTATTCCATCATTGCCAACGCCGCGCTTTCCTCCGTGATCGTGAACAACGAGATCATTGTGAAATGTCATCCCGGCACTGCCAGAGCGGTCGCGTCCGCCGCGGATATGCTGCACTGCAAGCTGATCGCCGGCACCATTGCAGGGGACGATACGGTCCTTGTGATCTGCTTTTCCGCCGACGCCGCCGTGGAGGCCAAGGAGATCCTGGACGATATGCTCGGGTTTTAACGCCCATGCTTCGTCTGCTGCAGATCGAAAACATCGCCACGATCCAAAGCGCGGAGGTCGCGTTCGGACCGGGGTTGAATATCCTGACCGGTGAGACCGGCGCGGGCAAAAGCATCCTGATCGACGCGGTAAACGCCGTATCCGGCGCAAAGACCTCCCGCGAGCTGATCCGCACCGGCGCGCCGTACGCCTACGTGTCCGCGCTGTTCTCGGACGTGGGGGACGCGGTGAACGCCGCGCTGTCCGAATTCGGCCTTACGCCGGAGGAGGACGGCAGTTTGCTGCTGCAGCGCCGCCTGCTGCGGGACGGCAAAAACGTTTGCCTCGTCAACGGGCGCACCGTAACGCTCTCCATGCTGCGCGCGCTTGCCGCGGGGCTTGTGGATATCCACGGGCAGCGGGATTCCGGCGCGCTGCTGGATCCCGACCGGCATCTGGAGTTCCTGGACGCCTACGCCGGGGACGCCGCCGAGCGCGCCGCCTACGCCGATTGCTACGGGCGGCTGGTCGCCTTGCGCCGGGAGAAAAGATCCCTCGTCATGGACGAGGGCGAAAAGGCGCGGCGGCTGGATCTGCTGCGCTTTCAGGTCAACGAGCTGCGCGCCGCCGGGATCACGCCCGGCGAAACGCAGGAGCTGCGCCGCAGACGGAACGTGCTGCACAACAGCCGCAAGGTGATCGAGGCGCTGAGCCGCGCAGTCGGCGCGCTGCTGGGGGATGGGGAAGCGCCCGGCGCGGAAACGCTGCTCGGGGCTGCCGCCGGGGAGATCGGCAGCGTCACGGATGTGGCGAAGAACCTGTCTTCGATCGGCGACAGTATCGAGGGCGCAAGGGAGACCGTGCTGGAGGCGGCGTCCGTGCTGGACGACGCGCTCACGCAATTGACCGAAAACGAGGACGATCCGGACGCGATCGAAGCGCGTCTCGATCAGCTTTACCGCCTGTCCCTGAAATACGGGCAGACGGAGGAAGAGATGCTTGCCTTCCTGCAGAAAGCGGAGGAGGAGCTGAATACCATCGAATTCGCGGAGGAGCGCCTCGCCGCGCTAGAGGAGGCGGAGCGGGGAGCGCTGGCAGAGACCGAGGCTGCCGCCGCTGCCCTCACTTCTGTGCGCAAGCAGGCCGCAACGCGGCTCAGCGCCGCAATCGAGGCGGAGCTGCGGTTTCTGGATATGCCGGGCGCGGTGTTCCCGGTGTCCGTCGAGCCCTGCGAGCTTGGCGCGTCCGGCGCGGACCGGGCGGCGTTCCTGTTCTCCGCCAACCCCGGCGAAGCGGCAAGACCGCTGGATAAGGTCGCCTCCGGCGGCGAGCTTTCGCGCGTGATGCTCTCGCTCAAAAACGTGCTGGGTGCGGGCGCGGGCGCGCGGACGCTGGTCTTCGACGAGATCGACGCGGGCGTTTCCGGCTCCGCCGCGGGCAAGATCGCGCTGCGGCTGTCCGCCCTGTCGGCGAGCGCGCAGGTCTTCTGCATCACCCACTCTGCGCAGATCGCGGCCTTTGCCGATACGCATATCTTCCTCTCAAAGGCGGTGCGCGAGGGCAAGACCTACACCGCCGTCCGTACGCTGACGGACGACGAACGGGCAACGGAGCTTGCCCGCATCACCTACGGCGCGGATTTCACCGCGGGGCAGACCGCCGCCATGCGGGAGATGATCGCCCACGCCGCCGCACAGAAGAAAGAATCGTAAACCCGCCGCCCGGCGGGTTTTTTACGGGGCGCTTTTCGGTTTCTGCCGCAAAAACAATCATCTGACGCCCGCCGATTTTTCTTTTCGGGCGACGGCGGGACCGAAAGCGCTCGGCGCCGGACGGTAGAGGGTACCCGCGATCCTTACACCGCTGTAACTGGATTTTTCCGCGCCGAGGTGGTATACTGGGAACACAAAAGGAGGGGAGTCGAATGTATACTTCCGCGCAAAACGGTCCTTTCCGCTGTCCTTACTGCGGCGGTACGGAGATGATCGAATGCTTTCAGACCGGTTACGCCGCGCTGACGGCGACGAGCCATAAGCTCGGCGGCAGGACGCTGTACCACGACGTGTGCCGCAGATGCGGCAGCGTGACGCGCAGCTACGTGAAGGAGCCGGAAAAACTCCTGAAGCGCAGGGACAGAAAAATCGGCTGAGAAACAGAACAAAAACCGCTATGGCCCAAAGCAGGCATAGCGGTTTTTTCATCAATTGGCTTTCTTCCTTTTGCTTATTCCGGGACGACCTCGAACCGGTCCGCGGGAACGCCGATCACGCGATAGCTTTCGCCCATGCGCACGGCGCCGACGATGTGGATCTTCGTGCCGTCCGCGGGGATCTCGGCCTCGCCGTCGATCTCATAGGTCGTGCCGATACTCTTGCTGCCCTCGGCGTTGCGGACCACGACGGTGTGCGTCGTGACGCTTGCGCCGACGTAGCCGGTAATCTCCACGACGGTGCCTTCGGCGATCTCGCCGTTCTGCATCTTGTTGATCAGCGCGTTCATCGCGTCGTAATCATTCTCCCCGATCACGACGGCGGGTTCGGCGTACGGGTCTGCGGTCGCGGCGCTTTCGGCGGAGGCGTCCGCTTCATCAGTTCCCTTGCCGCAGGCCGTCAAGCCTGCCAACAGCAGGACCGCCGCCAGCAGCAGCGCAAGGATTCTTTCGGAGCGTTTCATCTTATTTCACATACTTGCCGACGAACTCGCGCACCTTGGGCCAGTAGAGCTCGGGATGCACGTCGCAGGCCTCGGCATGCTCGGCGTCCGGCACGGAAAGGATGTCCTTCTCGGCGGCGCAGGCGTCGTAATTGACCGCGAGCATATCGTAAGGCACAAAGGTATCCTTCTCGCCGTGGATGAACAGGGTCGGGGTCTTGGAGCGGGCTACGGCCTCAACGGGCGTGCACTTCTTGAAATCCCAGCCGTGGAAGAGCTTGGAATAGGTGTTCGCGGCGGGGATGAAGGGGAACTTCGGCAGATGCAGGATGTTGCCGATCTGCGCGCCGAACTGCTCGTTGCAGTCGGTGAAGCCGCAGTCCTCAATGGCGCACTTCACGTTCTCGGGCAGGTCCTCGCCGGTGACAAGCATGGTGGTCGCGGCGCCCATGGATTCGCCGATCAGCACGATCTGGCTTTCGGGGTCGATGGACACGATATAGTTGATCCACGCGATCACGTCGTAACGCTCAAAGTAGCCCATGGAGCAGTGATTGTGCTCGCTCTTTCTGTGGCCGCGCTGATAGGGGAACAGGCAGTTATAGCCGTCCTGCCAGAAGCCGAAGCCCTGCTTCGCCATGGAGCGGGGGCGGGAGGAGTAGCCGTGGATGACGATAGCCCACTTGTGGGACTCCTCGGGCTGCATGATGACCTCCGCGTGCAGGGTCTTTCCGTCGGCGTTGAGCAGCTTGGTCTCAACAGGCGCGCTGGCGACGAACCAGTCGTCCGCGCTGCGGAAATACTCGTTGTTGAGGTACTTCGTCATGTTATACTCTTCGTTAAGCGGCTCCTCGGGCTTCATGTTGATATAGCCCCATCTGGAGAGCGCGCCTTCAAAAATGACGGCGCCCGCGCTGAGATACGCGCCGGCCGCGACGGCGGCAGCGGTGCAGGTGCCCTTGATGATCTTTTTGATATCCGCCATAAAGAAACTCCTTTGATACAGAATTAATCCCTTACAGTTTAGCATACGAAAACGGAAAAATCAAGCCCATTTCCGCAAAAGGGCGTTTAATGCCGGAAAAATGCAAAGAAAAAAACGCCCGCAGGCGTTTTCTTCAAACTCAAAGCGCGTTGCCGTCCTTATCGAACAGGGGCAGGACCTCCAGGAACCGGATATCGTCCCGCTTTGCGGCGTCGCCCTCGGCCAGGATCGCAAGTCTGCCGACGATCTCGCCGCCGGCCTGACGGACCAGCTCCTCCATCGCGTGAAGGGATTCGCCGGTGGAGATCACGTCGTCCACAAGCAGGATGCGCTTGCCCTTCATGAGCTTCGCGTCCTCGATATCGAGGTACAGGGTCTGCTGCGCGTCCGTGGTGATGGAGCGGACCTCGGCCTTGAACACGCCGGTCATATAGAGCTTGACGCCCTTTCTGGCGACCATGTACTTCTTATCGCCGTGCTGACGTGCCATTTCGTGCGCCAGCGGAATGCCCTTGGCTTCCGCCGAGATCAGGTAGTCGTATTCGGGCGCAAGCTTCAGCAGATCCCTTGCGCAGGCAACGGTCAGCTCCTGATCGCCTATAATGACGAATGCGCCGATCTGCAGCTCGTCGTTGAGTTTGCACAGGGGGAGGTTCCGCTCGCACCCTGCGATGGTCATGGTATGGTATTGCATAGGTAAGACTCCTTTCAGTTTTCGTTATTCTACTTGAAGCGTGACCGTCTGCTCGCCGAGGTTTTCGGCTGCCACGGTGATCTTCACGTCTCCCTTGCCGCCGGTGGTGCGCACCCAGAAGGCGCGGTCGCCGCCGATCAGGGCGAAGCAGTCGGGGCCGATGAGCTTTGCGGGGCCTTCCACCGTAACGCGCACGGCGTTGTTCGCGAAGGCAAGGCGGTTGTCGTGGTCGTCCAGCGCCAGCAGCTCCACGCGGGTCACGTCGTAGGTCGTATCGGGGCGCAGCACGCTGCTGTCCGCTTTTACGCTGAGGTGCATCTCGCTCACGGCGGTGCGGGTGATGGATTTCACCAGCTTGCCGTCCTTGTAGCCGTCGTAGCGGTATGTGACCTGCTCCACGCCCCAGTTTGCGAAGTACTTGGTCACGATATCATAGATCTGCTGGAACTTCATTTTGCCGTGCAGGAACGCGTAAACGACCTCGGCGTAATGCTGCGGCGGCATCAGGAAGCCGTGCTTGTTCGCGGCGCACAGGGCGTTTTTCAGCGCCTTGGCGGTCTTTTCGTCCAGCCCGTCGTTCCTGACGAGCGAATCGCCGATGAAATCATAGGGGGAGATCGGCGGGTGCGGGAGATGCGGATAGGCCTTTTTGTCCGGGTAGGCGGTGGACTTATACTCGCCGTTCTTGAAGACCTCCACGTAGTCGCAGTTCGTGAAGATATAGGTCTGCCCGATGATCGCGCCCGGGTACTCGCCGACGTCCATGGCGGAGGAGGACTCCATCACGGGGAAGTCGTCCTGCTGCGAGGCGTAGACGTAGGCCGCGAGCTTCGGCACGCGGAACATATCCGTCACGCCGTGGTAGCAGATGCGGTCGCCGGAGCCGAAATCCTTGTGCGTGTTGTAGTCCGCCATGCACCAGCCGGTCGCGCCGGAGATGCGTTTGGAGCCGAACGCCGCGTTCTGGACCCGGAGGTGCCTGAGCGCGTGCTCGCAACGGATCTCCTCCCTGTCGAAGCTCTTGGTCGGGTACATGTGCCCGTTGTGCTCGGTAACGAGATAGGGCGCCTTGAAGCCCGTGACGAGCCCGGAGGGCAGAAGCTTGATGAAGGACCCGGAATGGGAGAAATCGTTGAAGGTATACACGTCCTCCAGCAGGTGGCTGCGGGGCATGTTGCGCACGCCGCCGGTCTGGCGGGTGGGATCGAGCTTATGCGCCAGGGCGTTCGTCTCGGCGTAGAATTCGTCGCAGTCGGACCCCTCGTTCACGCGCACGCCCCACAGGACGACGCTGGGGTGGCTGCGGTCCCGGACGATCATATCGCGGATGTTGCCGATGCAGTTCTCGCGCCATTCCCCCTCGCCCAAATGCTGCCACGAGGGCATTTCGGTGAACACCAGCAGGCCGATCTCGTCGCACCGGTCAAGGAAGTGGACGGAGTCGGGGTAGTGGGCGGTACGCACGAAGTTGCAGCCGAGCTTGTATTTCAGCAGGTCCGCGTCCGCGATCTGCGCGGACTTCGGCATGGCGTTGCCCACGTACGGATAGGACTGGTGGCGGTTCAGCCCGACGAGCTGCAGCAGCCTGCCGTTCAGGAAAAAGCCGCGCTTCTGGAAGCTTGCCTCGCGGAAGCCGAAGCGGCGGGAGACGCCGTCTCCCTGATAGCTGACGGACAGGGTATAGAGCTTGGGATCGTCGATATCCCACAGCTGCACGTCCTCCACCGCCCAGCTCACGCGCAGGACCTTGCCGTCGATCTCGGCGGTCTGCTCCCCGAGCAGGGTCTCCCCGTCGAACAGGCAGAGTTTCACTTCGCCTTTCGTCGGTTGGTTGAAACTGATATCCGCCTCGATCCTCTTTTTGGGCGCGAGCGCCCCGGGGGTCTTGACGAACAGGTCGGTGATATAGGTCGCCTCCACGGTCTCGAGCCACACCTCGCGGTAGATGCCGCCGTAGCACAGGTAATCCACCATATAGCCGAAGGGCGGGATCTCGGGCCGCTCGGTGCAGTCCAGCTCCACGGCGATCAGGTTCTCGCCTGGCTTCGCCGCGTCGGTGATATCCAGCACGAAGGGGGTGTAGCCGCCCTTATGCTCGCCGACGAAGGTCCCGTTGACGTAGACCCGCGCGTAGTTTGCCGCGCCCTCAAAGTGGAGAAGCTGCCTCCGCCCGTTTTCGAGCCCCGCGCCGTCGATTTCGACGGTCTTGCGGTAGCAGCAGACGAACTGATACAGCTTTTCGTTGAAATAGTTATAGGGGAGCTCCCGGTTGGTATGCGGCAGGTCCACGCTGACGAAGGCGTCGTCCGCGTAATCGGGCCGCGTCATCTCCGGCGAAAAGCGCTCGGCATAGCGCCAGTCGAAATTCAGATGGGTGATCGTTCTCATAGGTTCCCTCCGATTGACAATGTCAACTTTCATTATATAACACATTGTAAAAAATAGCAAGAGGAAAATGCCCGTCAAAATTTCTCTTGCCTTTTTCCGCAGAAAAGTATAAAATAATACAATCAGAGAAAATATGCGAAAACGGAGACGCTTTTATGAAAATCATTATTGCCGGCTGCGGAAAGATCGGCACCGCGATCACGGCGGGCCTTGTGGGGGAGGGGCACGACATCACCGTGCTGGACGTGAAGGCCGCGGCTGTGGACAACCTTGTGAATATCTACGACGTGAACGGCCTGACCGGCAGCGCCACGGATTACGACGTGCTGACTGAGGCCGAGACCGGAAAATCGGACCTGTTCATCAGCGTGACGGAAAAGGACGAGATGAACATGCTGGCCTGCTTTTTCGCGCGCAGGCTCGGGGCGAAGCACACCATCGCCCGCATCCGCACCACGGACTATAACGAGGGGGACATCTCCTTTATCAAGCAGGAGCTGGAGCTTTCCATGGTGCTCAATCCCGATCATCTGGCGGGGCGGCAGGTGTTCAACCTCCTGCGGCTGCCCTCCGCCGCGCGCATCGAGACCTTTTCCACCAAGAACATCGAAATGGTGGAGCTGCGCCTGAAGGCGGATAACCCCGCCTGCGGACTGACGCTGTGGGAGCTGCGCGAAAAATATAAGGGGCTGTTCCTGATCTGCTACGTGCAGCGCGGCGGGGACGTCGTGATCCCGGACGGCCGCTTCACCCTGCAGGCGGAGGATAAGATCGGCGTGATCGCCTCCCCGGCGGAGATGCAGCGTCTGCTCAAGAAGATGAACCTGACCACCAAAACCGCCCGCGCCATCATGATCCTCGGCGGGAGCCGCGCCGCCTATTACCTTGCGCGGCGGCTGGATTTCATCGGCAACGGCGTGAAGATCATCGACAAGGACCGCGCCCGCTGCGAGGAGCTGGCGGACCTGCTGCCCTCCGTTTCCGTCGTCGAGGGCGACGGGACGCATCAGGATTTCCTGTTCGAGGAGGGCATCCGGAGCGTGGACGCCTTTGTGGCGCTGACCGGCACGGACGAGGAGAACATCCTGCTTTCGGTCTTCGCCGCCTCCATCGGCGTCCGGCGCGTGATCACCAAGGTCAACCGCACGGAGCTGATGAGCATCGCGGGCGACCTGGGGCTGGATACGGTGATCTCGCCGAAAAAAGCGGTCACGGACGTGGTGACGCGCTACGTGCGCGCGCTGAAGACCGCCGAGGGAAGCAAGATCGAAACGCTTTACCGCATTGCGGACGAAAAGGCGGAGGCCGTGGAATTCGTGGTCTCGCCGGAATTCAAGGGCATCGGCGTCAAGCTGCGCGACCTGATGCTGCAGCCGAACACCCTGATCGCGGGCATCACGCGCGGCAGAAAGACCCTGATCCCCACCGGTGACGACGCGATCGAGGCCGGGGACCGGGTGATCGTGGTCACCGCCGGGCGCAGCCCGAGCGAGCTGTCCGATATCATGCGCCGGGGGTAAGCCATGAACAGACGGATGATTCTATATATGCCCCTGCAGATCCTGAAGGTGGCGGCGCTCGTGCTGCTGCTGCCCGCCGCGGTGGGGCTGATATACGGCGAGGTGCGCGACGCGCTGGTCTATCTCGGCGTCGCCGTCACGGTGGTCGTCTGCTCCTTCCTCGGGCAGCGGATCGTGGAGCCGCGCTCCAAGGTGACTTATGCGCGCGAGGGCTTTGTGATCGTGGCGCTCACCTGGGTCATGATGAGCGTGGTCGGCGCCCTGCCCTTTATCATCACCGGGGATATCCCGCGCTTCGAGGACGCGCTGTTTGAGTCCATGAGCGGCTTCACCACCACCGGCGCTTCCATTTTGACGGACGTAACCGCGCTGTCGCACGCGAACCTGTTCTGGCGCAGCTTCACCCACTGGCTCGGCGGCATGGGCATCCTGGTGTTCGTGATGGCGATCACCAGCATGGGCGAGCGCCCGATCCACATCATGCGCGCCGAAATGCCCGGACCCATCGTCGGCAAGCTGGTGCCGAAGGCCAAGGAGACTGCAAAGATCCTGTATCTGATCTATCTCGTCATGACGGCGCTGGAGATCGTGCTGCTGCTTGCGGGCGGCATGCCCGTGTTCGATTCCTTCGTGCACGCGTTCGGCACGGCCGGTACCGGCGGCTTCGGCGTCCGGCCGGATTCCTTCGTCGGCTATTCGCCCTATCTACAGTGGGTCGTCACCGTGTTCATGTACCTGTTCGGCGTGAACTTCAACATTTATTATCTGATCCTCGTCAAAAAATTCTCGCAGGCGGTCCGCTCGTCGGAGCTGTGGGCGTACGCCGCCGTCGGCATCGTCTCCGCGCTCGCGATCACCTGGAACATCCGGTCCATGTATGCGACCTTCGGCGAGTCCCTGCGCCACGCGGCGTTTCAGGTCAGCTCCATCGTGACCACAACGGGCTTCTCGTCCACGGATTTTGACCGCTGGCCGGACTTCTCCAAAATGATCCTGCTGCTGCTCATGTTCATCGGCGCCTCGGCGGGCTCCACGGGCGGCGGCCTGAAGGTCTCACGCGTGCTGATCCTGCTCAAATCCGTCCATCGCGAGATCATGAAGGCCCTGCATCCCAGAAGCGTGCGCGGGCTGCGCTTTGAGGGCAAAAAGCTGGACGAAGCCGTCGCGCGCAGCACGCTGAGCTACTTCGCGCTCTACATGGTCTGTCTTGCCGTGTGCATCCTGATCGTCAGCTTCGACGGCTTTGGGCTCGAGACCTCGCTGTCCGCGTCCGTCGCCTGCTTCAACAACATCGGCCCCGGCTTCGGGTCGGTGGGACCGATGGCCTCCTACGCGTCGCTGTCGGTGCTGTCAAAGCTCACGCTCACGCTTGCCATGCTCCTCGGGCGGCTCGAGATCCTGCCAGTGGTGCTGGCCTTCGCGCCCGCAACCTGGCAGAGAAAATAAAAAAATCCGAAAAGTTCGCAAAATCCCCTTGACAAGAGGGGATTTTTGTGTATAATAAGAAACGTAGTTAGCAATCGCTAACTCAAACCAATTCGTTCGTTTCTCTTATCAGGTATAAAACTCCATTCAACTCACGGCAGGGCGGCGCTTCGGGCGCCGCTTTGTCGTTTTTCGGCGCGGATTTTGGGAAAAGGACTTGACGCGCCGTCCAAAGTATGGTAGAATAGCAACGATTAAAGGGGAGTAGCTTAAGGACCGCGGTCCGAGCTGATCGTCAACAACCGGCGGCAACGCCTGGCGATCCGCCCATTCCGGTAGCAAGACCTTTGACCGCAAAACTCTGTGGTCAAGGGTCTGTTTTATTAAGTGCAGACCCGAGACTATGAAAGGATGAAAAACCATGAAGTTCTACCTGGAAGACAACGCGACGGTCTTAAAGGAAGTCAAGTCGAACGAAAACGGCCTGACTGAGCAGGAAGCCGCCGCCCGTCTTGAGGCAAACGGCAAGAACAAGCTCAAGGAAGCCGAAAAGGACAGTCTGTTCAAGAAGATCCTCTCGGCGCTGTCGGATCCCATGATCATCATGCTGCTGGTGGCGGCGGTGATCCAGGCTGTGGTCGCCGTGGTGCAGGCCGGCGGCAAGCCCACGCTTTCCGAATTCGCGGACGTGCTGATCATTCTGGTCGTCGTCATCATCAACACCATCATGTCCCTTGTGCAGGAGAGCAAGGCCGAAGCCGCCATGGAGGCGCTCATGCAAATGACCGCCGCCACCTCCCACGTCATCCGCGACGGCAAGATCGTCACGATCAAGAGCGAGGATATCGTGATCGGCGACGTGATCGTGCTGGAGGCCGGCGACGCCGTTCCCGCGGACTGCCGCATTCTCGAAAGCTTCTCCATGAAGGTGGAGGAAGCCGCGCTGACCGGCGAAAGCGTGCCCGTGACCAAGATGATCGAGGCGCTGAACCTGAAAAAGAATACCGAGGACGTGCCGCTGGGCGACCGCAAGAATATGCTGTATTCCGGCTCCACCGTCGTGTACGGACGCGGCAAGGCCGTTGTCACCGGCACCGGTATGGACACCGAAATGGGCAAGATCGCCGACGCGCTTGCGCAGACGGAAGACGAGCAGACGCCCCTGCAGATCAAGATGGCGGAGCTTTCCAAGTTCCTGACCAAGCTCGTGATCGGCATCAGCGTGCTGGTGTTCGTGGTGGGTCTTGTGGAGAGCCTGATTACTTCAGATGAACCGTTCTCCATGGCGCTGCTCGGCAACATCTCCCTGTCGACCTTTATCGCCGCGATCGCGCTGGCAGTGGCCGCCATTCCCGAAGGCCTGCCCGCGGTCGTGACCATCATCCTTTCCATCGGCGTGACCGCCATGTCCAAGCGTCAGGCGCTGATCCGCAAGCTCACCGCCGTGGAGACGCTGGGCTGCACGCAGATCATCTGCTCCGATAAAACGGGTACCCTGACCCAGAACAAGATGACCGTCGTCGATCATTACGGCGACGATGAAAAGCTGCTGGCGCGCGGCATGGCGCTGTGCTGCGACGCGAACCTCGACGAAACGGGCAACGCGGTCGGCGAGCCCACCGAGGCGGCGCTGGTCAACTACGCCAACAAGCTCGGCATGCCGAAGCCCGCGATCGCGGAGGAAAGCCCCCGCATCGGCGAAGCCCCCTTCGATTCCGGCAGAAAGATGATGTCCACGGTCCATAAGACCAAGGACGGCATCGTCCAGTTCACCAAGGGCGCGCCGGACGAGATCCTGAAGAAGTGCACCCACGCGCTGGTGGGCGGCAAGACCGTCCCGATGACGGACGACCTGAAGAAAAAGATCCTCGCCGGGAACAAGGCGATGGCGGATAAGGCCCTGCGCGTGCTGGCGCTGTCCATGCGCGCACACGTGGCGGAGCCCTCTGATTTCGACGCTGCCACGCTTGAAAAAGAACTGGTGTTCGTGGGCCTGACCGGCATGATCGACCCCGTCCGTCCCGAGGTCAAGGCCGCCATTGAAGAATGCCGCGGCGCGGGCATCGTGCCCGTCATGATCACCGGCGACCATCTCGACACGGCGGTCGCCATCGGCAGGGAGCTCGGCATCATCTCCGATGCTTCGCAGGCCATCATGGGCGCGGAGCTCGATAAATTCACGGATGAAGAGATGATGGAAGAGGTCGTCAAGTATTCCGTCTATGCCCGCGTGCAGCCCGAGCATAAGACCAAGATCGTGCGCGCGTGGAAGGCAAGAGGCATGGTCACCGCCATGACCGGCGACGGCGTGAACGACGCGCCCTCCATCAAGGCCGCCGATATCGGCATCGGCATGGGTATCACCGGCACGGACGTCACCAAGGGCGCCGCCGACATGGTGCTCGCGGACGATAACTTCGCCACCATCGTCAACGCGGTCGAGGAAGGCAGAAAGATCTACGACAACGTCTGCAAGGTCCTGCAGTTCCAGCTCTCCACCAACATGAGTGAGGTCATCATCATGTTCGTGGCCTCCATCCTGAACTTCACCATTCTCTCTCCCGTCCATCTGCTGTGGGTCAACATGGTTACAGACTCCCTGCCCGGCCTCGCGCTCGGCATGGAAAAGGCGGAAGGCGACCTGATGCGCAGAAAGCCCCGCGCCACCACCGACGGTATCTTCTCCGGCGGCGCAGGCCTCGACATGGTCTGGCAGGGCATTTACCTTGCGATCATTGAGATCGCTGCCTATGTGATCGGTTTCCTGGAGTCCAACGCCGGGCAGATCCACAACTTCAAGGAATTCTTCAATCTGCTCTTCGGCGCGAACGAATCCACAAAGAACGCCTGCCTCGAGGGTATGTTCATGGCGTTCCTTGCGGTGAACTTCGGCGAGATCTTCTGCGCCATCAACATGCGCTCCCGCCGCGGCTCGCTGTTCAGCAAGAGCATGTTCATGAATATGAACTGGTGGCTGGTCGGCGCGTTCGTTGTGACCGTCGGTCTGACGATGCTGCCCGTGCTGATCCCCGGCCTGCGCGACGTGTTCTTCAAGACGGAAGAAGCGATGGGCGGCAAGCCCTTTACGCTGGAGATGCAGGACGTGCTGATCTCCTTGGCGCTCGCGGCGTCCACCGTGCCTGTCTTCGAGATCGGCAAGGCGATCCACAGAGCCGTCAACAAAAAGAAGGAGCGCGTGTAAGCGCTCCTCACCGGACCCCTTCGGGGGTCCTTTTTTTATATTATTGATAGGCTTTCGGTTTCCGGAACGTCCGGTCCTCGGGGGCGCCGGGGCGGTCGAATACCGCGGGGTCATACTGCATGGAAACGTCTTCCTTTTGGTCAACGCTGCGGTATTTCTCCTGATAAAAGCTTTCGGATCGGCAGGTGAACGCGCCGTCCGGATCGACGGCGATCACGGTGCAGCCGCGCTGCGCGCCGACCCCCGCAATGCCGGGCATGGCGAGGTAATCCACGCTTTTCCCGTAGGTGAGGCGGATGCCTTTGTAAACGACCGAGAAGGAATTATAGTGGTCGTGCCCGCAGAA
>CACZGD010000005.1:41321-63211 GCA_902780565.1 Oscillospiraceae bacterium
GCGGCGGTCTCGAACAGCCGGTCCTCCCCGACGCCGCAGTAGACCACCTTTTTGCTGTCGGACGCCGCTCCGTAGACGTAACGCACGTTCCCGGTGTTCCGGCAACCGTTGTCCAGAAACTCGAACCACGCGTCGCGGTATTCGGTCAGCGGGATGTGGAAAAACGCGAGGGACCGCAGAACGTCCCCTCCGCCCTTTTCTCGGTATGCCTGCTGATAGGCGGCGAGGGTCTGCTCGTACCAGGCGATCTGGTTTTCATGGATATTGTCGTATTTCCACAGCAGCCACCCCAGCGCCCGGTCCCGCCTGTAATCGTGGGAATCAAAAAGATAGAGGAGCTGCGTGTACTGCCCCTTGCCGTTACGTACGGAGACGATCTGGTTGCCCACGCCGTCCGCGTCCGCGTTCCCGGCGCGGAACAGACAGTGGGGGAAAGCCTTACTCTCATACAGCGCGCCGATCTCCTCCCGCGTGTAATAGGAATAGCTTTCGGTGTCGTGGTTGCCGAAGGTCAGGGTCCAGTAGACGCCGAGGCGCTCCATCAGCGAGGCGAACAGTTCCGCCGGCGGGCGGTTGTTCAGCGTGCCGGACTGAAAGGGGATGGGGTAGGCGATATCCCCGGTCACGATCACAAGGTCGGGCTTTTCGGCGGTCAGCATGGCCGCCACGCAGTTCAGCGCCATCGCGTCCTTTTTCAGGGACATCCAGCCGCCGCCGATGTGCACGTCCGTGAGCTGCACGATCTTCAGCGGACGGTCCGCCGTAAAGCTCACGTTGCCGAAGTCGTCCGTTTCCGGCAGCAGGCGGTCCGCGCCGTAGTCGACCGGCGCAAAGCGCGTCAGCTTTTTCAGGTTCGAGCGGTTCCCGAGAAACGAAACCAGCGCGCCGAGCCCCACCAGCAGCACAAGGGCGAGCAGGAGGAACAGCAGGCGTTTCAGCCGGGGCCGTCTCATTTTCGGTCCGCGTCCGGTCTTTTGGACGGTTTGTTCTTCGGCGGTCAGGGTCTTCATGCGCGGTCTCCCTTTACTTGCAAAGTCGCGGCTATTATACCACGCGCGGGCGACGTTTGCAACCGGGGCGCGGAAAAATCCGTGCTTTGCCGACAAGACGCTTGCATTTCCGGCGCGGACTTGGTATGATGAAGGCAGAAACGAAACGGAGGGATGTTTATGCGTTTGCCGGACGTTTACGGCTACGGCAGCCTGTTTGCCTTCAGCGGGATCGACGGGGAGAATTCCCACGACCGGGATCTGGTCGCCGTGACCATGCCGGGGCTGCTGACGCTGCGCTTTGACGGGACCGTGCCCGTCACGCTGCGCCTGCCTTTGGAGGGCAGATCCGTGCGCTGCGTGCTGCCGGACGCGATCGCGGGGACGGGCTTTCTGGTCGCGTTTGCCGAAAAGGAGACCGTGATCGGCGAAGCGGACGTGCCGCCGTCGCTGTGCGCGGCAGGGGACGAAGCGGAGATGCGTACCGGCGGCGGGACCGTCGTCACGCCCGATGGCGCGTTTGCCCTTGTGTCGGCTGGCGGGCGCTTCGCGCTGGCGCGGGGCGAAACGCCGGAATCGGCAAAAGCGAAGGCACAGGCGGCGCTCTCACAGGACCCGCACGCGCGGTTGCGTGAGATCCTGCGGTGGTACGAATCCCTGCCCGCCTGCCCCGACCCGGCGTACGAGCGTCTCTATTACAAATGCGCCGGGATCTCGCGCGTGAACGTTTACAGTCCGCAGAACGGCATTCCCTGCCGCTTCACCACGCCTGACCGCCTGCCGCACCGGCACATGTGGCTGTGGGATTCCATGTTCCACGCCATGGCGATCGTGCGTTACGACCCCGCGCTCGCGAAGGACGCGGTGCGGGCGGTGCTGGCGTGCCAGCGCGCGGACGGCTTTATTCCGCACATGATGAAGAGCCGGACGGACGTTTCGGGCATCACCCAGCCGCCGGTGGTGGCGTGGGCGCTGCTGGAGATCTGGAAGCGGACGCGGGACCGTGATTTTTTGCGCAAATGCGCGCCGAAGGCGGCGGCGTTCCTGCGCTGGTTCCTGCAAAACAGGGACCGCAACGGCGACGGCCTGCCCGAATGGGACATGAATTTCGACAGCGTGCGCTGCCGCTGCGACGAATCCGGCATGGACAATTCCCCGCGCTTCGACGTGACCGAATACGTGGACGCGATCGACGCGGCGAGCTTCCTCATCCACGACTGCGGCTGTCTGGCGGCGGTTTTCGCCGTTCTCGGGGAGGAGGGAGAGACCGCCTTTTTCCGGGACGTCGCTTCGCGCACGGCGGCGCTTGTGAATGATCTGCTGTGGGACGAAACGGTCGGCGCGTATACGGACCGGACCTTTTCCGGCAGGCTGACCGGGGTGCTGACGCCCGCCTCCTTCCTGCCGCTGTTCGCGGGCTTCTGCCCGCCGGACCGGGCTCAAAAACTGGTCGCCCTGCTCCGGGACCCCGAAAAATTCGCGACGCCCTTCCCGGTGCCCAGCGTCTCGGCGGACGACCCCGCCTACGGCAGCGATATGTGGCGCGGCGGCGTCTGGCTGAACTATAACTATTTCATTATCCGGGGACTGCGCGAGAACGGCTATGCGGAAGATGCAGACACGCTGCGGCGGCGCACCCTTGCCGCGGCGGACCGCTGGTACCGGGAAACCGGCGCGGTCTTCGAGTTCTACGATCCCGAGGACCGGACCGCTCCGTGGTTCCTGCCCCGTAAGGGACCCCAGCCGAGCCCGCCGGACTGCCGCGTCAAGCTCCACGCGATCACGGACTATAACTGGTCCGCCAGCTTTCTGATGCTGATGCTGCTGGGCGACTGAACGGCCGGATATAAGGGGACCGGCGTCCGCGCGGACGCCGATTCTTTTCAGATCGGAAAGACGGACGGAAGGCGGCTTCCCGTTTTTTGCAAAAAAACTGAAAAAATCCGTTTATGCGCAAGATTATGCTTTGCATTCGCGGTTTTGTGTGTTATAATAAGAAAAAACCGTCATGTGACGGCAAACGGAGTGTATCCACATGAATGAGAATATCGTCAAACGCAACGCCCTGCTCGCCCAGAAGGTCATCAAAGGTTTGCAGTCCCGCAATATGGCGGGCTATTACGCCGAAACCAGAGAGGCGGCGCTTGCGATCGCGCTGTCCCTGATCCCGGCGGGCAGCACCGTCGCCATGGGCGGCGCCACGAGCGCGAAGGAGATCGGGCTGACCGAGGCGGTCAAAACCGAAAAGTTCCGTTTCGTGGACCGCGATATCGCAAACGATAAGCGCGCCGCCATGCTGGCCGCCTACGACGCGGACGTCTTCATCTCCGGCGCGAACGCGATCACGGAGGACGGGGTCCTTGTGAATATCGACGGCTACGCGAACCGCGTGTCCGCCATTGCGAACGGACCGCGCAAGGTGATCTTCATCGTCGGCATGAACAAGGTCTGTCCCGATCCCGATTCCGCTATGAAGCGCGCCCGGAACGTGGCAGCCCCCGTGAACGCCCAGCGCTTCGGGCTCAGCACCCCCTGCTCCAAAACGGGGGCCTGCATGAACTGCAAGTCCCCCGATACCATCTGCTGCCAGATCCTCGTCACGCGTTATTCGCGTCACGCCGACCGCATTCACGTCATCCTTGTGAACGACTCGCTCGGCTTCTGAGTCAGGTCGCGTCCACCAATTCGTCCGCGAACATCGCCGCAAGGTGCGAACGGTCGTCGTGAAAAACAAGGTGTACGTCCGCGTCGTATTTCCCCGTGCCGGGGCGGTAAAAGAGGAGCTTCGACACGCCCGTGTTGACAAAGGAAAAGTCAAACGCGGGCGAGGGCCCGAGGTCCAGCGCCGCAAACAGCATAACGGTCGAAAACGCCGCGTGCGCGACGACCATCACGCGCTCACCGTGCCGAAAACGCTCGCGCAGGTACCTTAGCGCCGTCTGCGCGCGGGCATAGCGGGCTTCGTCCGTATCCGGCTCGCCGGTGAACACGAAATTGCTCGCGGTCGAAAGCCCCGCCGCAGGTTCGGCAAAGGGGTAAGCGCTTTTGATCTCCGCAAAGGTTTTTCTGCCGAACGCGCGGGGGACCCCGCACTCGGTGAAGATCGGGTGCGTCTCCACCGTGTTCGCGCGCGCCTGCCGCTGCGCCACCTCGCCCGCCGTCTCCAGCGCGCGGTTCATCCCGCTTGAAAGCACGCAGTCCAGCGGGTACCGTTTATAGTATTCTCCCAAAAGCTGCGCCTGCAGCAGTCCCTTTTTCGTCAGGACCGGGTCCTGGAACGCGCGCACGTCCGCCGGGTCGCCGAGTCCGGCGTTCGACTGCGACTGTCCGTGCCGCACAAGGTATAATTCCAGCTCCGGAATGGGATCCGCCATAGTGTCCACCGCCTTCATTGATTCTGTTTTTATTGTATACCGCGCGGGCGCGTTTTGTCAAGCGTCAGTCTCGCCGGAATGAAAGGTGTTTCTATGAAGCATATGAAAAAAACCGTTTCCGTTTTACTGCTCGCGGCGCTTGCCGTGCTCCCGCTGCTGCCGGCCGGCTGCGGGTCCGAGCCGCCCGCGATCGATACGATCCGCGAGGACGTCAGCGACGCCCCGTCCGATCCCGCTGCGCCCGTTTCCCGGGCGGAGCCCACGACCGAGCCTTCCACCGAGCCCGAAACGACGCGCGCGGTGGACCGGCGCGCCGAGAGCGTTTACGCAGCGCACCCGGAGCTGACGCCCCTGAACTACGATTCGCCCGCCCTGCTGCCGAGCACGGAGGACGCGGGTCAGGCTTATATCGACGGCATCGTGTTCCTCTGCGATTCCCCGATCTACTGGCTCAAGCTCTATGAGCTTCTGAAGGACGGCTACAACACCAATCAGGTCTGGACCGGTCCCGAGGGCACCATGACGCTGGCGTATCTGCGCGGCTTTGAGATTCTGGACCCGAACGACGGCGCGCTGCGCACGATCCCCGAAACGGCGGCGCTGCGCAAGCCCCCGGTCATTCTGATCACGGTGGGCGTGAACGGCATCGCGTTCATGGACGAGGACTATTTCAAGACCGAATACCGCAACCTGATCGACGAGCTGCAGGCGGCGTCCCCCGATACGCGGCTGATTCTGCAGTCGATCCTGCCCATCACGCGCGACTATATCCACTGGGGCAGCATCACGAACGAGATCGTCACCCGCGCCAACAGCTGGATCGTTGAGCTCGCGGAGGAATACGGGCTGCCGTATCTCGATACGTTCTCCGCGCTGGTGGACGAAAACGGCAACGGCAAGGCGGAATTGATGCAGGGCGACGGTCTGCACCCGAACCGCGACGGGCAGACGCTGATCCTGGAGTATATCCGCACGCACGCCGACCCCGCGGCGCTTGCCGCGATCGGGCAGCCCGCGGCGGAAGCGGCTTCCGAATAAAAGCCCCGCAAACAGTATCCCTTCGGCGGTCCGGCGCCGAGGAGACCGGCGCCGTTTTGGCCTGCGCCGGGATCGCCCGCAACGAAATGGGCGAGGACTTCAGGGGCAACGGCAATCCCGATAGATAAAACAGCCCGCTGCGCTCCTTCGGGAACACGGCGGGCGTATTCATTTTTGTCTTATGCCCAGGGGTCCTGGGACTTCGGCACGCGGATATCGGAAAGCAGCATCTGCTCCCATAAAAACCACTGTTCCCCGCGTCTGCGCAGCGTAATGGGACGGGGGCTGTCCGCGCCGCCGGATACGAGCAGCATGTTTCTGTAATCATTGCCGCCGGGGTTCACGGGGTTCGCCCGCACCGTGATCGTGTAGGGAAGGTTCGGCGTATACTCGTTGATCGGGATCGCGCCTGCGAAGAACGAGAAGGGCTTATAGCCCTTGCCGCCGAGGCGGTCCCGCAGGAACTGCACCTCAAACGGGGACAGGGGACGCGGGCCTCGCAGATAATTCAGCATTTCCACGCAGGCGTTCCGGTCTTCGCCGTAGCGGCACAGCACGGCGACGGTGAGCGCCGCGGTGGCAAAGGGATCCGTCAGCGCGCTCTCGGGCATTGCCTGAAGCTCGGCCAGGGTCTTCGGCAGAGCCGCGAAGGTCAGGGTTTTCTCCATGTTAACTGGTTCTCCTTCCGTTTGCCGCCGGAAAGCGGCGTATTATACACTTCCTTTATAGCACGAAACGGGGTCGCGTGTCAACCGTTTTCTGCAGCCGCTCCCTGCGGCGGGAATACGTCGCGGATCGCCTCAAGGTAGCCGTAGCCGTACACGTCGTCCGGCTCCAGATAGCTCATCTCCGTCCACTCGTTCCACGAATTGACCGTGATCAGAGGCACGTCGTTATACCGGTCTGCGTAGTCCTTCGCCATTTCGAGCCCCTTTTTGAAGTTCTCGGGCGTGTTGTTCTTCATGATCGGCAGGGTCAGGAAGCGGTGCCGGGGATTGTTGTCCCAGCCCACAGTCACGTGCGGGTAATAGGGCACGTCGTATTCGGTCCTGAGGCGGTCCCATTCCTTTTGCACGTCGGGCAGGATCTCCGCATAGTCCCGGTTGCAGTCCGTGAAATGCACGAACTGATAGTGCGTGACGGAATCAAAGCCGAGCATCCGCACAATATCCTTCGCGGAGCCACTGCGGTTCGCGTCCACGCCGCTCACGTTGATCGCGCCCTCGCTCCATACCGTAAGCTGCAGGTGCAGCTCCGGGAACCCTGCTTCCTTCACCAGCGCGCGGAAGTGATCGAGCGCTTCCCGCGTGCTGTCGATCCCCCCGAGGCCCTTCACAAGGTTCATCACGTCGTAGATCATAAACACGGGGCAGCCGTTGATTTTGTAATAGTTCGGGCGGGTGAAATACATGTCGATCACCCGGCGGCAGACACGGTCGAACTCCTCGCGCGGCTGGCTGCCGAGCCAGACGATCTCGTCCAGATCCGACTGCCGTTTATCCCAGGTGTAGCCCGCGTCGTGGTTCGCCCACATCAGGTAAAAGCGCATGTCCCCGTTGTTCGGCGCGCCGAGAAAGCCCTCGTCCAGACACTGCTCCAGAAACGGCCTGCGGTCGTACCAGTACCAGTCGTAGATAAAGACGTTCACGCCGTGACGCGTCGCCTCCCGGATCTGAAATTCCATTACGGCGGGGTCAGCCTCGTCCACCGTGCCCCAAAGGGGCCGACGGGGCAGGATCTGATCTTCGGTCCGTTTTTCGGCGCTCAGCACGCTTTGCCATTCGCCCTTGCCCTGCTCCCAGAACTGCCGGGCGCGGGGCTCTTTGCCGGTGTAGGAGGGCCAGATATAGGCCGCGATATCATATTGCTTCATTTCGGTTCTCCTTATACGAATGGGACGGCCGCGACCGCTGCCGTCCCCGTTTTTCTATGTTTACCAGAACAGATGCGTCAGGAAATCCTTCAGCGTGCGGAACCAGTCCGCCAGCCGGGTGAAGAACGTCCTGAAGCTGTTGTCGCCGCTGACGCGCACGCTGCATTCCAGCGGCTCGGACTGCCCCCCGTAGGCGTTCTCCGCGATCACGCCGACGGTGTAGTCGCCGTCCGGAAGCCCCGTGAGCGTGAGAACCACGGTATCCTGATCGATCGCGCGGTAATAGCAGGGCAGGGTCCAGCTCTTCGCCGCGGTCGCGCCGAGGCTGTTTTTTGCGTAGGCGCGGTACAGAACGACCGGCATACCGTCGCGGGACCCGGCGGCGGGCACGGTGATCCTGCATTCGCCGAACGCCGTCTCAACGGCAGGCGCGGCGCCGGGGGCGAACGCCGGGGGCGCGGACGCCTTTTTGCGGTTCGCGGGCGTAAAGTCGCGGTTCGCCGGGTTTGCGGGGTTTTTCAGAATTTCCTCGTACAGCAGCTTCTGCTCGTTGACGTCGTAGCCTCTGAGTCGCAGGTTGTTGTCTTTGTCAAGCTCCGCGATCCAGCAGTTTGCCGTGTCGCCGGAATCTGCGGGATGATAAGCGCGCAGCCCCTCCACCGTGAATTCGGAATAATAGATCGCGCCGGTGCCGACGGCGGTGAACTGCCCCTGCCAGATGGAGCGCGGGTCGTTGAGGGGGTAGTGGGAATGCCCCGCGAAGTCCACGACCTGCGGGTACTGCCGCAGCAGCGCCGAAAAACGGGTGATGCCCCAGCCGTCATACAGCGAGCTGCCGTAAACGGTGCCGCGCACGGGCTCGTGATGCATCACGAACACGGGCTTCATGGGGTCCTCTGCCACAGCGGCATCAAGCTGCTTTTTGAGCCAGACGAGCTGCGAGGCGTCGTAGTGCGAGATATCCCGCGACGAAGCGGAAACGCCGATGAAGTGGTACCCGCCGACGACGGTGTGGAAGTCCGCGTCGTTCCCGGTCAGGGACGAATAATACGAGCGCAGCTCGGCGCGCTTCATTTCATAGCCGTCGTGGTTCTTCGCCACCACGCCCAAAAAGCGCGTCCCGTCGCGCAGCGAGCCGCTGACGGCGTTCCAGAACGTATCGAACTCCGATTTCGTGCCGTCGTTCGTCAGGTCGCCCGCGATCAGCAGCGCGTCCACGCCGCGGTAGGCGGGGTCCCTGTCCGCGACGTCATAGGCCAGCGCCATCATTTTGCGGATGCGCTCCACGTTCGTGACCTCGTTCTCCCGCACGTGGGTGTCGCTTGCCGCCACAAAGCGCAGGACCGGAACGAAATCGTCGCTGCCGACCGCGCCGACCGCGGCCACGCTGCCCAACATCATCAGCAGGGCAAGCAGAACGGACAAAAACCTTTTCATGGTGACGGACTGCCTCCTTTGAGCGCGTCAGCGTCAGCCCTGCGCGGTGAAGGGCAGGGAGACGGAGCAGGAATATTTGTGATAGGCGCTTTCGGCGCGTATGACCGCCGTGTAGCTTTTGCCGGCCTCCAGCGTGTCGGTCCCGATGCGGAAATCGGCGGTCCGGTCGTCGTCAAACACGAAATAGTCGTCCACGAAATTCTTCGTATAGATGATCAGGCCCTTGTCGTTCTTGATCGTCACGCGGTATTCATGCACGATATAGCCGGGGGCGGCGGTTGCCTCGTCAAAGGAGATGACCCATTCTCCCGCCTCGTTCTTACGGGCGGTCGCGCTCGCGTTTTCCGGGAAAACGGGCTTCGTGTCGTGCGCGTACATATTCTTGAAGGTGTAGGGGAAGGACGCCTTGTCGTTGACGTTGTCGATATAGTATTCGCAGATAAAGGCGTCGGAAAGCAGGTCGTAGCCGCGGATGTGCACGCTGCCGTCGGAATCCGCTTCCACGATCGTCATCTGCGCGGCGGGATCATAGCCGTCCGGATGCTGCCCCGGAATATAGTCTTTGTCCGTTTCAAACGTCGCCATCGCGCCGCAGCCGAAGGCGGTGTAGGTGGTCTGGTTGATGCTTCTGGGGTCATTCAGCGGGAAGTGGGAATGCCCGGAAAAGTCCACCACGCTCGTGTGGCCGTTCAGCACCACGTTGAGCTGCGGGTCGCCCCACACGGTGGAGCCGTAGACCGTGCCCCAGGGATGCGGATGGTTGAACACGAAGATCGCCTTTCCGTTCGCGGTCTTCTCCGCGTCCGTGATCGCGTTCGATAGCCATTTCAGGCTGTTCGCCGTAAAGGTCCATTCGGTCGCGCCGCGCTCGCCGGAGAAGGCAATGCACGAAAACCCGTTGATCTCGGTCACGGTGTTGGGGTCGTAGCCGAAATTCCGGATGAAGAATTCCCGGTATTCGTCGTGCTTGAACTCGTGGTTGCCGTGGATGTTGATGCACTTCGTCTCGGGACGGACGTGCGCCTTGAGTGTGTTGACGTAATTCACGTAATCGCCCTCAAAGCCGACGCTGGAAAAGTCGCCGAGCCCGAAAAAGCCGTCCACGCCGGGGTAGACCGCGTCGTTATCGAACAGCGCGTAGGCGGTGTCGATCGCCTTCGCGACGTGGTGGTTCTGGTTGTGCGAGTCGGTAAAGAGGACAAGACGGATCTCCGGCACAAAGTCCTCGGGCGTGACGGGCAGGGTATCCGTCACGGTCCCCTTCAGGCGGTTTAAGCCGCCGAAGGGCAGAATGACGTTGAACACGGCCGTCAGACCGAAGATCACGCCGATCACCCATTGAAACAGTTCATGCATGCTCATACTCTATGGTTCCTTTCTGTTGATTTTACAGATTGTTGCTCAGTTTGCCGCGTCCAGCGGGATCTCCTTATTGGAGACGATAAAGGTGATGCGCTCCTCAAAGCTGGGGCCGCCGTGGCCGCCGCCGATGCCGCCGTGGTCGGTGGTGATCAGGATCAGCCAGTCCTCGGTCGCATAGGTTTCTCTCGCCTTGATCGCCTCAATAATGTCCGCGCCGGTCGATTCCGCGTCGCGGAACGCGCTCACGTATTTCGGGTTCGCGGGGGTGAAGCCCGTGTCGTGCCCCTGATGGTCGGTATATTCCAGCGTGGAGAAAATAAAATCGGAGCAGTCTTTCTTTTTGATGTCGGAGAGGATGTTGCATTTCGTGCCGGGATCGAAGAACGCGCGCTGATAGGTGGCGTTCACGCCTTCGGCTTTCGCGTATTGCTTTTCGCCGATGTAGGTCGCATCCTTCTTGCTGAAGTGCCCGTCCCAGGAAACGTAGAAGGCGCTCTTGTCGATCGTGCCGTCCTCCACAAGGGAGAGCAGCAGGGTCTTGGGCTCGACCTCCTTCACGATGCCGTTATCCGTGATGTGGTGCACGTCCGCCAGCACGCCGGTCAGCATGGAGCACCAGCCGGGGGCGGTGGAGGTGGCCTGCGTGTTCTCTGCGGGGTAATTCACGCCGCCGGCATAGGTAAAGATCGCGTGCCCGCCGTCGTGCAGCAGGGTGTTGATCGCGCTCTTTTTCGCGGTGCCGAGGAGCTGGAACAGGTCCACCCTGCAGCCGTCGTAGCCGATCACGATCGCTTTTTTCTCGGTCTTGCCCTCGGGCAGGGGAGCGGCGAAATGCGCGGCGATCAGGTCGTGGACCGCAGTTTGGGGCAGCGCGGTCTCCCAGGTGTTGTCCATCATGTCGAGACTGTTGATGACCTCCTCAAAGGGGCGGTCCGCCACGGCGTCGTCGCCCTCCGCCAGCCATTTGCTGGGATGATAGGTCAGGTTATACCAAACGTACCCGCCGATGGTCCCGCCGATGAGCAGAACGACCAGAATCGGGATCAGGATCTTTGCAAGACGCTTTTTCTTCATGTTTGATCACTCCTTTTTCTTTCATGTTAGCACGCCGTGTCCAACAAATGTCCAACAAATAAGGGTAAAATCCAAAAGAATTTAGTGAAAAACACGGAAGCTGACCGGGATTTGTTGGACATCTGTTGGACAACGCATGATAAGATATCTTTGTTAATATTTGTTGCGCGCGGAAAACGCGGCAGCAGTCAGACCGGAGGAACCCTTAAGTATGAAAAGTATGAAGAAACGAATGCTCGCGCTCTTTCTGTCCGTGCTGATGAGCCTCGGCGCCGTTATGCCGATCGCGTCCGCCGCGGACGGAAGCGTCGCGGCCACGCCGTCCTCAGTCGCGTTGAATTTTGAAAAGACCGTCGGCGCCCTTGTGTGTCTGCTCGGGCGGCTGGTGAAGCTCGTCACCTTTTCCGACGAGTCCCGCATTCAGAAGGCGGGCCCGCGCGCCGAGGCTTGGTCTCCGAGCTGCGCCAACCTGTTTACGGGCGAGGCCGAGCAGACCCTGACCGCCGAGACCTGGCGCGTTGTGGAGCTGACCTATGAAAGCGAAAAGCGTTACGCCGATCCCTTCGGGGACGTTACGCTCGACCTGCTGCTGTCCGGCAACGGCCGTCTTTATACCGTGCCCGGCTTCTGGGACGGCGGCAATACCTGGCGCGTGCGCTTTGTCTGCCCGGCGGCGGGGACGTGGCAGTGCCGGACCGTCTGCTCCGACCGGTCCAACGCCGCCCTGCACGGCAGAACGGCGACGGTGTCCTGCGCGGCCTACAGCGGCGATCTCGATATCTATAAGCACGGCTTCGTGACCACCCGTTACGGTGAAAAATACCTGACCTATGACGACGGCACGCCGTTCTATTATCTCGGCGACACGCACTGGGGGCTTATGAATGAGCCTGCCGATGTGGTATCTGTTATCAGCGCGAAGCGTGCCGGGCAGGGCTTCACAGTCTATCAGTCAGAGCCGCTTGACTGCGCCATGAACAACGCTGTCACAGTAAATGTCGACGACAGCTGTCTGGAGGATTTCAAAGCGCTGGACGAGAAGTTCGCGATCATCGCAGAGGCAGGTCTTACGCACGCAAACTCGCAGTTCTTCTGGCCGCTTTCCGGAATGAGCCTTCTCATCGAGAATCACGGCGGATGGACCGAGCCGAAGCTCAGGGGCATGCTCGGAACCAAAAGAGTCACCATGCCCGACGTTTCCGATGAGGCGAAGGCGTACCTTGCCGAGCTTTCACGTTACTGGGTCGCCCGCTACAGCGCATATCCCGTTATCTGGACTTTGGGACAGGAGGTCGACAACGACCCTTATCAGGATGAAACCTCCAAGTGGAACGCCGTAAACAATCCCTACAAATATGTCGCGGAATACATGAACAAATACGATCCCTACGATCATCCCGTCACCGCCCATCAGGAGAGCACCGGCGACACCGTGGCTTACGGCAACGGACTCGGTACCGGCGAGGTCCGAATGATCTATTATCCGAACGGAGCGCCTTCGGCTTTCAGAAACGTCGCCGCGCACACGATGTATGCCGCACAGTGGCATCCGAAGAATGCCGAAAGAGACGATTATGTTTCCGCAAAGGATTTCTGGTATAACGGACAGGGCAAGCCCGTTATCAACTACGAGGGCAGATACTGCTATCTCTGGACGAAAAATTTCGGCGCAAGATGCCAGGGCTGGGCAAGCTTTCTCAGCGGAATGAGAGGCGCTTCATGGGGAGCCCATCCGACGTGGCTGTTCAACTCGACTGCCGACATGTACGGTGATACCGATGACAGCGTGGATCTTGTCAGAGTTGAGGAGAAAAAGGATATAACGTGGGAAACCGCGCTTGATATGCCGTCCTCCTATCAGTTGGGCTATATGCGTCAGTTTATGGAGAGCATCGAGTGGTACGACCTCATACCGCGTTTCAATAACCTCGCCTATTTCGTGCCGTCCGCGAACGTCTACGCGTACTGCGCGAGCAACAAGGCGAATACGGAAATGGTCCTTTACTTCTATTCCTTCTCCGATCCCTCGGTGGCGGAGAGAGTCAACACCGAAAAATACGGCGGCGTCATGACCGGCACGGTCGGCTGCCTGAAGCCGAACGCGGAATATACCTACCGCTGGTTCGATCCCATCAACGGCGAATACGTGGAGGAGGGCACGTTCAGGGCGTCCGGCGTCGGCACCTGGTTCGCGGGGCTGCGTCCGGACGATACGGACATGGTCCTGCTGATCCAAAAGGCGTAACGGTTCCGGCGCGTCAAACGGCGGAACAGGACCGAAAGGAGAGAACTCTATGCAAACAACACCCGAAGTCCGTTCGCGGGCGGCGTCGCTCGTGCGGCGTCTTACGCTTGCGGAAAAACTGAATCTGATCGTGGAAACGGCCGAGGCGGTGGAACGGCTGGGCATCCCGAAATATTATCACGGCAACGAGGCGCTGCACGGCGTCGTGCGTCCGGGAAAGTTTACCGTATTCCCGCAGGCCATCGCCTTCGGGGCCATGTTCGACGACGAGCTGCTGGAGACCATCGCGGACGCCATCTCCACCGAGGCCCGCGCGAAATATTTCTTCGGCGAGCAGGAGGAGAACGGCGGCAAGCCCTACGACGGGCTTTATAACGGTCTGCTGACCTTCTGGAGCCCGGACCTGAACCTGGCACGGGACCCCCGTTGGGGCAGGACCGCCGAGACCTATGGCGAGGACCCCTACCTTGCCGGAAAAAACGGCGCGGCCTTCGTACGGGGCATTCAGGGGAAAGACGAAACCTTCATCAAGGCTGTGGCTACGCCTAAGCATTTCACCGCCAACAACGAGGAGCACAACCGTTTTTCCTGCAACGCGGTCATGAGCGAGAAGACTTTCCGGGAGTATCATCTGGAGCCCTTCCGCATGGCGGTGCAGGAGGGCCATGCCCAGGCGGTCATGGCGGCGTACAACGCGGTCAACGGCGTGCCCTGCCACGAAAACCACCGCATGCTGACGGACATCCTCCGGGGCGAATGGGGCTTCGACGGCTACGTGACCTCCGACTGCGGGGGCGTCATCAGCCTGTGGGAATCCCACCACAAGGAGCCGGACGAGGTTTCCGCCGCAGCGGCCGCCCTGAACGCGGGCGTCGACCATGAATGCAGCGATCATCTGTTCAAGCGGCGCCTGCCGGAGGCGCTGGAAAAGGGGATGGTGACAGAGGAGCGCATCGACGAGGCCGTGACGCGGGTGCTGACCGCGCGGATCAAGGCCGGCCAGCTGGACCCGCCGGAAAGCCTGCCCTGGTACAAAACCCCCTTCTCCGTCATCGGCTGCGAGAAGCACGGGCAGCTTGCCTATGAGGCCGCCGTCAAATCCGCAGTCCTTCTGAAAAATAACGGCGTGCTGCCGCTCAGGCAAAGCGGGATCACCGTCGCCGTCTGCGGCAATAACGCGGATATCGCCCAGTTCGGCGATTACAGCGGCGTGCCGGTGCACACGCCCGTCACGCCGCTTGCCGGGCTCCGCTCCTACGGGGACGTGAACGTCGTTTTCACGCCGTGGCACTACACAGAAACCGGTCCCGAGTCCAAGCCGATCCCCGCCGAATTTCTTTCCCATCACGGGGAGCCGGGCGTGGAGGGGAGCTATTATGCGAACGGCAGCTTTTCCGGCATCCCCAAAAAGCGCAGCGACGCGGTGCTGGATTTCAAATGGAGCGATCAGGCGCCGGATACGCTGATCACCACGGACGTCTTCTCCGTCATCTGGCGCGGAGAGATCGAGGCGCCCTATTCGGGCGTATACCGCTTTGCCGTCACGGCGGCGGGCAGCGCCAGATGCACCCCGCCGGAGCTCACGCTGGACGGCGGCGTCTATGAAAGCGGCGACCCCATCCGCCTCCGGCGCGGCGCGCGCGTGGCATTCCTGCTGCGCTACGTCAAGAATACGGAGAAGCCCGCCTGTACCCTGACCTGGCAGATCACGCCGGACAGGGAGGCGGACGACGCCTTTGCCGCGGAAGCCGCCGCTGCAAACGCGGACGCCGTGATTGCGGTGGTCGGGCTCGGCACGATGTACGAGCGCGAGGGACACGATAAGCCCGACCTCTCGCTGCCCGGGGAGCAGCTTGCCCTGCTGAAGAAGCTGAAGGCGGCGAACCCGAACCTGATCGTGGTCCTTGAAAACGGCAGCGCCGTGGCGATCCCGTGGATCGCCGAGCACGCTGCGGCGATCCTGGAGGCCTGGTACCCGGGCGAGCGCGGCGGCACGGCCATCGCGGATCTGCTGTTCGGAAAGGTCTCGCCCTCCGGCAGGCTGCCGCTGGGCTTCCCGGTGAAAACGGAGGACCTGCCGCCCTTCGACGATTACGAAATGGAGCACGGCAGGACCTATATGTACCGGCGGATCGCGCCGCTTTATGAATTCGGCTTCGGCCTGTCCTATACCCGCTTTGCCTATTCCGACCTGCGTAAAACGCCTGAGGGCGTCGCCGTCACGGTCAAAAACGTCGGCGGCATGGAAGCGGACGAGGTCGCGGAGCTGTATATCGATTCCGCGGGGCTTGCCGGGCAGCCGCGCCTGCGGCTCAAGGGCTTTCGGCGCTTCCATCTGCTGCCGGGGCAGACGCGGACCGTGGAATTCCCGCTGGACGACGAGAGCTTCTCCCTGTTCGGAGCGGACGGCGTCCGCCGCGTGTACCCCGGGACCTACACGGTGTTTGTCGACGGGCATTTGCCGGACGACGCGTCCTGCAGAATCTGCATCGACCGCGACTGACGTAAACAGCCCCGTCTTTTGACGCCCTTTGGTTATTTGATACAGAGAAATGAAGGAGGTTTTTTCCATGACGTTCATCCGAAGAATTATCACGATCCTGAGCCTTCCCATTGCGCTCGTCATGTTCCTGACCGGGCTTTCCCCGGTGACGAAGGACCAGCAGAAAACGCGTGAGGCGGCGGTCGAGGCCTCGACGCAGGCGGACTTCGTCCCCGTGTTCCGCTTCGCCGTCGCGTCCGACGTGCATATCAGCGCGGGGGACCAGACCAACACCGAGCGCTTCAAAAAGCTCTTCGATTCCGTTTACCGCTACACGGACGGGCACCCGACCTATAACCTGCTCGACGCGCTGGTCCTGACCGGCGATAACTGCGATACCGGCGCGGACGCGGAATACGAGCTCCTGAAGGGCGTGATCGGCGAGAAGAAGCGCGACGAGACGACCCTGATCGCGATCATGGGCAACCACGAGTTCCGCGAGACCGCGCACGAGGGCTTCGTCCGCCATATGGGGCAGGCGCTGGACCCGCACGTCGTGGTCAAGGGCTTCCATTTCATCGGGCTTTCTCCCGACCCGGAGGATACCTGGCATACGCCGAAGCAGATCAACTGGATGTCCGCGCAGCTTCGCGAGGCGGCCGCGGACGATCCCGACCGTCCCATCTTTACCATGCAGCACGGCCATATCTGGAACACGGTTTACGTCAGCCGAAGCTGGTATACGCAGATGTCCCTGCCGCTGCACATGGTCTACGCCCGCTATCCGCAGGTGATCAATTTCTCCGGGCATTCCCACGGTCCCATCAATAACCCCCTGAATATCTGGCAGAACAGCTATACGCAGGTGGGCGCGGGCACGCTCAATTACTTCGAGATGGAGCGCGATATCGGCGATGAGACCGTCCCCGCCGGCGCGCGCAACGCCGCGCAGTTCCTGATCGTGGAGGTGGACGCCGAAAACCGCGTGCGGTTTTTGCCCTATAATCTGCTCACGGACGATTTTATGCGCACCGCCGCCAGCACGGACGGCGACAAGCAGCTGATCTGGCAGATCGACGACGTGACCGACAAGAGCACCTTCGCCTATACCTCCGCGCGCAAGCATACGGACGGCGCGCCGTGGTTTGAGGCCGGGGACGCCGTCAGCATTGAGGGCGTCACCGCGAACAGCGTGACGCTTTCCTTCCCGCAGGCGGAGGACGACGTGTGCGTCTACGGCTACCGGATCGAGCTGCGGGACGCCGAGCACCCGCTGAAGAAAAAGCTCACCAAGGAGATCTATTCGGAGTACTATTTCGAGCCCATGCCCGAGCGCCTGCGCGTGACGGTGGAGGGCCTGACCGCCGGGACCGTTTACGACGTGACTGTCACGCCGCTGAACGTCTGGCTGGACGCGGGCGAGCCGATCGCCTGCCGGATCACGGCGCAGGGCTGAGCCTGCCCTGCCCGCCTTGCGATCCGACCGCCGGAAAGGAGCCGTCCGGCGGCAAGCGCTGACTGCCGACGCGGCGCGGGCGGCGGAATACGGGACGGATCGCGGTTATCCGCTCCTGAAAACCGTTTGTGTTGATCGCCGCGCGCCTGCGCGCTGTCAGCGCAGTCTGTTGACAGGAACAGAACGGTCTGTATAAATTCGATCGCAGCCGCAAATTCAGCGACGCCGTTTACGACGGCATCCGCAGCGTGAACACGCAAATCGCCGCGATCGAAGAATAAGCGCCGGTAAGGAGGCAATATGAGAATCATCCCGAACAAGGGCGTCTGCGATCCGCACGTCCACATTTTCAACGGCAAGGCCTATATGTTTACCACGCACGACCGCGGCCCCCACGAGCCCATCTTCACGATGGACGACTGGCGGATCTTCTCCTCCGACGATCTGCTCAACTGGAAGCTGGAATACACCCTGCGCCCGGAGGATACCTTTCTCGGCAAAAATGCGGAGTGCTACGCCACCGACGCGGCCGAGCGCAACGGCAAATATTATTTCTATTACTGCCGGGCGCAGTCCTGCACCGGCGTCGCGGTGAGCGAAAACGGCCCCGGCGGTCCCTATCACGATCCGCTCGGCAAGCCGCTGCTGCCGGTCGGGCTGGCGGATACGCCGTCCTACGACCCCACGGTCTTCATTGACGACGACGAGGCGAAAACGCCGTACATCATGTGGGGCTACGCGATCTATGGCAAGTCCTATTATATCGCAAGGCTCAATAAGGATATGATCTCGCTGGCGGAGCCGCCGCGCCGGGTGGAGCTTGACCGGCCCTGCATGAGCGACGCGAGCTGACTGACAAAGCATAACGGCAAATATTACCTCAACTCCCACTGCTCCGACTACGCGGTGGCGGACAGCGTCTACGGTCCCTATACCTACCGCGGCAGATTCTGCGAGGAGTATTCCACGGACCACGGCACCTTCTTCACCTATCACAATCAGACCTATTTCACCTACGGCGTCCCCGAGAATCTCGGCACGGGCGAGGAGATCGACCCCTATTACCGCACGACCAAAATGGTGTACGCGCATTATAAGGATAACGGCGATATCGTCACGGACCCCTTCATCCGGGAGGTCGGCGTCGGGCAGTACGACGCGTCGTGGGACGAAATCCGGGGCGAGTGGTTCTTCGCCGCCTCGGATTCTATCGTCAAAAAGGAAAACGCCGGGGGGTTCGAGATCCGCGGCATCAAAGACGGCGCCTATCTCTATTTTCAGAACGTGAACGGCATGCGGCAGAACGCGCTGCTGCGCCTGCGGCTTGCGAACGGCAACGCCTCTCCCTGCACGGTGGAGGTGCGTGAAAACAGTCCCTTCGGCGCGGTGCTGGGCGTTGTGAAGGCGGAAAACACCGGCGGGTTCGACGTCTTCAGAACCTTCGACTGCCGGCTCGAAAACACGCACGGCACGCACAGCCTGTGCTTTGTGTTCCGCGGCGAGGCCGAGGAGCCCGCGCGGTTCGAGGATTTCAGCTTCGAGCACGTCCGTCCCTGACCGATCTCGGGCGGCTGCGAATATCAAACAAATATTTTCCGGGAAAAGAGGCAACAGGATGGAAAAAATCAACGTCGCCGTAGTCGGCTACGGCGGGATGGGCGGTTGGCATGCCGACCACATCCGAAACATGGAAAAATTCACCCTCGCGGGCGTGTGGGATATCGATCCCAAGCGGCTGGAGGCGGCAAAGGAACGCGGGATCCGTACCTACGGCTCCTTTGCGGAGGTGCTGGCGGACGAAACGGTCCCGCTGCTTGTGATCGCCACGTGGAACGACGTGCATAAGCCCCTTTGCATCGAGGCGATGCGCGCGGGCAAAAACGTGATCTCCGAAAAACCGGTCACGCTCTCCCTGAAAGATCTCGACGATATGATCGCCGTGTCAAAGGAGACCGGGCGGCTGATGACGGTCCATCAGAACCGCCGGTGGGACGACGATTATCTGACGATGAAAAGGATCGTGGAGGAAAACGCCCTCGGGCGCGTCTTCCGCATCGAATCGCGCGTGCAGGGCTCCCGCGGCATCCCCGGCGACTGGCGCAAGGAAAAGGGCCACGGCGGCGGCATGGTCTACGACTGGGGCGTGCATCTGCTCGATCAGGCGCTCACGCTCTGCGACGGCCGCGCGCTGGAAACCGTGTACGCGCAGACGACCCATATCACAAACGACGAATGCGACGACGGCTTTTACTGCGAGCTGCGCTTCTCGGGCGGTCTCAGCTACGCGGTGGAGGTCACCACGAACAACTTTATCTCCTTGCCGCGCTGGTATATCCTCGGCGAAAACGGCACCGCCGTGGTGGAGGACTGGGACCTGAACGGCAAAATGACGCTGGTGCATAACTGGGATAAGATCGACTCCGTGCCGGTCAAGGCCGGCACCGGCATCACCAAGACCATGGCGCCGCGCACGGACGAGACGATCCACGACGAGCCCCTTTTGCTCGCCCGCGGCAGGTGGGAGGAATATTACGACAACATTTACGACGTGCTGGTGAACGGCGCGCCGCAGACGGTGACCCACCGGCAGATGCGCCGGTGCCTGAAGCTGATCGAGGCGATCTTCACCTCCGCCGCCGAGCAGCGGGTCGTCCGCTTTGACGAAAACGCCTGAACGGACCGGTCAGCCCCATACACAGAGAGGAGAATCCCCATGCAAAAAAAGATTCTATCCGTTGTCCTGACGCTTTGTCTCGTCATGGGCTGCCTGCTCTGCTTCCCGACGGGGGGAGAGGCGCTGTATTACACGGACGGGCAGAAGGTCTCGCGCGTGATCGCGGACGAGGGCATCGTGCTGCTCAAGAACGAAAACGCGGCGCTGCCGATCGCGCGCGGCGCGAAGATCGCCCTGTTCGGCGACGCGATGCGGCTCGGGCCGTTCAACGACGCCTCGCCGTGGAGCACGAACGGCTACATCCCCTACGGCTACGGCTCCCAAACGCAGGTCGGCGACTTTCAGGAGAAGCCGATCGATCCGCTGGACGCGCTGGAGGCAGCGGAAAAGAGCGGCGAAATCTCTCTGTATCATCCGACGAGCGACGCCTATTCCGCCGCGGTCCTGCGTAAAACGGCGTATGCGCCCACGGACGCAGAGGTCTCGGCTGCCGCGGCAGAGGCGGCAACTGCGGTCGTGTTCCTCAGCCGCTGGGCGGGCGAGGCGTTCGACCTGTCCCGCGCCGAATGGTATCTGCGTGAGAATGAAAAAACGCTGCTCCGGCAGCTCACGGCGGCCTTCAAAAAGGTCGTGGTCGTGCTCAACACCCCCTGCGTGATCGATACCTCCTGGGCGAAGGACGAGATCGACGGGATCCGCGTGGACGCCGTCCTTTACGTGAACTTTACCGGCATGCAGGGCGGCGTCGGCATCGCGGACGTGCTGCTCGGCCGCGTGAACCCCTCCGGCAAAACGAACGATACGTGGGCAAAGGACCTCACGGATTATCCCTCCACGGCGGGCTGGGGCGAACAGCGTCAGGCGTATACCGAGGATATCTTCGTCGGCTACCGTTGGTTCGAGACCTTTGATCCCGACTATGAAAGAGTCAACTATGAGTTCGGCTTCGGTCTGTCCTACACCGAGTTCCTGATCGAGACTGGCGCCTTCACCGTGAACGGCGACGCCGTCGAGGCGGAAGCCGTCGTCACAAACATCGGTCTTGTCCCCGGCAAGGAGGTCGTTCAGCTGTACGTCTCCGCGCCGCAGGGCGTGCTCGGCAAGGCGGCGAAGGTCCTTTGCGATTTCGGCAAGACGAAGACCCTCGCGCCCGGCGAAAGCCAGACGGTCACGCTGAAAACGAAGCTGACGGAGCTTGCGTCCTTCGACGATCTCGGCAAGACCGGCAACAAGTCCTGCTGGGTGCTGGAGGCGGGCGACTACCGCTTCCTCGTGGGCAATTCCGTGCGCAGCGTGACCGAGGCGGGCACGGCGACGGTGGATTCGCTGCGAGTGACCGAGCGCCTGTCCTCGCTCTGTCCCACGAACCTCGAAAAGCGCCTGCTGGCGGACGGCACCTACGAAACGCTGCCCGTGCGTGAAAGGGCGCAGAATTACGTGCACGTCGAGACCCCGCTGGCGAACGTGGAAAAAAGCCCGGTCCTTGTGGGGCACCGGCTTTCCGAGGTCGTGTTCGGCACGATCACCATGGACCAGTACCTCGCGCAGTGGAGCGATAAGGAGCTTGCCACCTTCTTTGTCTCCTACGAGCAGAATCAGGTCGGCTGCAGCGACGCGCTTTGCGCGAAATACGGGCTCAACCGCTTCTCGCAGGGCGACGGCGGCGCGGGGCTCTGCTTCATGGGCACCGTGTATCCCGGCAACGCCATTCTTGCGAATACCTGGAACGTGGCGCTGGTGGAGGCGTTCGGCATGCTGCTCGGCGCGGAGCTTTATAAAAACAACGTCGGCATGTGGCTCGGGCCTCCCGTCAACATGCGCCGCAACCCGCTCGCGGGCAGAAATCTGGAATACTATTCCGAGGATCCCTTCATGGCGGGCGTGCT
>CACZGD010000006.1 GCA_902780565.1 Oscillospiraceae bacterium
GACGAGGGTTTTGACGCATTTCATCAATACTGGAAAAATGAATCGAGCCCGGAGCGCGGAGAATACTTTTCGACCAAACTTGTATCTGAAAATGGGCATCCGTTCGCGGTCATTTCCTACGGGTATTGTAACGGTACGGTAACGATCATGGAAATCGTTGTTGATCCTGCTGTACGTGGACAGGGCAAAGGCACTGCCGTTATAAGTAAATTCTTAAACAATGCCGCTGCTTGGATCGCACAGCCAATCACCGTATTCAACGCGGTCGTATTTCAAAGGAATACCGCATCGCAAATCGCTTTCTATAAGGCGGGCTTTGTTTTGGAGGATAAGGATCAGGAGCGTTGGAAAAAGACTGCCGATGATTCCGAGATCCTTTTTCGATACACAGAAGGAACCTTGCTGTCTTTCCCTTCAACCAAAATCCGGTGGCTGGGACCGGATGAACGGCGTTTGTTCAACGCGCACCTGCGGTTATGCGATCAGAACACTCTTTCACTAAAAAAGTGGAACGGGATCATGAAAACAGGGATTCGTTATTGCGGACTGTTTGTTGACAACAAGATGGTCCCGCGGGCCTGCATTGAAAAGCTGACGGACCGTTATTGGGAAATCTCCGACGTGCGCGTGGCACAAGAATATCGGAATCGGGGGTATGCAACAGCGATTTGCAGCTTTGTTGCAAATGAAATCCTGTCAAGCAACCGCATCCCGACGATCCGAACGGAAAAGGATAACGCCGCCATGCGAAAGGTGATAAAAAAGCTAAAATTTCAGCCTTTTGTTGAAAATATGGACGATCGGTATGTTTGCAAAATCGCTTCTCTGCAGGAAATGGAAGAAAAATGGGATTATGAAATCAAGCTCCATCCCGGGCAGGAAAACTGGATCATCTGGAAACCCGAGGCAATCAACAATTTTCAAACGGGCAGATCGATTCCGTATTACGGGATCCTTGACGGGACGATTATTTGCGAGGCGACCGCAGTGGTCGATCCGGGCGAGGTGCAAAACAGCGCGGGAATGATAGACGAAACAACAGCGTATCTTTGCGCTTTTCGGACAATAAAAGAGTATCGGGGAAAAGGTTACTATACAAAAGCGGTTTTGGGCGTGGAACCCGACGATAAAATGAACAAAGCAATGTATACCCATTGGGGATTTACAGAATTTATCAAATCTGCTGAGGAAAGATACCCGGACGGAACCGTTATTCAGGTTGAGTATTATTGGAAACAGCTTTAATACTGAGGGGTAGGAGAAATTCAGATGAGAAAAGAATACAATAAGCTGGTTCGGGATCGTATTCCCGAAATCATTGCGGCAAACGGGAAACCCGCGCAGATTCGCGTATTATCCGAAGAAGAATATGTCTCTGCGTTAGAAAAGAAGTTGATCGAGGAGGTCGGCGAGTATCTGGAAGGCAAAGAACTATCAGAGCTTGCAGACGTTCTGGAGGTCGTGCAGGCACTTGCGGAAAACGCGGGCATTTCCTTTGACGAATTGCTGGCTATGAAAGCGGAGAAACAGCGCACGAACGGCGCGTTTCACAAGAGACTGTTTCTTGAGTGTATCGAGGACGATCGGAGCGAATGAGCCAACGGAGGTCGGTTATGGAAGTATGGGATCTGTATAACGAGCGCCGCGAGTTGACCGGATGCACGCACACGCGGGGCGACGCGATCCCGCAGGGGTGTTATCATCTTGTCGTTCACGTATGGATCAGAAACAGTAGAGGAGAATACCTGATCTCACAGCGCAGCGCAGACCGTCCTACGCTGCCGCTCAAATGGGAATGCGTCGGCGGTTCGGTTCTGAAAGGGGAAACAAGTCTGGACGGCGCGCTGCGGGAAACGCTTGAGGAAGTGGGCGTCACCCTTTCGCCCGAAAACGGGACCCCGGTGTTTTCCAAAGTGCGAGATACAGTGGGCGGCGTCCGATTTGCTGATATCCTTGACGTTTGGCTATTTCAATATGACGGTCCGATTACTTTGGAAAACGCTCTCACAAAGGAAGTAGCGCAATCCGCATGGATGAGCAAAGCACAAATCAAAAACCTGTTTGATAGCGGCGAGTTGGTCCATACGCTCGGCTATTTCTTCGATACGGAAAAGCTGTACTGAAGAAATACGGTGTGTATTTAACTTTGGAATTCACGGGGCATAAAATAGTATGCTGTATATAAAACAACAAAAGAGAGGTAACAAAAAATGCGTATCGGATGTACGAAAAAGCTGTTGGACTATCTTTCTCTCGAGCCGGAGGAAACTACGGAAAAAGATGCCCCTCTGTTCTCATTTTCCGCAAACCTATTGACGCTAAACCGCAGAAAATGCGTTGTCGTTATGAACGACGCGAGCTGCTGCGGCTTCATTCTGTATGGCGTTACCGCGAAGGATAAGAAGCAGATCCAGCAGAGGATCGAGACGGGTCTTCGTAATATGCTTGCATCGGAGAATTACGCACAGAACGTGATTGACAGATATATTGCGGATTGTGGTTTTCCCGCAGTGATTTGCAAGACCCAAAGTCGTTCCGCAGTAACGCGGCTCAACCAGTTCTGCGGTTATGTATCGCGTTTGTCAGGCTGTTTTGCGCCGGACGACCTGTTTCAGACGATCCTTCTGCCGAAAATCAACTATGAAATCAAAAACAAAAAAGAAGATAAAGAGAAGGATTATTATGTAACATACGAAGAACTGGAGCGCCTGATGCGAGACAAATACGGCAGCGTCTTTTGCTGCCGCGCCGGCGTCTTCGACGTTGCCCTGATGGAAACGTCATGCATTCGGCGGGTTACGGTTCCTTTGGATTTTTCCCTGTTTTACTTGCACGACGTGATTCAGCAGCTGTTCCTTTGGGAAAATTATCATATCCATGATTTTGTTTTGCGGCTTCACAAAAACGGACGCGCTGCAAAAAGAGCGATCGATTCGCAGCAGTGGGAAGATGACGATTTTTCTGCGAACTGTGAGATCCTTGACGAGAGCGAAGTTCTCCTTCAAGATGTATTCCCTTCCGTCGACCGTATTTTTTATGAGTATGATTTCGGAGACGGGTGGGTACATGAAATCAGACTTGTCAATATTATTGAAGACGCGGATATTCCGGCGCCTGTATGTGAGTTGATGACGGGGGACGCTCCGCCGGAGGACTGCGGCGGTCCGCACGGATTTGAAGAGCTGCAGAAAGCGCTGAAATCGCCGAACGATCCGAAATACCGCGAATTGTATGCGTGGGCCCGTACAGCGTGCGATTATCAGAAGCCGATCCGCGCCGTTAATTTCACGCTGCGGCGAAGATATCTTGCAGGCGCATGGGATCTGTATTATACGTTCTCCGATATGCCGGATGATTATGAGGATTGACGGATCCTCTGCGTATTTTTCCTTCGACTTCATCCGGTATGAGAAGGATTTCAACAATTCGATTATTATCATAGAAAGTATGGAGGCCAACGGCAATGAGTGAAACCGAAATCCTGAAGCAGTATTATGAAATCTACGATGAGGAAGGCCGCCTGCTTTCGAAACACGGGCAGGTCGAATTCATTACGACGCAGAAATACATGCACACATGCGTGAACGCGGTCGGCGCGTCGCATCACACGCTGGATATATTGCGGAAATGATGAAGAAATCTTATACAATCAAACAAATCAGCCTTGCCGATTACCCGAAGTGCGGCGCGATCTGGGATATGACCGCCTGTCCCTATACGCAGACGTTTATTTCTCAAATCAAAGCCGGTGTACGCGAGGTGTATATCCTCACCGTAGACGGCGAATATATCGCTGAATGCGATTTGGTTTATGATAATCCCGAATACGATACGGTTCCCGGTAAACGGCTGTACCTCTCCCGCCTGATCGTAAAAAAGGAACAGCGCGGGAAGGGATATGGCAAGGCAATCACACAACACATCCTGACGCTCGCAAAGGAAAAGGGCTACCGTGAAATCGTCCTCGGCGTCAACCGCGACAATACCGGTGCCGTGCGGTTATATGAAAAACTCGGCTTCACTGTATACGAAGAAGCCGAGGATAAAGACGGTAAGTTTTGTAGAATGATAATAATACTGAACGGGGAATTATCATGAACAGACCGATCACAACGCTTTTTATGCTTGCCTCCGCCGACGGAAAAATCAGCACCGGCGCATCTGACGCATTTGATTTTGATAGCGATCTGCCGAAGCTCGACGGCGTAAAGGAAGGCTTACATCAATACTATGAGATTGAGCAGACGACAGATTTGTGGTCTTTCAACACAGGACGCGTTCAGGCAAAATTGGGCGTGAATCAAAACGCCATACCGTCAAAAACAGTCGTCTCCCACGTTTTGTTGGACAATCACCATCTGACAGAGCACGGCATACGGTATTTTTGCGCAAAATCGAAACAATTTGTTTTAATCACTACAAATGCGAACCATCCGGCGTTACAAGTCCGGGAAGACAATTTGCATATTATTTTGCAGTCAACGCTTTCTTTACACGAGGCTTTTGCGAAACTGAAAAATGATTTCGGATGTGAACGCCTGACTCTACAATCCGGCGGAACGGTAAATGGTTTTCTGCTGCGGGAAAAGCTGATTGATTTCGTCGATTTTGTTATCGCGCCTGTTTTAGTTGGAGGGCGGGATACACCGACGCTCATTGATGGCGAGTCCATCCGGTCAATGGATGGACTCTCAGGATTAGGTGTATTGAAACTGAAAGATTGCTGTGTATTGCAGAATTCATACGTCCGGATGACATACGAAGTCGCAGATAATAATCAACAATCCGATGATGTGAAGGCTTTTGACGTTGTTGAAAGGTGATGAATAGTGATGGACAGAGATATTTATTTGGTTGACCCGTGCAAAGCATCCTCAATACCGTTCTGGAAAACGGAAATGGTAACAGTACCGGATTTCCTGAAAATCATTAGAATAATGAATACCGGCAAAACAGAAACAAATACGAAACATATTATGACGAACCGTATTTCAAGCTGATTCACAGAATGCAGGACCTACAAAAACCTATTTTACCGGACAGATACAGTACTGTTGAAATTGGTGTTGCTGATTTCGCACATCATATCGGAGAGTGTTATGCGGATGGAGGTGTTTCAGACTCAGATCTGAAAAAGTACATAAACCATCCCGTATATGATCCCATGTTATGGATTGCCGTAAAGGATAACCTGACCGAAAAAACGGTTGCTACCGGTATTGCCGAACTGGACACTCGCATAGGCGAAGGCATTTTGGAATGGATTCAAGTTTCCCCGAAATATCGTCGCATGGGGCTTGGTGCATTTGTTGTTAATGAACTGCTTAACAGAATGAAGGGGAAAGCTGATTTCGTTACAGTCTCAGGCGAAGTCAAAAACAGAACAAACCCGCTTGCACTTTATGAACGCTGCGGGTTTTCAGAAAAAGTTATATGGCATATCTTAACAAAACAATAGCGCAATCCAAATCGTAAAAACTATTGCCCGACATATCGAAGTGACATGCCAGGCAATATTTCATTTAGACATAAATCAATTCATGGCTTTACGATTTCGGTTGCGCGGTTTCGGATTGAATTCATACACTGAACCCACTCCATTTGATCCTCTGCCTTGAGCTGTTCGGTTATCCCTTCCTGTTCGGCAAGCTGACGGGTAAGTAGGTCGAACATCTCCTGTGCGTCACGGTCGATTTGGGCAAGATAGGCGTTCAGCTTTCCACTGAAAAAGAATTCATCGTACACGCTGCGCTGATACTTTTTCAGGAACGCCGCGTGCCGTTGTCCCCATTCGCCGATGTGGATTTCTTCTTCGGCAGGTAAAGAGAAATCCGGCAGATAATGGTCACCGTGAAGGGTGTAAGAAATGCCTGTTTTTTCGTCAGTAATATGCTTTTTCATCTTAAGAATCATCCTTTCAATATTTTTTTGTTATTGGTTTATAACTTGCCGGGGGAGGATACTGTCTAAGATGAATCATCAAACTTCTTCTTTTTCCTCGGGCCCCTCGGTTTAGATTCTTTGCGAACAGGGGCTCCATTTGGAAAGAAGCCATAAGAGAAGAAAAGAAGAAATCCGAACCCGTCTCCCATTTGGAAGATTTGGTTCGGATTTCTTGAGTTTGGTGCGGGTAACAGGACTCGAACCTGCATGGTCGCCCACCGGAACCTAAATCCGGCGTGTCTGCCAATTCCACCATACCCGCGAATATAACGTCCCAATCGGGACGTTTTTTTATGCCGACGCGCCGCGATGGCTGCGGACGCGTTTTTTTGTGCCTGCGATCTTGAGCTGCTCCAACATGCCGATATAGATCGCGAGGATGGCGAGCAGACCGAAGATCATGGCGATCATGGATTTTGCGTTTGAGAAGAACAGCACAATTTTGAAAAAGGACAGAATGATAATCAGAATCAGTACAAACACGATCAGCAGCCCGCAGCCGACCAGCACAACGTATCGCGTGAATTTCTTGAGCTTATCCGTCGTCACGGTGATGCAGTAGAATACATAGGGGATACATTCCAGAATCGTGATATAGGGATACGTGTTTCCCGCACCGACCTCCACATATATAAGCTGTCGGATCAGCAGAGAGAGGAAATAAACCGTGACGGAATTGATCAGGATGAACGGCCGGTCCATCGCCATTGTGATCGCGTGGCAGCCAAAAGTGACGGCGGCGGAAAAGGGGATCACGACGTCAAACACGATCTCAAAGATATTCGCCCGCATAAACACAAACTGCAGCGTCAAAAAGAAGCAGGAGACCAGCGCGCAGATCACGGAAATCAAAACGTTTCTATGGGAAAACACAAATGAGGGCATTTCCCGCAGCGGCACAGGTCACACCTCCTTCACTATCGGGATTTTTAACTGAAATATTATAATCCATATCTTGTAAAAAAACAAGCTGTAGTCCGGGTTTTGTAATAATTTTGAAATAATTTGAGATACTGTTTTTGAGGTGTTCCGATGAACAGAAGCAACAGAACAAACAGGCCAGTCGTTTTGCTGACGGCTGTGCTTTTCCTGTTCAGCGCCGTGTTCTACCGGTTAACTGCCGTTTCAGAGCGATATTCCTATCCCGCATCCGGAAACCGTCAGGGCGAAAGAACGGCGGTCATCTCGAAGAGCAGAGGATATATTTATGACCGGAACGGCGTCGCACTGGTCAATACGGCGCATGAAAACATGGTCATTCGAATCACAGATGTTTCTGAAGAAACCGGTTCGGGCGTAACCGATGCGGGGAATCTGCAGATCCGCAGGACACGGGAACAAGTTGCGGAAACGAATACGTGTAAAAATGTGGCAACAGTAAAACGATACGAGGGAAATCCGCTTTGCGCGCACGTGATCGGGTATCTGGACGCGCAGGGGCAGGGGGTATGCGGGGTCGAACGGTCCTTTGACAGGCTGCTGCATGAGGCGGAGGGGACGCTTTCGGTCCGGTTTTCCGTAAACGGGCTCGGACATGCAATTGCCGGGCGCGGGCTGCAGATCCGATCCGATGCGTATGACAATCCTGCGGGCGTGATGCTGACGATCGACGCAGAGGTTCAGCGCATTGCGGAAGCCGCCATGCGCAGATCTTCGATCGAAACAGGCGCCGCGGTAGTTCTGGACGTGGAGACCGCAGAGATCCTTGCAATGGTCAGTGTTCCCGTGTTTGATGTGAACGAGCTCTCGGCTTCCCTGCATGACGAAAGATCCCCGTTCCTGAACCGGGCTGTTTCAGCCTGGCCTGTAGGGTCCGTATTTAAGCCCATCGTAGCGGCGGCTGCGGCCTCAAAAGGCGTGGGACCTGATATCCCGTATACGTGCGAGGGTGGTGTGGATTGCGGCGGCATGCATTTTTCCTGTTATCGCGGGGTCTCTCATGGGGAAACGGATCTGCAGCATGCGATCTGCAAGTCGTGCAATTCTTATTTTATTCATCTTGCATCCCTGATCGGCCCGCAAGCGCTTGTAGACACGGCGAAAGAGTTCGGATTCGGAAAAGAGATCCGTCTTACGGGCGATATTGTTAACGCCGCGGGTGTGGTGCCCGCGGCGGCGGCTTTGGACTCGTCCGCTGCGCTTGCGAATCTGAGCTTCGGGCAGGGGGAACTGCTGGCGTCTCCCTTACAGCTTGCGGCTGCCTATGCGGCGCTTGCGAACGGTGGGACCTACCGGGAGCCGGTTCTTATGAAATACCTGATCGATCAGGAAGGGGAGAAGTACGCGTATTATCTCAATGCAGTCGAATACCAGGTTCTGGACGGCCGGACATGCGAAGCTTTAGGAAAGGCGCTTGCTTTGAATATGCTGGAGGGCACCGGGACAGCCGGTCGGTCGGATCTGGTCTCCTCCGCGGGAAAAACGGCTACCGCACAGACAGGGCGATACCCAGACGGGGATACAGAGCAGCTTTGCACGTGGTTTTGCGGCTGGGCGCCGTATGAATCGCCGCGCTGCGCAATCGTGATCTTCAATGAAAACGGGAGCGCCGCCTCTGTGGACTGCGCTCCCGTGTTTCGGGATATCATCGAAGGTCTATATGACGCCGAGATGTTCGAGTAGAATTTTGACGCCGATCAGGATCAGAATCACACCGCCTGCGATCTGCGCCTTTTTCTCGAACTTGTTCCCCACGGCAGCGCCGATCCGTATCCCGGTAAAAGAGAAGAGAAAGGTCGTCAACCCGATCACGCCGATATTCAGCCATATGTTAGTATTTACGTCCATTGCCAGCGCAATCCCGACAGCCAGCGCGTCAATACTGGTCGCGATCGCAAGCAGCAGCATGGTCCCGATGCTGAAAGACGCGTTCTTCCCGTCGTCTTCCTTTTTTGAAAACGCCTCACGCAGCATATTGACGCCGATCAGGAGCAGCAGGATGAATGCGACCCAGTGATCGATCTTTTCGATATGATCGTGAAATGAGGCGCCGAGGAAATACCCGATCAGCGGCATGAGCGCCTGAAAAGCGCCGAACCAAAGTCCGGCGCAGAACATATGCCTGAGCTTGACAAACCCGACGCTCAGACCTTTGCAGACGGAGACCGCAAAGGCGTCCATGGAGAGCCCGACGCCGAGAAGAAGCGCGGATATGACAGCAGTCATAATCAGAACAGCAGCGATTTATCTTCGCCGATTCCGACCATGCCGTCAAGGTCGTACCGATTGCCGTCGGGGTCGCAGACGTACCCTTCCAGATGACCGAACGTGATGTGATAATCGATCTTGATCAGCGCGGCGTTCAGCTTCATCAGGAATTCATCCCCGATGTGGAAGCGTAGATCCACCATGCCGTGTTCATCCTGCACGTGCCACAGGTTGTCGGCCTCATGCCGGAACACGACGGGCGTCAGCCGCGTCGAGCGGCCTTCGAACCAGATCAGGTTCTCGTTGTAATCGTCCTGATTGATGCTCTGGTTCCTCGTCAGGTTGAAGCCGAAATACTGCTCCTTGCCGTCGATGGTCTTTTTGCCCATGGTCGTGACCCAGTCGTAATGGGAATCTCTGGGATAATACCCTCTGTGGTCGTCGATGATCGCGGTGGTATTCCCATCGGCGATAAAACGCTCGCCGTTGTAATCAAGATATCCCTCAACGCTGAACAGATCCTTTTGCGAATACAGCGGACGGTTATCGCCGAACGGGATCGAAACGATGCTTGGCTTGGAAACGCGCGTCAGCTTGACTCTGTAGTCCAGGACGCCGTCCTTTTTGCTCTTGGCTGTGCCGGAAACGATTGCCTGGCCGCGCTGGAACTCGTTGATATAATGCAGCTTTACGTTTTTGCTTTTCGCATAGGTCTCGCTGCCCTTGATCAGGTTTTTGGAGATCACGGCTTTTGACGCAGGGAACAGCATCTCCTGCCACGCGGTGCATTTCTTCGTTCGCTTGTCGTAAAGCACGGTCAGAACGGTGCCGAACAGCGCCATATCGCACACGGCGGTCAACAGTGTGACTTTATCAAAATTGATCTCGGTGGCCTCCCAAAGCGTCAGCCGGGTCTTGTTCAGAAAATTCGGGAGCTTGGAGGGCTTATTGACCTTCAGAAAATCCATGCGCGGGAATTCGGACTCGAAGGTGCCGAAATGGCAGTTGCCTGCCGCGTCCACAATGTTTTCGGGCGTGGGGACGGGATTGCGCTTGTCAGAGAGGAATTTGTTGAAATCCATAATCTCACTCCTGTTAATTATTGATCAAAAAGATAAATTCAGTATACCAGTCCAGTCGTTTTTTGTCAATAGTTACGAAAACGAAAATAAAACCTCGCGGCGTTCCCTTGACATTCTCCTGTATTTTGAGTATGATAGAAAAAGGAAGTTCCCGGAGGAAGGTGTAAGAAATGAACAAAGAGGCGCATTCGGAAAAGAAAACGAAAGGCAGGCGTCGCCCTATACGGCGGATCCTGTTGGTCTTCGCGGCAGTTCTTGTCGTCTTCCTGGCAAGCGTGGGATTTATCGCGACGCACGACTGGAAGTCTGTCATTCAGGATTATGACGTTTCCAATCCGTATATTACACCTTACGGGACGACGTTGGTCTCCGCACACCGTTCCGGCGGCGGGATCTTTCCTGAAAATACCATGATGGCGTTTGAACGCTGTGTGGAATCCGCGGATTTCAGAACGGATGTTTTTGAGTTTGATCTGCATTTGACGAAGGACGGGCAGCTCGTCATCCTGCACGACGATACGCTGGACCGTACGACGGACAGCGAACAGGTCCTCGGTGTGAACGGCGCGAGACCGGAAAACTATACGCTGGAAGAGCTGCGGCAGCTCAATTTCGGCGCCGGATTCACGGATGATGACGGCAACATGCCGTATTACGGACTTACCGGCGCTGAGGTCCCCGATTCCCTGCGCGTTGCGACGCTGGGTCAAGTTCTTGATTATCTGGAGGGGAACGGCGGATTTCGTTACATTATCGAGATCAAGAACAAAAAGGAGCTCGGCTACCGCGCGGCGGATCAGCTTTGCGGCCTCCGGGAAGCTGACCTCCGCCGTGGAGAAGATTCCGGCAAATCAGTTTATGATCCGCCTCGGGACAAGCAGAATGACCGACTATGCGCATAAGCACAATATCGCCGTGCAGTATTGGACGATCAACGATCCGGACGATATGCGTCTGCTTCGGGAGATAAATGCGGACTGTGTGATGTCCGACGACCCGGACTTAGCATATCGGATCCTGTACGACTGTGAATAAAAATAAGTATAATAAAAGAAAGGATGATTTATATGGAAATTCAGGAGATCCTCTCGAAGGTGGATCACACACTGCTCGCGCCCGCCGCGACATGGGAAGAGATCAAAGCGATTTGCGAGGACGGCGTGCGCTATCATACCGCATCCGTCTGCATCCCCGCTTCTTATGTGAAGCAGGCAAAGGAGACCTTCGGTGACGCGCTGACCGTCTGCACCGTGATCGGGTTCCCGAACGGGTATTCGACCACCGCCGTCAAATGCTGCGAAACGGCGGACGCCGTTGAAAACGGGGCGGACGAGATCGACATGGTGATCAATATCGGCTGGCTCAAGGACAAAAGGTACGGAGCGCTGCTTGATGAGATCAACGCCGTCAAAAAAGCCTGCGGCGGCAAGCTGCTGAAGGTGATCATCGAGACATGCCTGCTGACGGATGAGGAAAAGATCAGAATGTGTGAGATCGTCTCCGGGAGCGACGCGGATTTCATCAAGACCTCCACCGGATTTTCCAAGGGCGGCGCTACAGCGCACGATATCGAGCTGTTTGCCGCACATATGAAAAACGGGAAGAAGATCAAGGCTGCCGGCGGGATCGGTTCGCTGGAGGACGCGGAAAACTTCCTGCGTCTCGGCGCTTCCAGACTCGGCACGAGCCGGATCGTCAAAATCGTAAAAGAACGCAGCTGATTGCGGAAAGGAATTATTAATGGCTAATTATCCGACACCTCATATCAACGCTGTCCCCGATGATTTCGCAAAGACCGTACTGATGCCGGGCGACCCGCTTCGCTCCAAGTTCATCGCGGAGAATTACCTGACGGATATCAGGCTTGTGAATAACGTGCGCGGCGTACAGGGCTATACCGGCTATTATAAAGGAAACCGTGTCAGCGTCATGGCAAGCGGCATGGGTATGCCCTCCATCGGAATCTATTCCTTTGAGCTTTTCCGTTTCTTTGACGTGGACCGGATCATTCGCGTCGGCTCTGCGGGCGCGATCCGCCCGGATATCGAGGTGCGCGACATTGTGCTCGGGATCGGCGCCTGCACCGATTCCAATTACGCCTCCCAGTTCCATCTTCCAGGTACGTTCGCCCCTGTCGCGAGCTTCTCTATGCTGAAAACTGCCGCAGAGATCGCGGAAGAGAGCGGTTTGCGGTATCACGTGGGAAGTCTTCTTTCCTCCGACGTTTTTTATAAAGATGAAGCAGGCGTTCCGGACGGCTTCAAGGCAGTCGCCGCCTGGCAGAAGATGGGCGTTGCCGCAGTGGAGATGGAAGCCGCGGCTTTGTATATGAACGCTGCGAGAGCGGGGAAAGAAGCGCTTGCGATCTGCACGGTGTCCGATCATCTGCTCTCTCACGTGGAAACGACCGCCGAGGAGCGGCAGAACTCCTTTACAGAAATGATGACGCTTGCGCTTGAAACGGCGATCCGTGAGTAAGAAAGGATACAGTATGAAACGAGTATTTTTGATCGTGTTGGATTCCTGCGGCTGCGGCGAAATGCCGGATGCGGCAAAGTTCGGCGATCATGACGTCAATACGATCAGACGCATCAGCGAGGATCCGCATTTTTCCGCTGAAACGACGAAAAAAATGGGGCTTGGGCTGATCCCCGGGCTTTCGTTCCTCGGAGAGGAAACCGCACCAACCGCGGCGGTCGGCAGAATGACCGAAGCTTCCGCCGGAAAGGATACTACCATCGGGCATTGGGAGATCGCGGGCGTTGTCTCCCCGAAACCGCTGCCGACGTATCCGAACGGCTTCCCGGAGGAGGTGCTGGAGGCGTTCCGGAAGGCGACCGGCAGAGACGTTCTTTGCAACAAGCCATATTCCGGCACAGCGGTGCTGAAGGATTACGGCGAGGAGCATCTGAAGACCGGCGCGCTGATCGTGTATACCTCAGCGGATTCCGTCTTCCAGATCGCGGCGCACGAAGAGATCGTCCCTCCTGAGCAGCTTTATGCGTATTGCCGGATGGCGCGCGAGATCCTGCAAGGGGAGCACGGCGTCGGCCGCGTTATTGCGAGACCCTTCCTTGGGGAAAACGCCGAAACTTTTTACCGGACGCCCAGACGGCACGATTTTTCTCTTCTGCCGCCGAAAGAAACAGTGCTGGACGCTGTGAAAAACGCGGGACAAACCGTCTATGCGATCGGGAAGATCAGCGACATCTTCGCGGGGCAGGGCGTAACGGAAAAGGTCTTCACGCAGTCGAACGAGGAAGGCATGGCGTTTACGCTTGCCGCGCTCGATAAGGACTTCGAAGGGCTTTGCTTTACGAATCTTGTCGATTTTGATATGAAGTACGGACACCGGCGCGATATCCCCGGCTATGCCTCCGCTTACGCCGTGTTTGACAATTGGCTGCCCGGATTTATGAAAAAGATGGGCGACGAAGATCTTCTGATGATCACGGCGGATCATGGCTGCGATCCCGGTTATCTTGAAACAACGGATCATACGCGAGAGTATACGCCGCTGCTTATCTACGGCAAAGGCGTGACGCCCTATTGCTTCGGGACGCGTCCCACGTTCTCAGATATCGCCGCTACGGTCGCCGATTGGCTCGGCGTATCGTTTGAATGCCCCGGCACGTCTCTCCTCAGCGACAGCGTCCGGATGGAAACGAAGCTGACGAGACTGGCGGAGGACGCGATGAAAATGGCCTACGTCCCATATTCGGGATATCGCGTCGGCGCTGCGCTGCTTTGCGGGGACGGCACGATTTATACCGGCTGCAATATTGAGAACGCGTCCTACACGCCGACTGTCTGCGCGGAACGGACGGCGATCTTCAAGGCTGTGAGCGAAGGCAAGCGCGATTTCTGCATGCTGGCGGTCGCAGGCGGAAAGAACGGCGTGGTGGAAGGACTGTTCCCGCCGTGCGGCGTATGCAGACAGGTTATTGCGGAGTTTTGCGGACCCGATTTTCCCGTTCTTGTTTCGACCGGCATGGGCGGATACCGGAAGTTCCGTTTCGGAGAATTGCTGCCGAACGGTTTTTCTCCCGCGTTTATGGATGTGTGATTCGTTAATGAATCCGTTAATGAAATTGTAAAATAGAAGAAATAATAATCATTATAAATCGGAATCCTGAAAACAGAGCAGAAATAATGCGTTTTTTTAAAAATCTGTTGATTTCTTGCCGCCGATATGATATCATATCATATCGACAGGAGAAATATGCCTGTATAATTCATTTTTTTATGGAGGATGAAAACACATGAAAAAAGTACTTGCAGTACTCATCGCGCTTTCGTTGCTTCTTTGCCTCGGCCTTGCGGCTTGCGGCGGCAACGAAGACAGTGGCAGCACGGACGCCGCCAGCACTGATGATGCGGCTTCCACCAACGACGCTGCTTCTACGGACAGTGCTTCTCAGCCTGCCGACAATCAGGGCGCTGAAGGCACATTTGAAATCGCAGTCGTGACCGACGTCGGTCAGCTGATGGATAAGGGCTTCAACCAGGGCACCTATGAAGGCGCTCAGGCTTATGCCGAAGCGAACGGCATTTCCTACAAGTATTATCAGCCCGCCAACGGCAGCGATGCTTCCGATAACGACCGTATCGCCGCTATGAAGCAGGCTATCAACAACGGTGCGAAGATCATCGTTGCGCCCGGCTTCCTTCAGCAAACCGCCATGGAGGCTGTTGCGAAGGAGAACCCCGACGTTAAGTTTGTTTTCGTTGACGGTTGGGCCCTTGGTCTTGACAACGTGACCGCTATCGTTTACAAGGAGCAGGAGTCCGGTTACATGGCCGGTTATGCAGCCGTCATGGAAGGCTACACCAAGCTTGGCTTCACCGGCGGCGGCGGCGGAACGAACCCCGCTGTTAACCGTTACGGCTACGGCTTCCTTCAGGGTGCTGAGGATGCTGCTGCAGAGAAGGGCGTTGACGTTTCCGTGAAGTACAGCTTCAAGTACGGTGAGACCTTCTCCGCTTCTACCGAGCTGCAGACCCAGATCGCAGGTTGGTATGATGAGGGTGTTGAGGCAGTCTTTGCTTGCGGCGGTTCTATGTTCCAGTCCGTTAAGTCTGCTGCCGGCGAATATGAAGACGCCAAGATCATCGGTGTTGACGTTGATCAGTCCGGCGAGTCCGAGAAGGTCATCACCTCCGCTATGAAGGGCCTGTCCGCTTCTGTCGAGAAGGTTCTCGGGCAGTTCTATGACGGTAAGTGGGATGCTGAGCTTGCTGACAAGGCGCAGAACCTCGGCGCTGCCGAAAATTCCACCGGTCTTCCGACTGAGACTTGGAGACTTGCCAACTTCACCGTTGAGCAGTATCAGGAGCTCTTCAACAAGATCAAGTCCGGCGAAGTGACCCCGAAGGATGAAGTCCCTGCCGACGTCACCGCAGGTTGGGCGCACATCACTGTCGACCTTGATAAATAATCTGAGGTAGTATCGCGGGGATGGCAGGTTTGCCATCCCCGTTTTTCAAAATCTTTCGATTGAAGAGGAGCGTTATGAGTAACAGTAATACGGTACCGGGAATGAATCCCAGCGCGCAAACCAGTCCCTATGTGATCGAAATGCGGAACATTACAAAAGTGTTCCCGGGCATTATTGCAAACGACAACATCACCCTGCAGCTCAAGCGCGGCGAGATCCATGCGCTGCTCGGTGAGAACGGCGCCGGTAAATCAACGCTGATGTCCGTCCTTTTCGGTCTTTATCAGCCTGAAAAAGGTGAGATTTACAAGGACGGCGTGAAAGTCACCATCAACGATCCCAATGATGCGAATGCGCTCGGGATCGGCATGGTGCACCAGCACTTCAAGCTTGTTGAGGTGTTTTCCGTTCTTGATAACATTATTCTCGGGATCGAGCCGAACACGCTCGGCTTCCTGCAGAAGAAAGAGGCAAAGAAAAAAGTTCTTCAGCTCTCGGAGAACTACGGTTTGAACGTAGATCCCGACGCGCTGGTGGAGGATATCACCGTCGGTATGCAGCAGCGTACCGAGATCCTCAAAATGCTTTACCGTGAAAATGAGATCCTGATCTTCGACGAGCCGACCGCCGTTCTGACGCCTCAGGAAATCACTGAGCTTATGCATATTATGAAAGGCCTTGCTGCCGAAGGAAAATCCATCCTCTTTATTTCCCATAAGCTTAATGAGATCATGGAGGTCGCCGATCGCTGCACGGTTCTCCGGAAGGGAAAATACGTCGGCACGGTGAATATCGCGGACGTCACGAAAGAAGAATTGTCCAGCATGATGGTTGGCAGAAACGTCAAATTCGCCGTGGATAAAGAAGATGCGAAGCCCGGCAAGACGATGCTTGAGATCGAGCATATGTCTGTGAAGAGCCGTCTGCACAAGAAAAACGCGGTGAATAACGTTTCTTTGAAGGTCCATGCGGGGGAGATCGTTTGTATTGCGGGCATTGACGGGAACGGACAGAGTGAATTTGTCGCGGCTCTGACCGGACTTGAAAAGTGTGAACCCGGCACAAAGATCATCATGGATGGCGAAGATATCACGAAGAAGAGCATTCGTTATAAGAATACGCACGGCATGAGCCATATCCCGGAGGATCGGCATAAGCATGGACTTGTTCTGGATTATTCACTGGAAGAGAATATCGTCCTTCAGCGATACTTTGAGAGTGATTTCCAGAAAGCCGGTTTTATCCGTTTTGATAAGGTGCGTGAATACGCCGACTATCTGATCGAAAAATTTGACGTTCGTTCCGGTCAGGGGCCTGTAACGCTCGCAAGAAGTATGTCCGGCGGCAACCAGCAGAAGGCGATCATTGCCCGTGAACTGGATCGTGAGCACAAGCTCCTTGTCGCCGTCCAGCCCACTCGCGGTCTGGACGTCGGCGCGATTGAGTTTATTCATGAGCAGATCGTAGCGACCCGTGACGCCGGCAGCGCCGTTCTGCTGATTTCTTTGGAGCTTGACGAAGTCATGAACCTCTCCGACCGCATTCTCGTGATGTACGAAGGAGAGATTGTCGGTGAGTTCGATCCGAAGACCACCACGGTGGAAGAGCTCGGTCTGTATATGGCCGGTGCAAAGCGGCAAAAATTGACGGAAGGAGACGCAAGACAATGAGTAAAATCAAAGTCGAGAATAAGGCGGCAACGCCGTTCCTGCAGCGTTCCGGCGTCCAGTCCGTGATCGCATCTCTGATCTGTATTCTTGGCGGTCTGATCGTCGGTTTGATCGTACTGGTGCTGATGGCGGTATTCTCCAAGGACATCCCCCTCTCTGAAGCGTTTCAGGGAATTTGGATTATTCTCAGCGGTCCTATGGCAGCCGGGAATGCAAATGACATCCTCTTTACCTTTGGTAACATGCTGTTCACCGCCACGCCATTGATCATGACGGGTCTTTCCGTTTCTCTTGCGTTCAAGACAGGTCTGTTCAATATCGGCGCGCCCGGACAGTATCTGATGGGCGCTATGGGCAGCCTTGTCGTCGCGCTCGGAATCCCGCAGGGGTCTATGCCTTCTTGGTGCATCTGGACGCTTGCGCTGCTCACAGGTACGGTCCTCGGTGTGATTTGGGGTGCGATCCCCGGCTTTTTCAAGGCGAAGTTCAATGTAAACGAAGTTATCGTTTGCATTCTGACGAACTGAATCGCCGCAAACGTGGTCTCCTGGGTGTTTTATATGAATCAGGATCAGTTTGTTAATATTGCAGAGACGAAGACCAATTTCATCCGCAAAACGATCTCCAACGGTGTTGCCACACCCTCTCTCGGTCTGAATCAGCTGTTTAAGGGATCTTACCTTGATATCAGTATTCTGATTGCTTCGTTGATTGCTGTCGTGTTGTACATCATCCTGAATAAAACGACCTTTGGCTATGAACTCAAGGCCTGCGGTTATAACCGGAATGCTTCCAAGTACGCCGGTATGAATGAAAAGCGGAATATTATCCTTTCCATGGCGATCGCCGGCGGTCTTGCGGCCTGCGGCGCAGCACTGTGGGCGCTGAACGGCAGTCAGGACTTCAAGTGGAACACGTATCAGGAGCTTCCCAGCGTTGGCTTCAACGGCATTCCCGCCGCGCTTCTTGCCAGCAATAACCCGATCGGTGTGATCTTCTCTGCAATCTTCCTGCGGTATATTGACGCCGGCGGATCATATCTTCCCGGCGCCACGGCGTTCAACGAATACGTTTCCAGCCTGATCATTGCCGTGATCATTTATTTCGCCGGTTTCTCGAAGTTCATCAAGGAATTCCTGAACAGAAAAAAGAAGAAGGAACCTGTTTCTCCGCTTCTTAACGGAAAGGCTCCTGTGATTCCCGCACAGAATAAGGCTGACGGAAAGGACGGTGCGACGAAATGATCTTTCTGCTTCAAAAAACTCTGATTTTTGCGATCCCGCTCCTGATCGTTGCGCTTGCAGGTATGTTTGCGGAGCGAAGCGGTATCATCAACATCGCCCTTGACGGTATTATGATCTTCGGTGCGTTTTCCGGCGCGATGACGGCTTTCTATCTGCGGCAGATCCCTTATTTTGTGGATCATAATCAGCTGCTGTTTGTGATCTGTCTTCTTATCGCTGCGATTTTCGGCGCGTTGTTCTCATTGCTGTTGTCTTTCTCTGCGATCAATCTGAAAGCAGATCAGACGATCGGCGGTACGGCGCTGAATTTGCTGGCTCCCGCTGTGACGCTGCTGATCACGAAGGTTCTCTTTAACAAGGACAAGCTTGAGATGGAAACCGCTACCGCGACGGACGGTTCCCGTAAGGATTTCGGTTACGCGCTGCTTAACGGCGATTTGAACCCCGTAGGACAGGTATTCTTTGATAAGGCGTATATCTCCACCTTTATCGCGATCTTCATGTTTATCCTGCTGTCCTTCCTGATCTATAAGACGAAAACCGGTCTGCGTCTTCGTTCCTGCGGTGAGCATCCGCAGGCGGCGGCCAGCGTCGGTATCAACGTGAACAGAATGCGCTACCTCGGCACAACGATCTCCGGCGCGCTTGCCGGCTTCGGCGGTTACGCATACGTCGCAACCGTAGCTAACGGTACTGCGGAAGGCACGGTTGCCGGCATGGGCTTCCTTGCTCTCGCAATCATGATCTTCGGTAACTGGAAACCCGTTGGGATCGCGCTCGGTTCGCTGTTGTTCGGCTTCCTGAAGTGTCTTGCCGTTACCTACAACAAGAGTCTTATCAAGCCTCTTGAGAGCACGGAATGGATGAAGAGCCTGCTTGCAAACAACGAGACCTTCAATCACATTTATACCGCGATCTTCAAGAACATGTATTTCTATAATCTGATTCCCTTTGTGACAGTTCTGATCGTTCTGGCGTTTACCTCGAAAAAGAGCCGCGCGCCGAAGGCAGAAGGTATTCCTTACGACAAGGGCGCCAGATAAGCAGATTCCGCCGTACGATGTGCGGCAAGCGTCGGCGTCGTGATTGCGGCGCCGACTTTTGACAGGAGAATTCTATGAAAGCATATGATATCATTCTGAAAAAACGCAACGGAGAGGTCCTCACCGAAGATGAGATCCGGTTTTTTATTCGAGGGATCGTGGATGGAAGCATTCCGGATTATCAGGCGACCGCCTTTCTGATGGCGGTGTATTTTCGCGGTATGACGGATGAAGAGACCGTCACGCTGACGGACGCCATGATGCATTCCGGAGATACGGTGGATCTCAGTCGCTTCGGTCAGTTATCGGTGGATAAGCATTCCACCGGCGGCGTAGGGGATAAGACCTCGCTGATCGTAGCGCCTATTGTTGGTTCTCTTGGGCTCAAGCTTGCGAAAATGAGCGGCAGGGGACTCGGCCACACCGGCGGAACGGTGGATAAGCTGGAATCTATTCCGGGGTATCGGACGGATCTGCCTGCGGACGCCTTTTTGCGTCAGGTGGAAAAAACGAACATTGCGGTGATCGGACAGACCGGCAACATGGTCCCTGCCGATAAGATCCTGTATTCACTGCGTGACGTTACCGCGACGGTCGACAGCATTCCGCTCATCACCTCCAGTATCATGAGCAAAAAGCTGGCTGCCGGCGCGCATACGATCGTGCTGGACGTCAAGACCGGCAGCGGCGCGTTTATGAAAACGCCTGCGGATGCAAGAGTGCTTGCCGAGAAGATGGTACTGATCGGGAAAGCCTGCGGGAGAAAGATGGCTGCGCTGATCACCGATATGGACACGCCACTTGGTACGAATATCGGCAATGCCTTGGAGGTCAAGGAAGCGGTTGAGGTCCTGCGTGGGAAGAAGAACGACCTGTATGAAGTTTCTATCGCACTGGCGTCGAATATCACCGCATTGGCGCTTCAGCTTCCGATTGATGAAGCAAAGGCTCGTTGCGAACAGACTGTCGCAAGCGGCGCCGCTTTTGACAAGATGAAGGAGTGGATCTCCTCACAAGGCGGAGACGTTACCTATCTTGAGGATCTTTCCCGTTTCCCGCAGGCGAAATATGAGATCCCGATCCGTGCGGAACGCGACGGCTATATCACTCATATGGATGCGGAAAAGCTCGGGCTTCTTTGTGTGGAGCTTGGCGCAGGCAGAAGAAAAAAAGGCGATTCGATCGATTTCTCCGCCGGACTGATCCTTTGTGCGAAAACCGGCGACTTGATCTGCAAGGGCGATCTTCTTGCGACCGCATATACGTCTATCCCGGGGCTGGAAGAAACCGTCAACGGCGCATATCATGACGCGGTCTCCTATTCCGACGCAGCGCCGGAAAAGAAGCCTTTGATCTATGACGTAATCTCCTGAAGGGTGGTGCTGTATGAATACACTGATTATCGGTATCGCCGGGGGTTCCGGCAGCGGAAAATCAACGATCACGCGGATCCTGGCAAGCAAATTCCCGGGGCATGTGACCGTTCTGAATCACGATAATTATTACAAGGCGCAGCATGACAAACCGTTTGAGGAACGTGTAAAGGTTAATTATGACGCGCCGGAGGCATTTGACACCGCGCTGATGATCGAAGACCTTCGCAAACTGAAAGCGGGGCAGGCGATCGATTGTCCGGTTTACGACTACAGTATTCACGACAGGACGGACGAAACCAAGCATATTGAACCTGCCGACGTGATATTTGTGGACGGGATCCTGATCCTTGAAAACGAGGAACTGCGCAATCTGATGGATATCAAGATCTTCGTGGATACGGATGCAGACGAGCGCGTCCTTCGCCGTATTCTGCGGGACGTCAAGGAGCGCAAGCGTACGCTGGACAGTGTGATCGGGCAGTATTTAGCGACGGTAAAGCCGATGCATGAGCTGTATGTGGAGCCCAGCAAAAAGTTTGCCGACATCATTATTCCGGAAGGCGGGCACAATCTGGTTGCGCTGGAGCTTCTTGAAAAGCGGATCCAGAATCACGTGAAGGTGTGAGCGATGGCGCTGCCGGAGCATCTGCGCCGCGGTGCGCGCGGCGAACAGCTTGCCGCAAGGTTCCTGCGGGATCGCGGCTATCAGATCGTCGGGGCTAACTTCCTGACAAGAGTCGGCGAAACAGATATCATCGCATTGTCTGCCGATCATATTCTGTGCTTTGTTGAAGTTAAAACACGCGCGCCCGGCGGCATGTTTCCGCCTGCTGATGCGGTCGATAGAGAGAAACAGGAACGGCTGATCTCCAATGCCCTGACGTTTGCGAAGCATTCAAAGGAAGACTTTGAGCGCATTCGGTTTGATATCGCAGAGGTCGTTCTGCATGATCTTCTGCATGCCGATATCAATTTGATCGAGAACGCGTTCGGGCAGGAATACCACGCGAAATGGCGAAAACGGAAAGAACCAGAACGATAAAAAAGCACTCCGTCCGGAAAAACCGAACGGAGTGTTTTTTCTATTGCTTAGGCAGCCTTTTTCTTGTTTTTTCCGAGATCGCGGATATCGAACCGAACGAGCGGAGATTCTTTTGCTTCAAGCTTTTTCCAGATCGCCCGTATGATCAGGTAAGACAGGATGCCGGCGATGCCGCCGATGATTATACCGCCGATGATATCGGACGGGAAATGCACCATGATATAGTTTCTTGAGGCACCGAGCGCGATCACGAATAAGAACGCCAGCCAGCTTTTCTTTTTATTCAGGAAGAGGAAAACAGGCGTCATCGTTGCCATGGCTGCGGTCGTATGGCCGGAGGGGAAGGAGAATTCGGATTCGATCTTGTAATGCCAAACCTCCGAGAACCAAAGCCGGTATTCCTCCGAGATCATATAAGGACGAGGTCTGGCGACCTGATTTTTGATCAGGATATTTGTGAACAGGGCGCCGATCGCAATTCCCAGAATCATACCGAATCCGACTTTTCTGGATTTTTTAAACAGGAGCAGGAATAACCCCAAAAGGATCAAAAAGATGCCGCCGTCCCCGAGTTTTGTGAAGAACTGCACGAAAACGTCCAGCGGTTCACTTCGGATGTTGTGATAAAAACTCAGGATCGCATGATCAAAGGACGCGAAGGTTTCGTTGATCCAGGTCGCCGCTGCGGTAAGCGGATCGCTCACAATTTCGCCCAATTGGTTCCCAAAATAATCAACAGTCGGGGCAACTGCCGCAGCCGTTGTAGTAAGAATATCTGTCATATGCTGACCTCCTTTTTTTACATTTTATCATATCCATGAGAGAAATTCAACCGTTTGAAGACAAGATTTTCCACTTTGCACGCTCTTTTATACGCTTCCGCAAGATACGCATCTAACGGCATTGCGTCGTATAAATCGTTTTCGTGCCGGTCTGGCTTTGATATTGTGTTCAGTTCAAAGGTCAACGTTCCGCTAAATCCCGTATTCACAAGGCGTTTTGCGTTATAGTCCCAGTCTGCGATCCCGTCAAAGGGGAGCAGATGGAGATCGTCGTGCCAGGTGATTCTGCCGTTAATATCTTTTATGCCGAGGTTATCGTTGATATGCGTTGCCGCGAGGAATTGTCCGTAACGCGCAAGCAGATCTTCGGAGCGGTTATAGCACATTTCGTGACCGGAATCCCAGCAGAAGCCGACGTGTTTTTCGTTGCCGAACGTCTGAAGGACAGCATCCAGATATTCTTCTCCTTCTGTGTTCTCAAAGGCGATTGTGACGCCGCATTTCTGTGCTTCCCGGATCAGCTTGCCGTAGCGGTTCAAGCCCTTTTCTTTGGAGATCGGCGGGATATCAAAGCCGATGAAAACGTGCGAGATCATGATCGGTATCTGCTGATCTGCACATAAATGCAAACAGCAGACCAGATCCGTCAGCGCAGCATTTGCCGCGGCCTCGTCATCCTCCCACAGCGCTCTGCATCCGCCGAACGGACCGTGGATCGATTGAATTGGGAGCCCGCAGTCTCTTGCTTTTTTGCACCAAAGATCCACCGGCGCGTCTTTTTTCCAGTCGAAAAAAATCTCATGGAAACCGGCTTCACGGATCATGGGAATTTGGTCGATTATATCAGCGTGAAATTGTGAGTTCGTTCCAAGGCAAAGCTTTTGATGCGGCATGTGATGCTCCTTTTCTTAATAGATACTTCGATGCTCTAATTGATATTTACCGTTGTCGGTGGTCAGAATCCCGTATTTGCCGTCCTTGACCGCGCCGGGATTGAACAGAAGCAGCCCTTCTCGCGTCAGGATCGTCTGCCTGTGCGTATGCCCGAAAAAGCAAATGGACGACTTGTTATAGATCCCTTTCATAAGCAGGGAATCAAACCCGAGCTTCACGTCCGTACCGAGATGGTCTCCGTGGCAGAGATAAACCGGTATCCCATCGATCGAAAGCGTCAGCTCCAGCGGACGCTGAGAGCCTGCGTAGTCTGTCATGCTGCGCACGGAGTATACCGGCTTTCCAAACGTGTAGGGCGAAGGGAACAGAATATCCCGGATCCCATCGCCGAGATAAATAAAACCACTGCAGTCGTTTTCTTTCTCGAGAATCATTTCCAGCGCGTCAGTTTTTCCGTGGGAATCTGAAAGAACGAGGTATTTATGCATATTTGGTTGCCCTTTCTCGTAATATAATACTATCATACACGAAAGGGGCGCATTTTTCAAGTGCGTGATACACAGGATTTGTTCAATGAATTGAAAAAAGAGGAGTCGCAGGTTACAGACGCAAAGGTACAGGATGCGATAGAAAGCCTTGACGCAGCGCAAAAAGACCGCCTGCAGCATATCCTATCCTCTCCGGAGAAAATCAAGGAGATCCTGCATTCCGGAAAGGCAAAGGAGATCCTTTATAAACTGGGGAAGCATCGCTGATGGACATTTCTTCGATCCTGGGCAGCTTAAGTCAGGACGAGATCGACGGGCTTCGAAAGACAGCAGAGGCTATTTTTACGCAGGAGGATGGCTCCTCGCTGAAAAATAACTTGCAGATTCCGGGCATGGACGCCGGTGCGATCCAGCGGATCACAAAGATCAGTCAGGCGTTTTCACGGAACGACGAGCGGACGCAGCTCATCGGCGCGATAAAACCATTCCTGAAGGAAAATCGAAGAAGGCGCGCGGATGAGGCGATTTCCTTTTTGCGCATGATGAATGCGATGAGATATCTGCAGGAAGGAGACGACGGAAATGGCTGACGGTTCGGATATGCTGAAAATGCAGGAGGAAGCCAAGCGGAGAGTGATGCAGATGCGGGACCGCTCCCGCTTTTTTATGCAGGATATCCGGAGTCAGAAAGAGGGGGAAGGTAATTTCCCTCAAAAGCAGCCGACTGAGAGTCAAGTCCGAATCGCGAATACGGAAGATACTTCGGGATCAGATCGAAACACTGCGGAGGATACGGATAAACTGTTGCTGTTCTCCCTCTTTTTGCTGCTGCAGCAGGAGCATGCAGACCGCGATATTGCGCTCGCGTTGTTGTATATAATCGGATTTGAATAAAGAGATTGTTTAAAATATATAAATAAAATCGTTAAAATTTGTGTATGAATATGAAGAAAATGAAAAGATTTTGATGAAAATTTCATAATTTATTCATATATCTGTGCTATTCTTATAATACATTGTTCAACGCATGATGAAAAATGAATATGTTCTATAATTTTTGACGGAAAGTGAGTGACAGGTGTGTTTGAGATTATCTGGAAGGCGATCAAAGAAGTGATTGAGCTGATCAAGTCCTTTATCGGTGCGATCAAAAAAGAGGGGAATTCTCAAGAGGCCGAATAAGCCGGTGCTCGATCAGATCCGGGACCTATGTAATCCGAAGCTGTGCACGGTTTCGGATTTTTCTTATACTTTTTTCATAGTTTTCGCATTTTTTTTATACGGAAGCTTGAAAAATAAAGAATCTCGTGTATAATAAAAGGGTAAAAGAATCTTTCGGGGGATTGAATATGTTTCAGAGAAAAAGAGCGCTTGCAATTTTGCTTTGCTTTGCACTGTTATTCGGGATTTCAGGCTGCGTGAAATATCAGACGAATTATATCGAGGTTAATGGATACAGCAATGTGAACGTCTCCTCAACGGCGAATCAGGCGGTGCCTTCATCCAGCAATACATATACGCCGTCCTCAAGTGTCGTCTCCACCTCCGGCGCACCTGTTTCTGAGAGCTCCACGCTGCCTCCGATCGCTTCAACCACGGCGCCGAGCGTTCCCGGGTCCTCTTCTTCCGCTCCAACGTCAGATCCCTCTGCGGCTGCAGGCACGCCGGAATCCTGGTCCAAGGAACAGATCATCACGTTCCTCGGCAACGCGGTCAACAAAACCAAGGGATATATGAATGATATCGTCGTCAAGCATACCGAAAGCTTTGACCTCAACATTGAAGAGATCAAGCCGAACCTCGGCCCGCTGAAGTCTTTGGCGCAATCGATCATCAACGGCGTCCTGAAGCCGACGGACGATACTGTTACCTTTTCCGGCGGTAAAGGCGTAATCGGCGAAGGGGAGACGGTTCCGCTGCTTCTGCCGAAGCGTCAGGGCTTTGACCTCCCGGCAGCCGGCGCGGCAACGGCGACCGCGCGGCAGGATGGCACAAGCGTCATTATTGACGTGACGCTTGTCAGTGAGGACGCAACGCTTGACCGTCATCCCGTTTACAATGCAGGGGCGACAGGTTATCTCGATGCCGGTGACGTGGATCTTTCCATGCTTACGCTTGAGACTTTTGATGTCACCTACATCGGCTCCACCATTCATGCCGTCGTCAACGCGGACGGTTACGTCTCCTATGCGGATTATCATATGCCTGTTAAGATCTACGCGGCAGGCAAGGCGTTGGGGTTCGGCGGTTCCTTCCGCTGCTCCGCCGAACAGCAGGAGCAATGGACGCTCAACTGGTGAGGAAAATGCAAAAAATCGGTCCGAGGCTTTTCGCTTCGGACCTGTTCTTTTTTTATTCGGTTGCATCTTCTTCAAAGAAACAGATATACGGACGGATCTTTTCGAGAATGCCGTCGCCGATCCCTTTGACCCGTTTGAGGTCCTCCGGCGTCGTGTAAGGTCCGTTCTCATCGCGATACTCTATGATTGCTTTCGCTTTCGCTTCTCCAATCCCCGGAAGCTTCGTCAATTCAGAAAGAGAGGCGGTATTGACGTTGACGGCAGTAGATTCACCCTCCTGCGTGATTTCTGCAGCTCTCACATCCGGATTCTCATCGCGAACGATCGTTTCATAGAATGCCGTCTGTTTTTCGGCTTGCTTCCCGATAAAGCGGATCCCGACCAAAACGCATGTTACAATAAGAAGCAGAACGGACATGGCGATAAAAGCGAATTTGAAATTCCGGTCTTCTTTTTGCGTCGTTTGCATGTTGTCATTCGGCGCCGGTTCCTGTTTTTCTGTATTTGACATAAACTCACTCCGGTATGTTTTTTTGTATAAGCGTTCCCAGATCGGCGCATACTAACAAAGGATCGAAAGAGGTGAGAGAAATGTTAGACAGGATCGCACTGATATTAACGGTGATCGGCGCACTGAACTGGGGCGCGATCGGCTTGTTCCAGGTCGATCTCGTGGCCTGGATCTTCGGCGGGCAATCCGCTGTCGTCAGCAGGATCATATACACGATCGTTGCTCTTGCGGGCATCTGGTGTATCTCGCTGCTGTTCCGCCACAACGAAGTACTTGTTTCAAACGAGGACAAGTAACAAGACAAACCGGAGACTGTCGATCTCCGGTTGTTTGTTTATTGCAGGGCAGAAAGCAGCGCGTCAACCTTGTCCGTCTTTTCCCAGGAAACATTCAGATCCGTTCTGCCGATGTGTCCGTAAGCGGCAACCGCATGATAGATCGGACGTCTGAGATCCAGCGCTTTGATGATAGCCGCGGGACGCAGATCGAAAACCTGATCGACTGCCTTCGCAAGACGATCGCTGTCAACTTTTCCCGTGCCAAAGGTATCGATCAGAATGGAAACGGGCTTTGCGACGCCGATCGCGTAAGCGAGCTCGACCTGGCATTTATCGGCAAGGCCTGCCGCTACAATATTCTTTGCAACGTATCTTGCCGCATAGGCAGCGGAACGGTCGACCTTGGTCGGATCCTTGCCGGAGAAGGCGCCGCCGCCGTGGCTGGCGTACCCGCCGTATGTATCAACGATGATCTTTCTGCCGGTCAGACCGCTGTCGCCAACAGGACCGCCGATGACAAAGCGACCGGTCGGATTGATCAGAAATCTGGTATTCTCGTCCAGAAGCTCCGCCGGGATCGTGGGCTTGATCACATAGTCGATCATATCCTTGCGGATCGTTTCCAGGGAAACGTCCTCCTTATGCTGCGTCGAAAGTACAACGGTGTCCACTCGAACGGGTGTGTTGTCCTCATATTCAACGGTGACTTGCGTTTTTCCGTCAGGACGGAGATAGGGAAGCGTACCGTCCTTGCGAACGGCGGAAAGCTTTTTGGAAAGCCTGTGCGCAAGGGAGATCGGCAGCGGCATCAGCTCTGGCGTTTCATTGCAGGCGTAACCGAACATCATGCCCTGATCGCCGGCGCCGTTGAGATTCAGCTCGTCCTCCTGCCCGTTTTTCAGTTCAAGGGAGGCGCTGACGCCCATGGAGATGTCGGGGGATTGCTTGTCTATCGTACACAGCACGGCGCAGGAATTGCCGTCAAAGCCCGCTTCGGGATTATCGTAACCGGTGTCGCAGATCGCTTTACGGACGATTGCGGGGATATCTACGTTTGCTTTTGTGGTGATCTCACCCATAACAAGCGCCATGCCGGTCGTACAAATGGACTCACAGGCAACGCGGGAAAGCGGATCCTGTTCCAGCATCGCGTCCAGGATCGCATCGGAGATCTGATCGCAGATCTTATCGGGATGTCCCTCGGTGACTGACTCAGAAGTAAAATAGTGTTTTGCCATGATTTCCTCCATAAAAAAGCCCGCACATAGCATGCGGGCAGAAATTTGACCTTATCTGTCGGCATAACCGTCGGATTTGGCACCTTGTATAAACAGGTTGCCGGGCTTCACAGGGCCGTTCCCTCCGCCACTCTTCATAAGGATTATGATTTGGTCATATTATATAATATTGTGAAGATTTTGTCAATAGGAAAACAGGGAAAATGTAATAATCGGACGGGATTGTGTCCTTTTTGGCGTCAGGCTGCCGGTTTGCGCTTCCCGTTGATCTGTTTATTCAACTGTTTGATCAGGTTGGAGAGCGGCTTATAAACAAGGATCGTAACAACAGCGCATAATACGCCTTTCACAAGCGTAAAGGGAATGTTGAAGATCAGGAGCGATTTTGGCAGCGTATCAGAAGCGGGCAGGATCGTTTTATACAGACCAAGGATCGTATCCATGCCGCCGAACAGCTTTGCGTAAAACGGATAAACGATCCACAGATTGATTGGGAAGCTGACCGCCGCCATGGCAAAGGTCCCGCAGAAGCAGGCAAGGATAGCGCTCTTCTTTGTTTTATTCCGTTTATAAATCGCGCCGGCTGTCAGGGAAAAGACGGTGCCGAGCAGAAAATTGGCTAACTCGCCGACGCCGGCGGTCTGCGTCGCAGGCAGATGAATCAGATTTTTCAGAAGCGCGATGAGGGCGCCGCCGAATGGACCGATGATAAACGCGCCGATCAGCTCCGGGATGTCGGAAAGATCCATTTTCAGAAAACTGGGAACAAGCGGAACAGGGAATTCGAGATACTGCAAGCCGACAGCGACTGCGGCAAGCATTGCCGTTACCGTCAGTTTTGTGATCGCGCTGTTCTGATTGATTGTCTTTGTGTTGTTTGTCATGACCATACCTCCTGGTTCTTTTGAAATCTCCAGAAAAAAGCCCCGCGATCAAAATCGCGGGGCAAAATAATGTCGCTTGAATGACGCAATACGATATTATCTTCTCCCATCCGGACTATACCGTCGGTTTCGGAATTTCACCGAATCAACCAAAAAGGCTTGCGGACTATACCGCCGGTGGGGAATTGCACCCCGCCCCGAAGATTTCTTTAATATTGTATCATAAAGTGTTGAATTGTCAAGTGATTTTCGGTATAATATAAAAAAACTATTTCGGAGGGCGTTTTTATGGCGGGAAAACTGAATTCCAAGCTGAAGCTCCTATATATACGCGACATCTTTCTGAAGTATTCGGACGAACAGCACGTCATCAATGCTGCGGATATCGAGGAAAGGCTCCGGAATGAATACGGGTTGGAATGTGAGCGTAAATCGATCTACAACGACATCAATGTGCTGCTCGATTATGGGATGGATATCGTTCGTACGCGAGCCCCGAAGCACGGATATTTTTTGGCGTCCGGGGATTTTCAGATCCCTGAGATCCGTTTGCTGTCGGATGCCGTGCAGTCCGCAAAATTCATTACGCGAGGCAAAACCAAGGAGCTTGTGGAAAAGATCGAAGGCTTGACCAGCATCTATCAGGCGGCAACACTGAAGAAACAGGTTTATATTGAAAACCGCAATAAAAGCCGGAACGAATCCGTGTATTACGTGATCGACGCGTTGGATAACGCGATCAAGAGCGGGAAAAAAGTCCGTCTGGTGTATGCGAAACGCAGAATGGATGAGAAATATTCCGCCGTGAAGGAGTCTCGTACGCATGTGCTGAGTCCCTATGCGCTGATCTGGGCGGATGATCACTATTATCTCGTCGCAAACAACGAGAAATACGACAACCTGATGCATCTGCGGATTGACCGGATTTCCGCTGTGGAGGTTCTGAAGGACAACGCGCGGCGGATGAGCGAGGTTTCGCCCTATCGAAACTATTTTGATTCTGCGGACTATGCGACAAAGCATTTCAATATGTTCAGCGGGCGGTTGGAAACGGTCGAATTGATGTGCGATAATGAGATCCTTGAGCCTATGTTGGATCGCTTCGGTGAACGCGTGAATACCCGGTTCTTTGACGACGAGCATTTCCTTCTGCGCACAGAAGTTGCGATCAATAAAGGCGTGGCGTCCTGGATCATGCAGTTTGGCAAGCAGATCACCGTCCACTTTCCGGAGGAACTGCGGGACATGGTCAGGAATCAGGCGAACGATATCGTAAAGCTGTACGAGAAACCGGCGGCAGAAATAACGGGAAAGGATGAATAAGATGCGTGAGTTGAAAATCGAAGGGAATCACTTTCTGTTGGACGGCAATCCGTTCCGTGTCGCGGCAGGCGCCATGCATTATTTCCGCGTTCCGCGTGAATACTGGAAGGATCGGCTATTAAAGATCAAGGCCTGCGGTTTCAACGCTGTTGAGACCTATGTGGCATGGAACTTGCACGAGCCCACAGAAGGGGCGTTCGATTTCTCCGGGAATCTGGATCTCGGGGCATACCTTGATCTGATCCGGGAACTTGGCATGCTTGCGATCGTGCGGCCGGGGCCTTATATCTGTTCGGAATGGGAATTCGGCGGCTTCCCATGGTGGCTGCTGAAATATAACAATATTCGTCTTCGCTGCGCAGACCCGCTGTATTTGTCGAAAGTATCCGCATATTTTGCGAAGCTGATCCCGATCATTGCGTCTCGGCAGCTTTCAAAAGACGGTCCCGTGGCGATGGTGCAGGTTGAAAACGAATACGGCAGCTACGGCAACGACAGCGAATATATCCGGGGGCTTGCGAGTATGCTGCAGGAGTACGGGATCGATTGTCTGCTGTTTACCTCGGACGGCGCAAGCGACTGGATGCTCTCCGGCGGGACTGTTCCGGAGCTTTACGCGACCTGCAACTTCGGGTCAAAGGCTGTTCAGAATTTTAAGGAGCTGCGCAAATTCCGTGACACAAACGAACCGTTGATGTGCGCCGAATACTGGAACGGCTGGTTCGATCACTGGACAGAGAACCACCATGCGCGCGATCCGGAAGACGCGGCGCGCGGACTTGCCGAGATCCTGGACTGCGATGGGAACGTCTCCGTCTATATGATGCACGGCGGCACAAATTTCGGGTTCATGAACGGCGCAAACTGTTACGATGAGTATCAGCCGACGGTGAACAGTTATGACGACGACGCGCCGATCAATGAATATGGGGGCTTAACGCCGAAGTATTTCAAAATGAAAGAGGTACTGTCAGCGCGCGGGTTTTCTTCCGAAACTCAGATCCCGTATGAGATTCCTCGAAAAGAATATGGGATTTTTCCGTTTACGCACGTTGCCGATTTTCTGGATCAGTTGGACGTTCTGTCTGCCCCTGTCTGTTATGCAGCGCCTATGACGATGGAGGAATTGGATCAGGGATACGGGTTCATCTGTTATCAGACGCAGATCTCAGGGCCGCGTGAAAAGCAGCAATTAATTCTGGATCCGCGCGACCGCGCCTATGTTTTTGCGGATGATAAATTCCTGGCAGTCTGTTACAGAAACGATAAGAAACAAAAGCTGGAGCTGGAGATCCCCGCCGAAGGATTAACGCTCACGATCCTGGTTGAAAATATGGGCAGAGTCAACTACGGACCTGAGATGATTGACCGGAAGGGGCTTCTGAACGGCGTTCGTCTGGGGCAGCAATTCCTGTTCAATTGGAAGCATTATCTGTTGCCGTTAGAGAATACCGATCTGATCGAGATGCAGGAAAGCGAGACGATCAGATATCCGAAACGCCCTGTTGTGCTCGGTATGACGCTCACGATTGAGGACCTTCCGCAGGATACGTTTATTAAGCTTCCCGGATTCAAAAAAGGCGTTATTTTTGTGAATGGCCATGTGTTATCCCGTTATTGGGAGGTCGGCCCGCAGCATACCGCCTATCTGCCCGCATCTTTCCTGCAACAGGGCGATAACCGGATCCTTGTGTTGGAGCTGGAAGGCTTTAAGAAGGCTCAGATCGAGTTTTGCGATACCCCTGACATCGGCTGAAGCTACATAAACTGAATACAAAAAGGACCGCTTCTTCTCAGAAACGGTCCTTTGTTTTCAGGAAAATCAGGAAGCGGTGCTGTAGCGGGATACCAGCTTTTCAACAGCCGCAAGACCGGACTTCTTAGCCCAACTGATGCAAAGAGAATCCTTTGCGGTACCTTCGTAATTCGCCTTCGCGGATTCCTCAGCGGTCTCCTGGATCTCCTTTGCGAGTGCCTCACGGACAGTAACCTTCCATTCGGGCTCTTCCTGACGCCCGACGAAATACATGATGTGATAACCGTAATTCGTCTTGACGATCCCGGTGTCGCCGACCTGACGGCTGCTGTCATAGATCCAGTTCTCAAAGGGCTTAACCATCTGTCCCTTCGGAACGTCAGTATAAAGACCGCCGCCGCTGGTGTTCTCCCCGACGGAACCGGTATCGTTGCTGTATTCTTCCGCAAGCGCTGCAAACGCGTCTTCTGTCTGCGTGCCGGCTTTGTATTCGTCGTAAATGCTCTTGGCCTTTTCGTAAGCTTTCAGAATGACTTCCGCAGAGTACGTAGTGCCCTCATTGGAGATCTTTTCGCCGTCTTCAGCCGTTAGCTCTTCCACTTCGGTAGACTCGGTATTCGCTTCCGCATCAGCCTGCTTGAGCTCCGCGGCGATGGACTCGAAGGAGACGAGGATATGTCTCGCGCTGACAAGCGGGCTTTCCTCACGATATGCGGTGTTCTTGATCATGATCACGAACACGTAGTTATCGTTCTTGCAGACGCGCTTATCGCCGACCTTTCTCGCGCTGTCAAACAGCCAGTTGGCAAGCTCTTCGTCAAAGTTCGTTTTGATCGTATTGTATTTGACGCCGACCTGAAGGGTATTGTCGGGATCCTTGAAGGTTTCCTTGTCCTTTTCCGCGGCATACTCTTCCGCAAGCGCAATGAACGAATCCTCGTCGGTCACTCTGGCGAGCATTTCGTTTGCAAGGATCTCCTGACGGGACATGCCTTCTGTAGACGCGGGCTCCGAGGACGCTGCATCCTCAGAAGAGGGTTCCTCAGAAGCGGGCTCTTCGGATGCGGGCTCTTCGGAAACGTTTTCTTCGGAGGTAGCCTCTTCGGACGCTGCTTCCTCGGAGGATGCCTCTTCACTGGAAGCTTCTTCCGAATTCGCTTCTTCGGAGGTATTCTCCTGTTCGGATGCGGGTTCGGTGGAAGCGGGCGTGGTTGCATCCGCGTCTTCGCCGATCGGCAGACCGAACAGTCTGATATCCACGGCGGTATAGAGCTTGGAATCCTTGCTGAATGCTTCCTCAATAGCGGCGTCAGTGATCTCGCCTGCGGTGTCGCTTTCCATCTTGGCCTTATACTGATCCGCGAGATACTGCTCTTCCAGCACCTTGCGGAGCAGCTTTCTGTTCATGCCCTTACCGTAGATCTCACCGATATAGTTATCGGGAGACATGTTGTTCTGCGTTTTCGCATTGGTCTCAAATTCCGCAATCAGATCGTTGATCGCCTTGACGTTTTCTTCGCTGAGCGTCATTTCATTCTCTTTTGCAAGACCGATATAATACTGCTGTTCCTCAAGAGAGGACACAACACGCTTTTGGAAAACCTGGTCAAAGGTCTCTTCGCCGCTCATCTGATCGGCGGGACTCTTGGTATAATCAAAGCCGGTCAGATTAAAGCCGTAGCTCTCCTGCATGGTGCTGGCCTGCTGCGCGTATGTCTGATAGACGTTGGAATAATAGTAGTCATATTCAGCAACGGAATACGTTCTGCTCCCGACCTTCAGCGCCGGCAGAAGTCTCTGAGGGACGCCGAACTCATACAGACCGAAAATAATAAGGCCGACCACCGCAAGGCAGGCAAGCACTTTGATCACGGTTGCGATCACGTCTGTGGAGTCATGCTTTTTCTTCGATTTCTGTTTTGCGGCTTTTGCAAGTCTCTTTTTTCTTTCGGCGCGATATTCGTTCTCCGCGTTGCGTGCGGCGCGCTCGGTTTTTTCATTTGCCATATTAAAGCACCTTCCATACGAAAATAGTGGATATGACATCACACGTTCTATCATTATAATATAGAATGTGAAAAAGTACAAGTGTAATTTTAAATTTTTTTCAATATTTTGTAAAAAAGAAAAGAAGCAGGCGTATTTCAGCCTGCTTCAAAACGCTTGTTTTTCAGTCGATTTCGCCGTAAAGCGCCATGTCGGATAGATCAAAACGCAGGACTGCCGAGCCGCCTCTGCAGCCGAGCGCGTCGTATTCGCCCCAGACGTCTGCGCGCATATAGGAAAGATTATGTGCGCCGTCGGGATCCATCGTATATCCGCCGTTTTCCCGACATGCGGATTTGATCTGCTTCGACAGATTCGTAAACGTTGCGGGACTGAGGAGCGGAATGATATCGTTTTTATCCGCAAGGCGAACAAGGTCGCCCTCAGTCTCTTCCTTGACCAGAATAAGGGGAGAACCGGCAGTCAGGACGTTCACGATCTCATAGTTTTCGATCAGATCACGGTTTGCGCGGATATGCTGCGCGACCATACCGCCGAGGCTGTGGCAGCCGAAAACAAGGGCGCTGCCTTTCGGCACATTCCGCAGGATCGTTTCCACCGCAAATGCGGAATAGGAATTATCTTTATTGAAGGCCGCGGGAACAAGGTTTTTTACGCTGTTGACCTGTTCCCGGTTTCCCTTAACGCCGAGCATACTGATGAAATAAACGTCGCGCTGTTCGCCGTCCTTTTCAAGCACCGCAGGGATAATGCGCATGGGAACTGTGTTCTTCTTGCTGATGATTACGTAATTCATCACGTCTGCGACGTTTGTGCAGACCACCTCGTCCTCCTGCGCGTTTACAAATAGGCAGAGGGAAGAAAACAGAATCGCACAGAGCAAAAGAATGGAAATGATTTTCTTTTTCATGGATCAAACCTCCGTTTGAGCGTTGTATATCTATTGTATCATGACCGCAGCAAAAAGTAAAGAGACGATTTGTGAACAGCGGAACGGCGTCAGGCTGTCGGCTGCTCAACGATCGCGGCAACGGTGATGTTATTGCCGGAAAGCAGGGAATAATCCAGAAAGATCCTGCCGCTGCCTGCCGTTTCTATGTCAACGACTCCATTATAGTTCGTGTCGGTATCGCCGAAGGTGACTGTTTTCGCAAAACCGCTTTCATCTCTGAGCGTCAACGAAGCAAGTGAGCAATAGCCGCCGAGATAGAGCCGATACCGGTGGGCGCCATCTGTCGGGGAGAGGACGGAAGAGAAATGACGATAGGCAACGAGTCCGCAGGTCGTTGATCCTCCAGGGATGCTTGTGCCGTCCATCCAACCAATCTGATAGTTATCGTCAAACAGGACCGGCGCGCCTTCCGAGAGCATTGGTCCGATCGCCTCGGGTGCTGCACCTGCCTTGCGTTCGGCCCGCATAGTTCGTATTGATACCGTAGAGCATCCAGTCCATAGCGTCTGCCGGTATCGTAAAGGACGCGTTTTCCTTTTCGAGCTTCCTTACCGAAAGAGAAATGGATGCGCGGCCGACCTCGGGACGGTCGGAGGGAAGCTCCGACGCGGATGCGGAAAAGCTTGCGGAAACGACGGTTTGTTCCGAAACGGCAGCGCGGAAGGCGACCTCATAAACGACGCCGTCGCGACTTCCTCCCCGGTTCGCAAACGGAGCACCGGAGCTATCCTGCCCGATCACGCTGAATGCCGTCGGTTTGCCGTTAACAGTCACCGCGGCCAGCTCGCCCCAACCGGATCTGCGATGGATGCGAAGCGTGTAGGTCCGTTCCCCGAAAGCGCGTTTCCCTGAGAATCGGCCGTTTGCGGGGAACACCGTGACGGTCTGGTTTTTGCCGTTTCCCTGAAGGCTGACTGCTGTTTCGCGATATTGTCCGTCTTTATATGCGACGGTCTCGCAGTCGTCTTCATAGAGGATCTGCGTATCCGCCGCGTTTTCCGAGGGATAAACGTCCAGCGTCAGATGGCTCCAGTCCCCGGCGGATGTATTCCTCATATTGTCCGCGAGAATATTAACGCTGCCCATCCGGACAAAGATCGGAGAGGTGTTCAGATCGTGGGTGACGCTGACGGCCGCAGGTCCGGTGTAACAGGTTCCGGTCCATACGTCCATCCACGCGCCGTCGGGAAGGAACACATCACGCGAAACCTCTCCCTGCGCAAGCAGATAAAAATACAGATGCGCGTGATTGTTGCCGTCGAAATATTCGATCCGGATATCATGCTCGGAGTTCGCGGGGATGAAATCAGTCGTGAAAGAGACGTTGAATACGTCCCAGCCGTCCACGATCTGTTTGCCGTCCAGCCAGATCCGGATACCGTCGTCTGCCATCACACGGATGAACACCGGTTTGTCGCCGACGCGGAGTTTGCCGCTCCATCGCACGGAAAAATAATCGGAAACGCTCAGACCTTCCGGCGCGGAGAAGATCCAATCGTGATAGGGGGAAGCCTCCTGCCGGACTATCTCCGGCGTCCCGGACAGCGTTTCGTTTGCAAAATATTCCGCCTTCAATCCGGGTTGTCCGTTGCAGCTGAAAGAATAATCAGTCGCCTGCGGAAAGCTGTCGGCAAGCGGGGCGACAAGGATGTTGCTGCCGAGCAGGTATTCGTCGTTCGCGCTTGATTCCCGATATTGCGGATACGTGACGTCAAGGCGGCGGACGATCGGCAGTCCGGTCGTATAATTCTCATGTGCCAGACTGTAGAAAAGCGGAAGCAGACGGTATCGCATATCCACGTATGTATGCGTAACCTCTTCCGCTTGATCTCCGTAAAGCCACGGCATCCGGGAGTAGGGTTTCGTGCAGTGCACGCGCATGATGGGAGACAGTGCGCCGTACTGGATCCAACGGATGTACATATCCGGCGTGACTTCGGACGTGTGCCCGCCGAGGTCGGAGCTTATATACGGAAGGCCCATCCCTACGCCGCCGTAAACGGTGTTGAAAATCTCATCCGCCAGATCTGCGCTCGTAGTCCCGATATCTCCCGTCCATTGCAGAGAATAGCGGTGCGCGGCGAGCTCGCTTGGGTATTCCATTTCGCCGTTCCCGATCCCGTCCACGTTAGCCATGATCGCGGGGCGTCTCGCATATTCGCCTTTTTTCGCGGCGGATTCATAATAGTTTTTCGTGATCTCGTAATATGCGTACATTCCGGTCGTGTAGATCGAAAGATCCTCATCAATAGGTTTTAACCCCGTCCACCAGTTACGGTCGTACCACCAGTAATCCAGCCCTTTTTTGAGCAGATTTTTCAAATTATAATTCCGGAAATACACTTCCGAAGCGTCCAGCAGATTCGTCGTTCTTGCGGTCGGTTCCGGGTGATCGTTGAAAATCACGCCGACGCCAAGCTCGTGCGCCTTTTTCAGAAAACTGCTCATGAACGGGAAATCCTTCAGATTGACGGAATACCCGGTACCGCCGCCGGACATGCGCCAGTCTGTATCGATCACAAGCATATCGATGGGGTAACCGCGGTCAAGATAATCGTTGATCTGCGCAAGCGCGGTCTTTGACGTGTATTCGTAATAGCGGGAATCCCAGAACCCGAGCATCTGCAGCGGCAGCATTTCGCTTCTCCCCGTGAGCGTAACGAAATCCCGGGTAAAGGTCTCGTAGCTCCCCTGCGGCAGGAAAACAAATACGTCCTGCGCCTGATTCGAGAGGTCCCACCCATTATTCTTTTCCGTCAGCCTGCCCGGCGCGTAGCCGTTTGCGGAGGGGATCACACGCGGAGAATCGCAGAAATACCAGGCGTTCAGTTCATCGGAGGGGGAGGGAAGGAAAACATTGGCGTCCGTCTCCGTTTCAAACTGCCAAAGCAGGTCGCCGTTGGCGCTTGTAATATAAGAACCTTCCGCGTTCTTTGCGTCATTCGCAAGGTGGACGGAATACTTTGCGCTCCGGATCACGACGGTTCCGTTCTGCTCGGAGACTGTAAAGTCAACGTCTTTCCAATTATCTCGATTCTGAACGGTGAAGGAAGGACGGTTTTCAAAGCCCTTCGGTCCTTTTGTCTCGATTCTGACAAGCGAATCGCTTAACAGCTCAACGCGTACTTCTCCGACCTCATAATAAGACGGCAAGCCTGCGGCGTATACATTCGGATCGTACGCGGGCGAGTTGTCGACGCCGAGCGTACCGAACAGGGACGTCAAGAGCGAAATGAAAAAGCAAATGATCCTGATCATAGCGAGAGCCTCCTGTTTTTTTTCATATTCTTTTTATGGAGCCGAAGGAAAAAGACGTTATTTCAGAATCGTGATACTGTCTCCGGGGCGGACCTCACCGCCTGTTTCTACAGTAGCGAATACGCCTTCGCGCGGCATGACGCATTTCCCGACAAGCTTGCTGATCGCACATCCCTCATGGCATTCTTTGCCGATCTGACTGATTCTGATCACGCAATTCCCGATCCTGAGGCGTGTGCCGACAGGGAGCGTATACAATTCAATCCCCTCTGTGGTGATGTTTTCCGCAAACACGCCGTGGCATAAGCCGTCCTTGGGGCCGGTCTTTGCTTTTTCGATGCTTTCAACCCCCAACAGGCTGACCTGCCGATGCCAATGTCCGGCGTGCGCGTCTCCCTGAAATCCGTAGTTCTCGATGAGGATACCGGGATCAACCTTTGTTTTCGGGGTTCCTTTCTTTTCGCTGATATTGACGGATACGACCTTTCCGTTCATGATAATCACACCCTCCTTAGGTTCTTCTCAACCGCCGATGCGGTTGAGCGCATGGCTGTGTGTATTCGGGTCTTCAAAACGATGTCCCGCAGGTTTGCGCAGGATCGCGTTGCGGATTGCCTCACGCAGCGCTTCGGGATCATTTATAAAAGGCAGCAGTTCGTACGTCTCCGGCTGTCCGAGGCAGGGTTTGACGCGCCCGTCGCTGAGAAGCCGCACGCGGTCGCAGGAGCCGCAAAACTTTTTTGTGATCGGAGAGATCAGTCCGATTTTTCCTCGGAAACCATGGGCGGTGTAATACACGGCGGTGCCGTCGGTTTCCCCGGTGGGACACAAAAACGGAAACATCGACAGGATCTCCGCCGACGGGATGCGGAGCCGCGGATCTTCTCCTGCGTCGCTAAAGGGCATCAGTTCTATAAACCGAACGTCAAGCGGATAGGCTTTTGCAAGACCGATGAGTTTTTCGGCACCGGTTTCATTTACGCCTCGGATCAGGACCGCGTTGATGCGCACACGGTCAAAACCGAGGGAAAGCGCGGTTTCAATGCCGTCGAGCACAGGGGAAAGCGCGTCTCTTCCCGTCAGTTTTCTGTAGCATGACGCATCAAGAGAATCCAGACTGACGTTCACGGCGTCCACCCCTGCAGCCCGCAGCGCCGTCGCTTTCTGCGCGAGCAGCAGCCCATTCGTTGTAATTCCCAGAATATCCGGCGCAGCGGCGTATTTGATCTTTGCAGCAATCTCGGCAATATCCGTACGAACGAGGGGCTCCCCACCTGTCAGGCGGATCTTTCGGATCCCTTCGCGCGCAAAGCCCGCGGCAAGCAAGGCAAGCGTATCCGGGGAGAGCTCCTCCTCCGCAGGCGCAGCAGCGCCGCAATAGGCGCAATGCAGATTGCACCTTTGCGTAACGGATATTCTGAGATACCGGATCTCTCTGCCGAAGCTATCCTTCATAATGATAATCCTGTTTCCCGCCGGTTTTTTCAAGAAGACGGATGCATTCGATCGTCATTCCGCGATCGATCGCCTTGCACATATCGTATACCGTAAGCGCCGCAACGGAAACTGCGGTCAGCGACTCCATTTCAATCCCGGTGCGATAGGTACATCTGAGCGTCGATACGATGAGCAATTCGTCGGTTCCGTTGTCAAAGAAATCGATATGAACGCTGTCGATCGGGATGTTGTGACACAGCGGGATCAGTTCCCATGTTCGTTTTGCAGCCATAATCCCTGCGATCCTTGCCGTCGCAAGCGCATCACCCTTTTTTAGCTCCGAGGAAAGCAGCTTACGCAGCGTTTCCGGCTGCATGCGCAGCTTCGCTTCTGCTTGTGCCGTACGCGAAGTGATCTGCTTTTCCCCGACGTTGACCATATTGGCGCGTCCGTTTTTATCCAGATGCGTAAAATCCAATGAGTTTTTCACGTTATCCCTCCACACGGTAGCCGCCGAGCGCTTCCAGTCTTTCAAGAAAAGCTTTGCTATGCAATATCGAAAAGAACTGCTGTACTACGGGGGTGTTCATCGTTTGCTCATTGACAAGGAAATCGTATTCCTCGTTATAAAGTGGGATGAAATCCAGTCCGTAGATCTTCGCAGCGGAAAAGATCCCCATTCCGGCGTCAGCGTTTCCCGCGGCAACCGTGGCGGCAACCGCGGTATGCGTGTACTTTTCGTTATCATATCCGGGAATGTCCGCTGGCGTCAGGTCGTTTTGCTTCAGCAGATAATCAAACAGAATGCGTGTTCCTGCTCCGCGCTGACGGTTGACAAAACGGCGTCCCGGCAGATCACGCACGTCTTTGATCTGAAGCGGGTTGACTTTTGCGACCATCAGCCCCTGAACACGGCCTACGCCTTTTTGCAAAACGGCGCCGCCGTCCGGAAAATACTTTTTTACATAGGATTCGTTATACTCACCGGTGGCTTCATCAAGAAGATGAATGCCGCCGAGATGCGCCTGCCCGGCGCGAATGGCCTGAATAGCCCCCATGCTGCCGACGTGAGAGGAGACGATCCTGAGATTCAGTCCCTGTCGCTTTGCGAGATCCGCAGCTTCATCGATCAAGGGATCGTGGCTGCCTGTGATGACAAGCGTGTTTCCTCCGCCTGTCTCATTCAAAGGACGGATTTTAACGGCGGAACCGGCCTCAAGACCTTCCAGATCCTGAGCGATCTCGAGAATGCCGCCGGCTTTCGTCACGCTTGTGATCACGCCTGCGCCGCGCGCCAACGGTACGGCATAGCGTTTCTCACCGATTTCGCCGACGGAAACGCGGATGAACTCCTTATATTTTAACGAAGAAACAATTTTTTTGGTTATGATCGCGTCAACGTCCTGTTCGGCGTGCGCAGTCCGTTTATAAAAGTGGTCGATCATGGGCTTCACAAACTGCTCCATGACGACCATGGCGGAAACGGGATACCCGGGCAGGCCCAAAACGGGTTTTTCTCCGATCTCTCCGATCACGGCAGGTTTCCCGGGCTTCACGGCGATCCCATGCAGATGCAGCGTGCCGTTCGATCGCACGAGATCAGCAGTCAGATCATCCCGTCCGGCAGAGGATCCGGCCAGAATCAGGACCGCGTCGTTCTCGCGAACCGCCTGCAAAACAGCTTCCCTCAGGTCCTCTCGGTTGTCCCGCACGATCGGATGAACGATCGGCTGCGCATCCCAACGGCGCAGCATGGCGGAAAAAATCACGGAGTTGAATTCAATGATCTCACCGGGCTTCGGGGTATTTGTCGGCGGCACGATCTCATCCCCGGTCGGGATGATTCCGATCCGCGGCTGCTTTTTTACGGACACCTCGGTTACGCCGCCTGCGAGCAAAGCGCCCAAAAGCGCGGGTGTGAGGCAGGTCCCGGTCGGAGCGATCATATCGCCCATACAAAGATCTTCCCCGACCTGCCGCACGTTTTGCCAGGGATGGACCGCGGCAAGGATTTTGACGGCGCCGTCGGCCTCTTCCCGAACGTCTTCTACCATAATAACGGCATCGGCGCCCTGCGGCATCGGATCGCCGGTATCCACAACGGCATACTGTGCGGACGTCAGGATCTTCGGGGAGACTTCGCTCGCCCCGTATGTGACCTCAGCAGCCACGGCAATGCCGTCCATGGCGGAAGCATTATAGTGCGGGGCGCTGATCGCCGCATATGCGGCTTCGGACAGGATGCGCCCATCCGCCAGCGCGGTTGGTATTTTCTCGCTCTCAGCGTAAAATGAGAGCGAATTCAAAATCGAAATAAAGCTTTTTTTCGCCTCCGAAAGAGGCGTGTTTTGTAAATAATCGTGTTTCATAGGATCCTCTTATCAAAACAACGTGATCGTGACCTCTGTCCCGGCGGAGATTCCTTCCGCATCACGGTCTATGCAAAGATACCCGTCCGCGCGGGAGAGCTGTGAGATCACACCGGATTTTCCGTATACGGGGACCGCAGTATTTCCGTTGAGCTTCACACAAAGAAATTCCTCTCTTCCGTGGTTGGACGACACATGCTCTGAAAGGCAGGCTCTTGCCTCCCGAGAGGGGAAGACCGTTCCGTAATAGGCGGCGACCGCCGGTTTCACGACTTCGTTCGTCACGAAGTAGCAGGCTGCAGGGTGTCCGGGAAGTCCGAAAAGCACAGCGCTGCCAACGGAACCGATGATCGTCGGCTTTCCCGGCTTTATCGCGATCCCATGCGCGAGGAGAGCGCCGAGCGATTCGACTGTTTTTGCGGTCAGATCCATTGTGCCTGCGGAGGACCCGCCGGAGAGCAGAACGAAATCGTTTTCCCTGCATGCCCTATGCAAAGTATCGATAAAGATATTCTCCTGATCCGGGATCACGCCGTAAAATCTCGGCTGAACCCCGAATTCCGCACACAGCGCCCGGAGAATATGGGAATTCACGTCTCGAACGCAGCCGGGGGGTACCTGCTGATCGACAGAAACGAGTTCATTTCCGGTCGAGATCATCCCGATTTTCGGCGGACTGACGACCGGGACTTTGGCAAATCCGGCAGCGGCAAGCACGCCGATCTGTGCTGCCGAAAGGATCGTCCCCTCCGGGAGGATCGTTTCTCCTGCACGGACGTCGTCTCCGATCCCGGTCACAAACTGCAGCGGACTTACGGATTTTGCGATCAGGCAGTCGCCGAGAATATCTTCCTCTGCGTATTCAACGGGGACCACCGCGTTTGCGCCAAACGGAAGCATACCTCCGGTCGGGATCCGCATGCAGGTCCCGTGTCTGAGCGGCGCGTCGGCGGATTCCCCCATACGGATCTCACCTGCGACGGTCAAAGGCACCGGGGCCGTTTCGGATGCGCCGAAGGTATCCGCGGCAAAGACCGCATAACCGTCCATTGTGGATCTCGCAAACGCCGGGATGTTTTCTTCGCTTTGCAGGCGGCAGGCAAGGATCCGCCCGGCGGCGTTCTGCAGCGGCGCGTTTTCGGTGCGTCGTTTCAGTGAGCTGCCGAGCTTCCCGGCGATTGTTTTTGCTTCCTTCAGTGAAATGACTTGCAGCATCGGTTTATCTCCATGTCCATTGTGAAAAAAATGCCTTCCCGAAATCCGAACGCGGAGAGCGCAGCTCCTCGGGGGCGCCGCACTCGGAGATCCGTCCGCCATCCAGAAGAATGATCTTGGTCGCGATCGAAAAGGCTTGTTTTGGCAGATGGGTCGAAAAGACCAGCGTTTTATCGGGGACGTCGAATTCCTGCCGCAGCAGCTCCTCCAGCGCTTCGCCTGTGGCAAGATCCACGGCGCTCAGAGGTTCATCCGCAAGAAATAACGCAGGATCGGCGGCAAGACTGCGCGCAAGATACATACGCTGTTTTTCTCCGCCGGAGAGGGAAGAGGCTTTCCTGTCTTTGAGGCCGGCAATGCAGCATTCACGCAGGAATCTGTCGCAGCGCTCCTGATCCGCAGCGGCAAGCAAAACGTTTTCGCGTACAGACCGCCGGAAACAGAAAGGGGCCTGTGGCTGAAAGCAGACTGTCTCAGGAGAAAACGACGCGGTGATCTCGCCGCTATCCGGTTTTATCAGTCCTGCGAGCAAGCGCAGCAACGTGGATTTCCCGGAGCCGTTCACGCCGATCAGCGCGACACGTTCTCCGTTTTGTATTGTCAAATCTTCTATTTCGAGTGTGAAATCATCCGATAGTTTTTTCTTGAGTTGAGAGATCCGTATCATTTCCATTTCTCCTGCAGCGTGTACGCGGGAATATTGACAAGCAGCGCCAGAAGCATCAGAATGATTCCGAGCGCGAGCGCCTTTGAGAAATCTCCCTTGTTGGCTTCCAACAGGATCGCGGTTGTCATAACACGCGTTTTGAATTGAATGTTCCCGCCGACCAGCGAAACGGCGCCGACCTCGGCGATCGATCTGCCGAATGCCATCAGGATGATACTGATAAAGGATCCTCTGCATTCCCGAAGCAGCAAAAGCGTCTGCCGAGGGGCGGAAATGCGCAGTCCGAACGCGGTTTCCTGCATCGCGTTATAGGTATTCTGCGCGGCTGACGCGCTGAGCCCGATCACGACGGGTGTGATCAGCAGGACCTGTGCGATGACCATGACGGGTACGGTAAACATCAGATGCAGACTGCCGAAGGGACCGACGGAACGGAAAAATATAAACACAAGCAGGCCTGCCAGCACAGGCGGCAAGCCCATCATGGTGTTGGTGATACGTAGCAGCACGCCGCGTCCGGGGAAGCGGCGCTTGCCAAGCAGGACCCCGACCGGGATCCCGAGCCCGGCGGAAATGCCGGTGCTGAATACAGACATGATCAGCGTTGTGAGCAGGATCTGAAGCAGTTCTTGGTCTGCGTGCAGGATCAGCGAAAACGCCTGCTGAAAAGAATTCATATCAATGAAATGACAGGCTGCCGCCTTGAGGCGGCAGCCGAAAGGTAATTATTTCTTCAAAAGATAGAACAATTGCTCACCGTAGGTATCTTTCCCGTAGGCTTCGATCAGCGCAGCAGCCTCAGCGCCCTGCAGCCATTCGATCAGCGCGTTCGCACCCTCGGTATTGATCTTGACGTCTTTTCCTTCAAATCCTTTTGCTTCGGGGTTCACGCCGAGCAGGGAATAGGTATTCTTCATATCGTCGGCTTCTTCCTTCAGGAGCTTCAGGTTCGGAAGCTTATCCTTCATGGAAAGGAAGGTCGCCTTATCCGTCAGCGTGTAAACGTTCAGCTCGTTGGCCTTGGTCAGGGTATCGCCCATTCCGGAGCCCACGGAATTGTACCAGGCTTCGGTCGTAGGATCGATTCCGGCGCTTTCCCAGATGCCGGTTTCTTTGTTGTGCGTACCGCTGTTGTCCCCGCGGGAAGCAAAGCCCGCTCCGCTCTCGGCGATGGCTTTGAACGCGTCGGCGGCGTTCGCGGTCTCCGCGACCTTTGCGGGATCCGCTTCCGGTCCGACGATCACGAAATAGTTATACATGAATGAAAGCCGTTCGGTAGAGGCAAAGCCCTCTTCAATAAATGCTTCTTCCTGTTTTTTTGAGTGGACGAGAAGCAGATCCGCGTCGCCGGATTTTGCGTAACCGATCGCGATACCGGTCCCTGCGGACGCGACTTCTACCTTGTAGCCGGTCTTTTCCTCAAAAACAGGAAGCAGATAGGGGAGCAGACCGCTGTCGTTCACGGACGTGGTTGTAGCCAGTCGGATTACCGGCTTTTCCTGCGCGCAGGCGGCGAAGGAAAAGATCATGCCAAGGATCAGAATGAGTGCGAGAAGTTTTTTCATATTCATACTCCTTTTCAAACACGGAAGGCTTTTCGGTTTCCCTTAAAACCCTTTGACCGACGAAAGACGATGCTGCCGCCTCCCGGTGGAATTTCGGTCACGCTCCAAACAGCATGCGATATCGTTTAGCTGAAGAGAGTCGGATATGAACTGAAGCGGAATTCCGCCAACTTCACTAAAAAAAGGAAGAAAACGGTTGTTTTTTAATGTTACATATGCTATATTAACATATAGAAGAAAAAACTACAAGAGGTTTTTTATGAGAATTGCAGTTTTAACAGTCAGCGACCGCTGCAGTGCCGGGCTCACAGAGGATAAAAGCGGGCCTTTGCTGTGCGATCTCCTTCGCGATATTGCGCAAACGATAGAGTATGAGGTCGTCCCTGATGAAACGGAATCCATTGAAGCGGCGCTGATCCGTTTTTCAGATGACCGCCGGGCGGATTATGTCTTTACGACCGGAGGAACCGGGTTCGCCCCGCGCGATGTGACGCCTGAAGCGACGAAGCGTGTAATAGAAAAGGAGGTTCCCGGGATCCCTGAGGCGATCCGTTACAGAAGTCTGCAGATCACGCCGCGCGCCATGCTATCCCGCGCGACCGCCGGGATCAGAGGCAAGACGTTGATCGTCAATCTCCCGGGCAGTCCGAAAGCGGTCCGTGAGTCGCTGGAAGTCGTGCTGCCCATTCTGGAGCATGCAAAGGAGACGCTCAGCGGGCAGACGCTCGACTGCGGGAGACCGGAGCCGTGACGCCGGGCGGACGCAGGTCGAAATCCGTTGCCGTGATCGGCTGCGGCGGGTTAGGCTGCAACGTGCTTGTCCATCTTGCCGGCGCAGGAATCGGGAAGCTGTATCTGTGCGATTTTGATGTGATCGCGGAGTCGAACCTCGACCGGCAGTTCCTGTATAAGCAAGCGGACGTCGGCGCGCTGAAATGCGAACGCGCGGCTGCGTTCCTGCACGATTACGCGCCGGACGTCAAAACAGTAACCGTCGATAAAAAAGTGACCGCGGATACGGATCTGACGTTTGCCTCCTCTTGCGCCGCGGTTGTGCTGGCCGTCGACAACAATGAAGCGCGCAGGGCAGCGCAGGCGTTCTGCGCCGGGACCGGGATCCCGTTGGTCAACGGCGGGGTGCGCAGCGGCTTCGGTACGGCCTACCTTTATCTCCCCGGGGAAAGCCCTTGTCTTTCCTGTGCGGGGCTGTTGGAAACGGAAAACACCCCCGAACGGGTCAACAGCGCCACCGTCGGCGTGATCGGCGCGCTGTGCGCGGAAATCACTGTCGCTGTTCTGTCGGGCGACCGTAGCGCAGCGGGGAACCTGTATATTTACGATGATTTTGAAATCAAAAAGCTGAAGATCAGACCTGAACGGACCTGCAGCTGCAGATGATAAAAGGAGTTGAGTGGTTATGGCTGAAGCATTGAAGGGGTATATGGGGAAGGTCCTCTTTATCGACCTGACCGATAAGACCTACCGATTATTTCCATGGACGGACGAGGACCGCAAACGAACGCTCGGCGGCAAGATCATGGCGGCGGACATTCTGCTGCATCATATCCGTCCCGATATGAAGGCGTTCGATGAGGATAACTGGATCGTGATCACGACGGGACCGCTGACCGGCTGCGGCTGCCCGAATTCCTCCCGGTTCAACATTTCAACGGTGTCGCCGCTGACCGGGATCCTGACCTCCTCCAACTGCGGCGGCGATTTCGGTCTGTTCCTGAAGCGCGCCGGGTATGACGGCGCCGTGATCACCGGCCGCAGCGACAAGCCCATTACGATCCATATCATGGAGGATGAGGTCACGTTTGAGGACGCGACTTCGCTGTGGGGGCTTTCGACGGGCGAGACGCAGGCGAAGCTGAAAAGCCACGGCGGCAAGCTTGCGATCGGACCGGCAGGGGAGCATAAAGTCCTTTACGCCTGTGTGTTCAGCAATGAGCGCACCGCCGGCCGCGGCGGTGTCGGAGCGGTTTTCGGCGATAAGAATCTGAAAGCGGTCACAGCATACGGAACGAAGCTGCCGGACGTCAAAAACCGGAAAAAGCTGAAGGCTCTTAACGTGAAATGGACGAAAACGCTGCGCACACATCCGCTGACCGGCCGCCAGCTCCCGAAGCTTGGCACTGCAGGGCTGGTAGCGCCCATGCAGGCGCATAAGATCCTCGCGACAAAAAATTTCAGCGCAGGTCGTTTCGACGGCTTTGAGAAGATCTCCGGTGAAACGCTTGCTGAAAAGCACCTGATCACAAACGCGGCGTGCACGACCTGCGTGATCCGCTGTGCAAGAATGGTGAAGGTGGATAATAAGATCGTGAAGGGACCGGAATTGGAAACGCTCGGTCTGATGGGCGCGAACATCCTGAACGATAATCTTGAAAAGATCCTGCAGTGGAACTACGAGCTTGACGAGCTGGGAATGGATGCGATCTCTTCAGCCGGCGTGCTTGCTTTCGCGATGGAGCTGAAGGAAAAAGGCGTGCACGATTTCGGACTGGAATTCGGGCGCAACGACAATATCTCCGAAATGCTCCGTAAAATTGCCTATCGGGAAGATGACGGTGATATTCTGGCCGAGGGCACAAGGCGTATGAGTGAACGTTTCGGCGGCAAAGAATACGCGATCCAAGCAAAGGGGATGGAGTTGGCGGCATATGAGCCGCGCCACGCCGTCGGGCACGGACTCGGTTACGCAACCTCCAATCGCGGCGGCTGCCATCTGAACGCAGGGTATCTTGTAGTGCTCGAAGGTCTCGGGCTTGACGTTGATTCTCTGACGCCGCACGGAAAAGCCGCGTTTGCCGTCATTTTCCAGAATCTGATGGAGGCCATTTCCGCCTGCGGAGAGTGCCTGTTCACAAGCTATGCCATTTTCCCGGGATTCCTTGTGGATAAGCCGAACTGGTTTGTGACCAAGGCGATCCTTGCCGCGTTCCCGTACGTCGGGCCGGTCGTCAATTTGCTGAATCATTTCACGAAGTTCCCGCAGCTCAATCTGCCGATCATCCAGCAGTCGATCGCTGTCAAATACGCGACCGGCATGCGCGCTAACATCGGCAAGCTCCTCACTTGGGGCGCATACGGCTATAACGCGGAACGCATCGCAAACGTCATCCTCGGGCAGAAGGCTGGCGCAGACAAATTGCCAAAGCGCCTGACGGATACGCCGCAGGATCCCAAGGATCCCAGAACGGTCGTCCCGCTTGAAAAGATGAAAAAAGTCTATAACCGGGCAAGAGGCTGGAAGGACGGTATCCCGACCTTTCGCCGCCTGAAGTCTCTGGGGATCAAACTGGAAAAGCGCGTTTATGACGCTGCCGTAAAGGAGGCGTATCGCTGATGGCAACGATTGATCTTCGTTTGTTCGGCGTATTCCGTATGGATACGCATATTTCCGAAACAAAGCTGGAAGCGGAAAAACTTGCGGATATCTTTCCGCTGCTCAACGAAAAAAGTCAGGCTCTGTATCAGGAGAAACACGCGGCGGACCCCACGCTTACGCCGCCGGCGGCTTTTACGTTCAAAGACGCACTGGTATATATAAACGGCGAACGCTGCGCAAAAAAAGGCGCAAAGCTTCATGACGGGGACGAGGTCTGGCTGCTCTCGCCCGCGTCAGGCGGATAACAGGAGGATCGTATGGCATATTTTATTGATACTGAACGCTGCGTCGGCTGCGGCGCATGCAGGTTTGCCTGTCTGTTCCACATTCCGAAGCCCGACGAGTTTAAAACGAAATATAAGATCTCCGCGACTGCATGCTGCGGCTGCGGCCAATGTGAGAATATCTGCCCGAATGATGCGATCCATCCTTTGCCGGATCATAAGCCGCGGCTCCGTCTCACGATCGACCGTTCGCTTTGCACCGGCTGCGGGAAATGCTCGGTTGTGTGCCATGCCAATGCCGCGATCGGCGAAAAGGATCAGCCGCATCTGATCATTCAGGAGAAATGCTTCCGCTGCGGAATGTGCAGCCGCGTCTGCAAGGACGGCGCGATTATGGTTGAATACGGCGCGTAACCGAAGTCGAAAACATGCGTAAAAAAATGTCGAAAAAATTTTCAAATCGCGAAAAATAATGCTTGACAAATCGGTTTCGCTGTATTATAATATGGCTTGTTCGGTTGAACAAAACCGCACAGAGGAATAGTGTAACGGTTAGCACTGCAGACTCTGACTCTGCCTGTTGGGGTTCGAATCCCTATTCCTCTGCCATATGGAGGCATAGCTCAGCTGGTTAGAGCATTCGCTTGACGTGCGAAAGGTCTAGAGTTCGAATCTCTCTGCCTCCACCAAATTAACACGGTGATTTGGATCCAAATCACCGTGTTTTTCAATGAAGTCGCCTCTTGCGGGGCTAATGAAGACGCTTCTCCGATGAAGATAGGAAGGCGCTCCTGCGGAGCTTATGGTTTCTAAGGTTTGGTGTGTTTTTCGCGCTCTTTTGCATTCCATAATCTCTTTATTCTGCCAAGACAGGAGAGGTTTGTGTGTGGATTGTAGTAATTAATCTTTTCGGATTCCAAGGGAAGCGGTGATGGCAATGATTGAAACAGAACGTCTTCATATTCGAAGAGTTTCTCCCGAGGACTGGCGGGACATACAGGCTATTTGGGTTGGGGTTACGGAAACGATCTACGCGCAGTATGATCGGCCAAACGATACGGATGAAGCGTCCGTTCGGAAAAGAATCAATGGATGGGCTTCCTTTTCCGAAAGCGATGCGCATATGTTTTTTGCGGTATGTCTGAAAAACAGGGTGATCGGCTACGTCGTTTTTCATCAAAAGGGTAACGGCTATGAGATCGGATACTGTTTTCATCCCGATTTCCACGGAAAAGGATACGCAAGGGAAAGCATTTCCGCTTTGATTGACGAAATGAGAGCGAATGGCTGTACGCGGCTTTATGCGGGTACCGCATTGAAAAATCTTCCGTCTGTAAAGCTCTTGCTTTCGCTGGGATTCCGGCAAACGGGTACGGAAAGCGTTTCGTTTTATCGAGACGCGAATGGCGATAAAATCTGTTTTGACGGCGGGATGTTTAAGCTGCAGCTTTTATGAATGATAGATTCCGAGGTGAAAGATGAGAGCGCCATTTCAGATTCTGGCAATCCCTTACAGGGAAGATCCGGCTTTTCAGTTCTGTGTATTGCACAGGGCTGATTGCGATCAGTATCAGTTCGTTGCAGGCGGCGGGGAGGACGGGGAAACACCCCTTGAAGCCGCTGTCCGTGAAATTAAAGAGGAAACAAGCATTGCTGCATTGTCAGTGATTTCGCTTACTTCAATTGCATATATCCCCGCAAACGTGATCTCAGAAGAGCACAGAAGACTTTGGGATAAAAATCTCTTTGTGATTCCCGAATACGCCTTTGGTTTTTCGTGTAATACAGAGATCCGGTTATCTGACGAGCATGTCGGTTTTGAATGGCTGGTCTATGAAGACGCCATGTCGAGATTAACGTGGGATTCCAATAAAACCGCTCTATATGAATTGCATTGCCGTCTGCTTGCAAGCGAACAGAAATCGGATTGAAGTGCAAAAAACGGATGCGCATTACGCAGATGAATCAACGCCCCTTCTTCGGATTGTCGAAGAGGGGGCGTATTGTTTATCTGCCTGTTTCAGCTTCTCCGGCACTTCACCGTTCTGATCTCAAAGGGACGGAAGGTCAGACGCAGCTTGTTATCCGTAACTGTGAGAGGTTCAAGCTCGTCTTCCAGCAGGTTCGTGGCGGCCGTTTCACAGATGCGAGCGCCGAAGGTGAGATCGGTCGTCGTTTTCGTGCCTTCGCTTTCATACAGGCGCAGGATAAACGCGTCGGAGCCGTCTTCAGCAGGCTTTACCGCTTCTGCGATCACGTTCGGCGCGTCGATGCGCACAAGCGACAGGACCTCCGCCTTCCCCGGGGCGGTGAAATGCGGAACGTTCAACGTATACGCCGACTGTACGACGGTTTCCGCACGGAAGCCGCCGACGTGCGGCAGCAGGGAATAGGTCATCTCATGGTCGCCGACGTCGCCCGTATAATCGGGATGCGTTCCGCCGCGATGCAGGGAGAGCCGCAGGTTGCAGTCCAGCACGGTAATGCCGTATTTGCAGTCGTTCAGGATCGCGGCGCCGAAGCCCGGTTCGCTGACGTCCGTATAATTCCGGTTACAGACTTCGTATTTCGCAAGCTCAACGCCGGTGTTGGCGGTGGTGAGGCGTTCAATGGCCCCGAACTGGATCTCGCTTCTTGCGCGGGAAGCGTTGATATCGAGATCGAACCCGGCTTTCAGCAGGCGGTGCGGGCTGTTCCAGTGCACCAGCGTGTGGAAGTCCACGCGCGGAGAATCCGCGTAGCAGACGAGATCCTGCGACACCGTCGTTCCGTTTTCGATTTCGTAAACGCTGCGCAGCCTGATCTCGACCGGGCCGTCAGTCACAAGCGTTCTGCCCTTGAAGCCGTACACGGGCGTCAGGTTCTCAATCACGTCATGGTCGATATCCCAGTTGTCATAGGTCAGCGGCACGTCCTCGCCAAACAGAAAAACGTTCAGCGGCTCCCCGCCGGGCTTTCTGAGTTCTCTTCCGGAGGCAAGATCCGTAAAGGACGCAATATATCCGTTTTCGTCAAAGACAATGGACACAAACGGGGTTTTCAGCGTTGTGCCGTCATAGTGGAAGGGGGAAGTCACTGCCAAAGGCGCATCGGCCAGTTCCAAGAACTTCGTGCCGAAGCCGGGAATCGCGGCACCGCCGACGGCAAGCAGATCCCTGCCGCAAACGTCGATATATCTCTGCGAAGGGAAGTCTTTTGCGTACCCCTGCGCTTCGAGGACGGCCGCATCATGACGCGGGAAGCTGAGCGTGTTGAAAAGCGTGACGCCGTTTTCGGGTTTCATGAGCGTTTTCGCATATCGCTTAGCTTCGGAACGGTAATTCTCAAGTACCGCATCCATTTCCTGATGGAATACGTCGTAAACGGGCTTGATGGACGTGCCGGGCAGAATATCATGAAACTGGTTTTTGAGCTGCGTTTTCAGCCAACGGTCCGCGGCGGGGTTTTTCTGTTCCCCGGAGATCACGTTGAAATACTCCATATCCCGCAGGGCGTATTCCGCCTTGCGGTTTTTGCGTTTGACGTCATGCATCTGCGTAAGCGTGCCGCGATGCAGCTCCAGATACAATTCGTCATGATACGTCGGCAGCGTTTCTTTCTGCGCCTCCAGCTCGTGCATGAACTGGCTTGCGGTCATCGGTACGGCTTCCGGCAAGCCTTCCATGTTGGAAGCGCGAAGGGAGGTCTCGATCATGCCGGGCGTCGGACCGCCGCCGCCGTCTCCGAAGCCGTACGCAATAAAACGCAGGTCGCTCGCGTCCTTCATTTTCAGATCTCGGACCGCATGGAAACAGTCGTTGACGTTCGGCCAACAGTGTGTGCGATTGAAATGCGTAACCACTTCACTGCCGTCGATTCCGCGCCAGATGAAGCTGTCATAGGGGAAGCTGTTCAGCTCATTCCAGAAAATCTTGGTTGTGAAGAAATACTTTACGCCGCTTAGCAGCATGATCTGCGGAATGTTCGCGTTATATCCGAAGGTATCCGGCAGCCAGAAGCTGTCGGACGTATAATTGAAGTTTTCCCGCGTGAACTGCTGGCCCTTCAGGAATTGCCGCGCCATCAGTTCGCCGGACGTGATGTTGCAGTCGCATTCAACGTAAACGCCGCCGTTCGGCTCATACCGCCCCTCTGCGACGCGTTTTTTCATCTCAGCGAAAATAGAGGGGTAATATTCTTTCATCCATTCGCCATGCAAGGCGGAGGACTGAATAAACGTATAAGTTGGGTACTGTTCCATCAGATGCAGAGCGTTCGAGTAGGTGCGGGCGCACTTGCGAATCGTCTCGCTGACCGGCCAGAGCCATGCTGTGTCCATGTGTGAATGTCCCGTAAGACCGACTCTGCCGAAAACGCGGGAATTGCCGCCGGTAAAGAACGGCCGTGAGATCGCGAGCGCCTTTCGGACGCCTTCGCGGACTTGTTCGTCGGTTGCTTCTTTGGGGAAGAGCGGCAGAACTTTGCCGATCTGCATCAGCGCGTTGCGGGCTTTTGAAACGATGAAGCGATCGTCAGGCAAAACACGGGCGGTATCCAGCAGCTCACGGAGATCAAAAATCAGCGTAAAGATTTCTTCATTTCTGGTACAGATGTCTACGCCGTTGAACGTATGTGTAAAGCCTTGCGTCGGATCGGGATAAAAATAGTCGTCGTAAGGATCGGTGTTCGGGTCATAATGACCGGCGTAGCATTCAAACGCGATGCGCAGCGTTTCTCCGGCTTTGCCCTTCCCGAGATATTGACAAGCGTGGCCGCCGCCGATGAATTCCCGGTTTTTGCTGTTGATGATCCCCTTCGGCACGCCGTTCAGGAAGAAAAGCTGTTCGGCGCCGCCGCAGCCGGAAACGGCGTACAGATCCTGTCCGTCAAGAGCGGAAGGGACCGTGAATTCCCCGCGAAGCCACATGTTCTGCCATTCGCCGCCCCAGCTTTCCCCCTGGCGGATCGGGGAGAATCCGGTCTCCGGTACGGTGCGCAGGTGCTCCTGCGTGTGGAAGGCCTCGGTGTTTTGCAGGTCGGCCACCTTCACATAGATCAGCTTTTCATAGATCTTCAGCGCGGCGTTCAGTTTGTTGAATACTCTGTTTTTCAGTTTTTCGTCGTACATGATTCCCTCCTGATACAGCTAATGATTTGTGGATCGCGGTGGAAAAAGAAATCCATCGCAAACAATACAATATTATCATATCATCAGATGTCCAACAAATGTCCAACAAGCTTTTTTGAAAAATCAAAAAAGCCGTCTTGTTTCACAGATTAGAATATGTTATACTTACATTAATTTTATAAGGAGGATTGCCGGATGCCGCAGGTGCAGTTTGAATATTTCTTGATCCAGCTCCCGCTGCTGCTTCAGTTGATCGGACTCACGTTCACCGTGCTGTTCGATCCGTATATCCGAAAAAAACATAAAACGGTCATGCTGCTGATCGTCTTGTTTGTTTTCAGCCTGATCGTGCAGAATGAACTGAACTACCGTTTGGATGTCGGCGGCGTTTATCGTTTCGGACGGACGATCGTCAGCATTTACGGCTACTGCGTGCGGCCGCTGATCCTTGTACTTTTTATCTTTTTTTTCCGTCGAAGCAAACCGTATTGGCCGGTTTGGACCCTGATCGGGATCAATCTTGCCATCCATCTGACAGCCTTTTTTTCAGGGATCTGCTTTCGGATCAACGAGGACAATCACTTTATACGCGGTCCGCTGGGCTACAGCGCGCACGTGATCAGCGGCGTATTGCTGCTGTATCTGGCTTATCTTTCCGTGAAGGAATACGCGCGCGTCCGCAAGTGGGAGGCCGTGATCCCGCTCACAAACGTCGTTCTGATCGTTGTTGCCGTTGTTGTCGAAACGTTTCTCGATCACAGGAATCTTCCCGTGGATTATCTCACGATCGCCGTAGTGAGCAGCTGCGTGTTTTATTATATTTGGCTGCACCTGCAGTTCGTGCGGGAGCATGAACAGGCTCTGCGTTCTGAACAGCGAATCCAGATCATGATGAGCCAGATCCAGCCGCATTTTCTGTATAATACGCTTTCCACGATCCAGGCGCTTTGCAAAACCGATCCGGATAAGGCTTTTGAGACGACGGAAAAATTCGGGACCTATCTGCGGCAGAACATTAATTCCCTGAGCAATCCGCAGCTGATCCCGATCCGCAAGGAGCTGGAGCACGTGCGCATTTATACGGAGATCGAGGCGATCCGATTCCCGTATATTCAGGTGGATTTCGACACGCAGGATCTGGATTTCAGAGTCCCTGCTCTTTCGGTCCAGCCGATCGTGGAAAACGCGATCCGGCACGGCGTAAGAATCCGGGAAAACGGTCTTGTAACTGTACGGACAAGGCGGACGGAGGAAGGTCACGTGATCGAAATACGCGACAATGGGAAAGGCTTCGACGTAAAAGCGGACGCGCTGTCGGATCCGACGCATATCGGCATTCGCAATGTCCGGGAGCGGATCGAACAGATGTGCGGCGGTACGCTGACGATCGAAAGCGTGCTGGATAAGGGTACGACAGTGCTGATCCTGATCCCGCCTGCGATATCTGTCTGAATGTGTATATTTCGTATGAAAAATGATGCGGAATTCTCATTTTTTTGAGAAAATTGATTGATTTTAGCCGGTTTTGTTGGACATTTGTTGGACAGCTGCTTTTATAATAAAAAAATACAGAGAGTGAGATCTTATATGCAGATTATTTGTGTCGAAGACGAGGCTTTGATTCTGGGCCTTACTGTTTCTATGTGTCGCGAACTGGCTTGTGCCCCGTCGGTCGAAGGCTTCAGAAGAGCGGACGAGGCGCTGGACTGGGTGCATACGCACACGCCGGATATAGCGCTTCTCGACATCAATATGCCGGATATGGACGGGTTGACCCTTGCGGCGCGTCTGAAGGAGCTGCGTCCGGACATTGCCGTGATCTTTCTGACGGGGTATTCCGAGTACGCTGTCGATGCGTTCGGACTGCATGCGTCCGGATATTTGCTTAAGCCTGTCAGCGCGGAACGCCTTGCCGCAGAAATCGAATACGCGATGCGCGGCAGAACGCCTGAATCGAAGAGCAGGCATATATTTGTCCGAACTTTTGGAGAATTTGACGTGTTTGTGGACGGGAGTCCCGTTGTTTTCAGCCGCGCGCGCGCAAAGGAGCTGCTGGCATATCTGATCGACAGACAGGGCGGTTCCGTTTCAAGGGCGATCGCTTTCGCGGCTCTTTGGGAAGACGCGTTATACGACAGATCCATGCAGAAACAGTTGGACGTTGTGATCCGTTCTCTCAGAACAACGCTGGAAGAAAACGGGATTGGCGATATCGTGGAGATCCATAAGGGGTCCATGCGCGTCGTCCCGGAAAAGCTCGACTGCGACCTGTATCGCTTTTTTAAAGGGGATATCGAGGCTGTGGACGCCTACCGCGGCGAATATATGAGCGCGTATTCCTGGGCAAGCCTGACAGAAAGCTTTATAGACCGATTCCGGCGAAATGTCGAGTAATTATTTATGTATTATCTGAAGAAGAAAGGAAGCGCGAGGACGAATGAAAAGAGTTTTTAAAAAGATCGGTAAGATAATCGGTAAAATCTTCGCGTCGATCCTGATTATTCTCGCAGTTCTTTGCATTGTCACATTGATCTGGGGTTTTGCGCAGCAAACAAGGGGCTCGATCATGGATCTGCCGGAGATTCCGGCGGATTTTGTGCCGGCCGTGCGGCTGATCGCTTTTACGGACACGCACAACGAAAACGAGAACGTTGCCGATGCGATCGAAACGGCCTACCGCCTGTTTGATTCCGATCCGGTTTATGCGGGGGTCGACGGCTTCTTCGGTCTCGGCGATTTCTCAAGCATCGGCACGGAGCCGGATTACGCCGCGTACACCGAAACCTTAAATGCGCACGTGCGCAAGGATACCGCGCTTATCAATATCCACGGAAATCACGAATTTAAAAATCAGGCGGAGTACCATGATCTGTTCGTTCGGTATTTCGGGCATGAACCGAATACCGTGACTGAAATCAACGGCTTTTACTGCATTGCTTTTTCCGGCGAACGGAGTCTGACGGAATGGACCTTCACGCCGTCCTCTCTCAAATGGCTGTCCGAAGAACTGAAAAAAGCGGAAACGTTCTCCGCCGGCAGGCCGATATTTGTTTTCAACCATCCGCACCCGTGGGGTACCGTGTACGGTTCCACCGTGTGGGGCGACCCACAGCTCAACGTCATTCTGAACGGACACACAAACGTCGTGGATTTTTCCGGGCACTCTCATTTTCCGCTCAATGACCCGCGCAGCATCAATCAGGCCTCCTATACGGCTGTCGGCTGCGGCGCGATGGCAAGATTTGAGCTGGACAAAAACGGCGTCATCGGCCAGCATCCGGACGGATGGGAGGACGCCGCGCAGATGGTCGTGATCGAAGCGGACCTGGACGGCAGCGTGCGCATCCGCGGATATGATCTGCTTTCGGATATGTACATCTGTGATTATTATATCGATAACGTTAACGACAAGGCTTCGTTCCCGTATACTTATAAAAACATGAAGGCGCACGATTCGGCGCCGGTTTTTCCGGCGGACGCCGAGGCGACAGCCTTCCGGAATGAAAACGGTGAATGGGTGATCTCATTCGACGACGCTCTTCCCGCGCAGGGCTATATCGTGCACGAGTATAAGGTTACAGTGAAAGATAAAAACGGGAAGACCGTATTCAGTGAGAATTTTATAAATGATTATTACATTATTGATAACGACGGGATCGCCGAGTTCCGGATCGGCGCGGATACGCTTGAGCCGGAGACCGAATATACCTTGACTGTCCGCGCTGAAAGCGCCTATCACAAGTATTCCGACGCGCTAACGCTGACCTTTACCTCGCAGTCGTAAAGTGAATATATGTATTATACAGATCAAACAGAAAGAAGGATTTGTTTGGCACATATCTTATTGAATCGCATCGCCATGCGTATCATGGTGCTGAAAGGAAAGGGGAGTCTGCGGCGGCTGAAGCGTTCCGCCGATCATCCGATGGCGCAGAATGAGGCGCTGCTGAAAAGGATCCTTCGCGCCAACCGCAATACGGAGTACGGCAAGGAGCACCGCTTCAGTGAGATCCGCAGCCTGTCCGATTTCCGGAAAAACGTTCCCGTCTCCGGATATGAGGATTACGCGGAGCGGATTGAACGCGTGAAAAACGGAGAAGACAAGCTTTTGACCGCTTCAAAGATTCTCGGCTATTCCAGAACGTCAGGGTCCTCCGGCGTTCCGAAATATATCCCCGCGACAAACGCGTCGTTAAAGGCTTACGTCAGATACACTTGGACGCGGGCCTTGGCCCTCGGCGCGGCGGAGCTGAAACGGCAGGGAAAAAAGTATAAACCCGGAAGAGGCGTGTTCCTTTCTCCCGCGACGAATGAAACACTGCCGAACGGCCTGCCGTGCAGTAATATCGCGGAGGTCGGCGCAAGAGAATACGGTCTTTTTTACCCGTTTATCCTTACGATCCCCACGAAAAACCTCTTCGATATGCACGACGGGGATTACATATATAATATCTATCGATTCGCGCTTTCCGATCCGGACGTCACCTTTATCTTTTCCGTCTTCTTCTCCGTGAACGTCAGTCAGCTGGCTTATCTCAGGCAGCACTGGCAGGTGATCGTGGACGATATCGAAAAAGGGACCATCAGCGAGCAGATCGAAATGAAGCCGGAGCTGCGGGAAACGCTGCAAAAGCGGATCCGCCCCATGCCGGAACGCGCCGCATATCTGCGGAAGCAGTTTGAGCAGGGCTTCGATGAGACGCTTCTCAAGCGCATCTGGCCGAATCTGACCGTGATCTGCGGGATCGGCAACGCTTCCTTTTCATCCGCCGCGAATCACATCCGCAGTGTCGCAAAGGGCGTTCCCTTCGATTTCTCTATTTACGGCGCGTCCGAGGGGCTTGTCGCCGCTGTGCCCGCGCTTGAAACGACGGATATGCAGCTTTTGACGGACAGCTGTTTCTATGAGTTTATTCCGTTTGGGGATGAGAGCGACACAGTGCTGACGCTTGATCAGCTGAAAGTCGGAGAAAAATACGAGATTTTGATCACAACGCAGGCCGGACTCTATCGTTACAGGCTAAAGGATGTGATCGAAGTCAAGGGGTTCCGCGGCGCCTGCCCGCTGATCGCCTTCGTATACCGGAAAGGACAGCTCTTTAACATTGCCGGCGAAAAGTTCAGTGAAGAGGATGCCCGCAACACGATCATGATGCTGGAAAAGGCGCATGGCGTTTCTATTGATAAGTGGCTGTTTTATCAAGACGAAAGCGTGATGCCGAACCGCTACGCGCTTGTAGTCGAAAGCGACGCGGGGCTTGACTGGGAGGCTTGCATCGATGAACTGGAGACCTATATGGGGCAGTGCAACAAGCGCTATGAGAGTCAGCGCGCGAAATGCTTTATTGCACGGCTGACAGTTCAGCTCCAGGAACCCGGCACACACGACGCCTGGGCGGCAAGGTGCATTGAAAAAGGCGCGTCGGCAGCGCAGGTCAAGCCCGTTCATTCTTTGGATAATCAGGAAAAACGCGAGTTTTTCCTGGGAAGAATACAAAAATAAATTTGTATAGGAGGTACATTATGAAAAACCATGCGAAAAAAGCACTTGCTCTGACCCTTTCTTTCGTTCTTCTGCTGGCATGCGGGATCCCCGCGTTTGCCGCGACGAAAGAGACCGTGACAAAGTTCGGTGAAGCCGGCGGCTATCTCGCGATCGGAGACTCCATCTCCCGCGGCTGCGGCGCTGAAGGCTTCTACATCGATCAGGACAAGGCTGAAGGCGGTCAGTACGACGAATTCTTCCTTCGCAACGTGCAGGGCGCGGTTCCCACGCAGATCGCCGAAGCGGTTGGCTGTGTCATGCCGGACGATATGGAAGATCAGAACGCCACGTTCTGGCCCTGTTGCTATCCCGGAATGACGGTCGCGATGATGCTCGACCTGCTCGGCGTTGACGACGGTTTTACAGATGAGAAGCTCAACTATGCCTACTACGGCGATATGCTGAAGTATTTCGGCTATGAAGGTTCCTTCGACGGCGTTCGCGACGGCGATACCTACGTGGAAGGCGAATGCGGCAAATGCGGCAACATCATCGACCTGATCCAACGCGCTGACCTCATTACGCTGCAGCTCGGCATGTGCGATATTTTCTATCGTACTTACCGCATCATCAGCAACGGCGGAATGCTTGCCGACGGTCTCAACTTTGATCTGAGCAGCACCGACGCCATCAAGGAGCTTGTGACGACCGCCATCAAAGAGATGTGGTTCGGTTATAACTATTGGCTCCAGAATTATACGACCCTGCTTTCAAAGATCCAGGAGCTCAACCCCGACGCCACCATCGTTATGGTCGGTTCCTTCAACGTCGTCAACGAGCTGACCATCACCGACGAGATCTTGCTTCCTCTCGGCAATGTGATATCGGTGATCACGGACCTGATGAATACGCATTATCGTGATTGGGAAAAGGAATACAACGTCCTTTATGCGGACGTTTCCAATACGGAAGTTCTTTCCGCGGAAAACGACTGGTCCCTTCTCGGCGAATTTATGGATAACACCTTTACAGGTACGCATCCCAGCCAGACCGGTTACGATTATATGGTCCGTCAGATCCTCGCCGTTCTCCCGCCGGAGACCGTGACGAAGGGCATTACCGTAGACCTCGGAAGATATGATAAGGTGGACTATGTCTACGTCGACGGTCTGCCCATGAAGAATTATACCGTTGAAAACTATATTCTTCACGTGCCTTACAGAGGACTTGTTGCGACGAATCTTACCGTTGGCGTGAAAAATGAAGACGGCACGATCTCGGTGCAGAGCTATTCTCTGACGTATTCGAACGGGACCTACGTCGCACACCGTATCGGCAGCAGAAACGACGTTGTGGATACTGTGACAAAACCCGCGAAGTCCCTGTTTGACCTTCTGAAGAGCCTGTTCCAGAAGATCGCTGATTTCTTTAAAAATCTGTTTAACAAGAATTGATTCCCATTATTTGAATACCCCTTTTTCGGGAAGGAGTTGTTTCCATGCATTGTCCGAAATGCGGGGGAGAAATCCCCTTCTATGACCTGAGAGCAAACTGCAAGCACTGCGGTGTTAATATTATGTATTTCTCGCAGGAAGCCGGACTGATCCGCGACGCAAAGCGCACGGAGTTGGAAGGCGCTGTTGCTCGTATGGTCATTGCCAGGATCAAGGCGGCGTTTATCGGCAGTAAGGCGGCGATCGCGCGTATGATCTTGACGCTTGGTGCGATCGCGGTGCTGATGGTCCCGTTCGCCTCTCTGAAGATCCAGTTGCCACTATATGAAAATTCAATTTCCGCCGGACTGATCGGCTTGATCAGCAGTGCGACGAGCGGACTCCTGATGAAAACGCCGGACCTGTTGCAAAGCGCACTTTTGGGGCAGCACGTCAGGGCCTTCCTTGTCCCGGTCGGTATTCTGGTTGTTCTGCTTCTTTTGGGGCTTGTGATCCTTGTCGTTTATCTGGCAAGCTTTCTGCGTCTTGAAAAAATGACGCGTTTCATCAAAAACGCTTCCCTTGTCGGTACTGTGCTTGCTCTGCTCGGTCAGATCGCTGTGTTTGTGTTTGCAAACGGCAGCGGCCTGCCGGAGACGTCCGTTGTGAACATCCATCTTGGATTCGGCAGCCTTGCAACTGCCGCCGTCTGGTTTGCGATGTTTATGATCAACCGCTATATGCTGAAAAAAGGACTTGAACCGAAGTATCGTGAGAATGACCCGAAACGACGCGAGATCCTGAAGAAAGTCAGAGCCGGTGAGATCGACCTTGACAGTCTGCCGCTGCCTGTGCTCGAAAGTGAAGACGAACGCGAGGAACGTATTCATGCGCTGGAAGAAGCCATGAAAGCGGAAGAGGAGGGGAAAGAGCTATGAGTAAAAAGAAAATAAGCAAAAAACTCAAGATCTTTCTGATCGTTCTGATCGTTCTGATCCTGCTCGGCACCTGTTTCCTTGCGGTTGCGATTTATGCCCACAATGAGTTCATAAAGGAACGTTCCTGGCTGCCGCCGAAATTACCCAAGCAACAGGCCTCCGCGTCCGAATTGCCGGATAATATCCATGACGCTTATGAATACGCCATGAAGCTTTATGATGAAGCGCTGCATGCCGAAGCCGTGGAGGGCAGTTGGCACACGGACGTGAATCTCGGCGGAGAAATGATCCTGCCCTTTGCGGACGCCGATAACGCGCTCATCAGCATGGTGCGCGACAGCGCCGCTGGACCGGTGCAGGATCTGTATCCGCATGTTTCCGATGTGAAGATGACCGAAGAAAAAGCGGACGATCTGCCGGTGATCAATCTCAAGGAATCCGATATCCTGGAATATAACTTCGATCATTTTGAGGCTTCAGACGTTTTCAACCGGAAAGGGGAGTACCTTTTCGATACTTATGAACTCGTTTTCAAGATCGACCCTTCTTTTGAGAACGCAGACGAGATCCGTCACGGTGCCGTATATGAGGGGATCTGCGATCTGCTGAAAGACGCGGTGACCGTGAACGATATTGACCTTGACGTTCAGGATGTGGAAATGCGGTTCCGCATTGACCGTCTGACGGACAGAATCGAGAGCGTGGACGTTTCCCGCAGCTATTCCGTGAAAGCGGACGTGACGCTTACGGACGAATTCGCCGGACTTCTGCCAGATGGCAAAAAAGAAGCGAGCGTAACGCTGCCCTATCAGGCAACAGAACACGTCAGCTTCATGTGGTATGGGCTTCACTTTACGGAGGATTATTTGGAACAGAAGCCGGACGATATTATCACCATGCCGCTTGAGATCCATGTGAACGGCGCTGCCGTTCAGGGAGAGGATTTTACTGTGACTTATACGGTTTCCGCTCCCGAAACAATGGAGATCCAGGAGGACGGCTCCACAACGATCCGGAAAGTCTGCGAAACCTCTGAGACGGAAGGCGTAAAGGTGACCGCCACGTTGGAGTATGACGGCAAGACGTATACCGACGATCTGCTCGTTTACATCACCGAGCTTGATAAAACGACTGCCGGTATCCGATTCTATGAAGACAGCTTCACTGTGAGCGTTGGTAAATCTACAGCGCTTCCGGCTGACGTACGCGTACCGATCAATGAGTCCGCGGAAAGCCGTGAGGAAGAAGAGTACGAGCTGACCTGCGTCTCTTCAGACCCGGATGCACTCTCGGTGGAAGAAGATGAAAAGAATATTTTCGTGCTCGCGCACAAAGTGACGGATTCACCTGTTACGGTATCTATTACAATGAAGTGCGGCGGACATACGTATTTTGCCGAGATCCCGGTAACGATCACACAAGGAACGGAGGCGGATAAATAATGGCGGAAAACAAACAAGCGGAAAGCGCCGTCCTGGAGAAAAAGCAGGATAATAATATTTTCCGCAGTTATAACTACGTCGGAACAAAAGAGACCATTGCGTATCTGTTCAACGACTGGTCCAACACGTTCAACATCAACGGGTATTCCGGCCGTTTCATCTGGGACGTTGTAAAGATCGACTTCGGCATCACCGCGATCGTCAATCTGTTTACCGGCGTCTGGGACGTGATCAACGATATCTTTATTTCCGCGTTGGTGGACAATACGCGTACAAGGCTCGGCAAATTCCGCCCGTATCTTGTTATGATGCAGATCCCGCTGAGCCTCTTCGGTCTGCTGTATTGGTTCCTGCCCTATATGTTCCCGAACACGGCGGGTACTTACGTGCCTAAGCTGATATTCTATTTCGTTTTCGGCGTTATCAACGAAACAGCCGGTACCTTTACCGGCGTCGCGAAATCCGGTTACATGAGTACTATTACGCCGAACCCGAACGAACGTGTACGGCTGATCACGCTTGCGGAGCTTTTGACCGGTTATATGGGTGAGGATATGCCGGGGTATATTTTCGGTTTCCTGTACGACATGATCTCGACGGGACGCTGGAATATCAAACTGCGCTCGATCTTCGCCGGAATGGGCGTTGGCTGTTCCCTTATTTCTTCCGCGTTTACCTTCTGGTTCTTTATGGTTTCGAAGGAACGCGTGCCGCAGTCTTTGGAACGTCCCGACATCAAACAGGGCTTCAAAGCGATTTTCATGAACTATCCTGTGCTGCTGATGGCGCTGTCCGATTTCTTCAGCAACTTTGCAATGGGTATGGGTGAGCGCGATTACTGGATCGATGTGCATGGCTCAAATACCATGATCAATACGGTGTTGGCGCTTGTTTCCGGCATTTCAGGACCGGTTGGCAGTATCTCATATGCGTTCGTCGCGCCTCTCAGAAAGCGCTTCTCCTCCAAGTTCCTGTGGGTTGGCGCCGACATTTACGGCGACATGCTTTGCCTCGGCTTCTTCCTTGTGGGTATCTTGAATAGTACCTATAAAAAGCTCGGGCCGATGCTGATCGTTTACGGCGTTCGTGAATTCCTCAATAAGCTCCTGTTCGGCGTCAATAAGGTCATTAATGCCGATCTGTGGAATGAGGCTATGGACTACTGCGAATGGAAGAGCGGTTACCGAATGGAAGCGACGACAGGTGTTGCCAAGAGCCTCGTGCTGAAGCTCCAGAACGTGGTCAAGGGTTCGATCTCTCAGATCATGATGAAGAAGATCGGCTACGTGCAGGGCCTCAAGATCGGCACCCAAACCGAAAAGACAAAACGATGGGAGTTTATCCTTTGCGCGATCATGCCCACGATCACCGGCGCGCTCGGCATCCTGCCGAAGATGCTTTGGCCGATTTCCAAGAAAAAGCATGATCAGATGTATTTTGAGCTTTCCGAGCGCAGAAATAAAATGGTTTCCGACTACGTGGACAGCGTGAGCGAAAACGCAGGGAAAGAAACAGTTTAAGAGAAAGAGAGTGTTTGACGTATGAAAAAAGCATTATCCGTTATTTTCGCAGCACTTCTTGTTCTTTGCTGTATGATCCCCGCGTTTGCCGCGGATCCTTCCGTCGGCGCGCCTGCCTTGTGCATCGGAAAGAACAGCAGTTCCTTCGGTGCGTATAAGCATGTGTTTATCATCGGCATCGACGGCGTGGGTCAGTTTTTTGAAAGAGCCGATACGCCGAATTTTGATCGGATCTTTGCGAACGGCGCTGTGAAGTACAACGTCCGTACCGAAGTCCCGACCGACAGCGGTCCCAACTGGGCGTCCATGCTCACCGGCGTTTCCTATTACCGTCACTGGATCCACAACGGCAATTCCGGCGAGGTCCGGCGCGACAGTTCCACGAAGACGCCCACCATTTTCTGCGTTGCGCGTAACGCAATGCCGAATGCGGAACTTGCGTCCTTCGTCAACTGGAACAATATCAACTACGGTATGATCGAAACCGATATCGGCGTTACGGAGCATCAGAACAGCAGCGACGACGCGTTGACCGACGATATCTGCGCTTATTTTGACGCAGGCAATCAGCCGGCCCTGTTCTTCGTGCAGATCGACTGTGTGGACGCCGCCGGCCACGGTTACGGCAGCGAATCGACGCAGTATTACGATGCGATTCACGAAGCAGACGGTTACATGGGCAGGATCTATGACGCTGCTGTGCGCAACGGTCTGATGGAAGACGGTCTGTTTATTGTGACCGCCGATCACGGCCACACCATTGCAGGCGGCCACGGCAGATTCTCCAAGCGGGAATCTCTGACCACGATCGCCGTTACCGGTAAGACTGTTGTAAACGGCGGGAAGATGGATCTTTCCACCCGCGACCGGGATATCGCTTCGATCGCCCTGTTTGCGCTTGGGATCGACAAGCCGCTGCACATGTCTTCCAGGCTCCCTGCGAATCTCTTCGAGAATACGGCAGGGGAGCCCCGGCAGATGATCCTGGAGCCGCTTGACGCGATCATCTCTCCGTTTATGTGGATCGTTACACTGTTTACGCCTGACCGTTGAGTTCGGGAGCGAGTATGAATAAAGCAATACGATACAAAGGGGTATTTTTGATCAGTACGGCGGCAGTCGTGATCATTATCCTGTTACTTCTCTTAATGATGATGAAGACCAAACCTTCCAAGAATACGCATATTGTCGAGGATTTGCCGATCCGTCCCGAGACTTGGGCTCTAACGGACGGATTAGGCAGAAACGCGCCGATGAAGGGTGAAGTCAAAGAGAAGGATCCGACTAAATTTGTCGGCCTGTTCTATTGGACCTGGCACACGGAACAGAGCGAGGGCAAAGTCGCGCGCAACGTTACGGAGCTTCTGGAGAAGGATCCGGACGCCATTCGGGATTTTGACGCGCCGCTTTGGGAGGGGCTGGATTCCGGCTATCCGCATTTCTGGAATGAACCGATCTACGGCTATTATAAGGATACGGATGCATACGTTTTGCGTAAGCAGGCGGAGCTGATTGCCGACGCCGGTGTTGACGTGATCATTTTCGACTGTACAAACGGAACGTTTCTTTGGGAGTCCTCGTATGAAAAGCTCTTTGAGGTGTTTTCTTCCGCCAAAGAGGACGGCGTGCACGTTCCGCAAATCGCATTCATGCTGCCTTTCTGGGATACCGAATATATTCGTTCAGATCTGATTACGCTGTATGGTAAGATCTACTCGCAAGACAGATACCGCGATCTTTGGTTCTTCTGGGACGACAAGCCGCTGATCATGGGCAACCCGGAGGCACTCGATCCCAAGGACGCAAAAGAAGCCGAGATTCTTGAGTTCTTTACCTTCCGCGCCAATGAACCGGGGTATTTCGCAGAGGACACAAGACTCGGAGAGGAACGCTGGGGCTGGTGCAGCGACTATCCGCAGACCCGCTTCGGCGTGTCCGGGAACCGTCCTGAACAGATCTGTGTCTCAGTCGCGCAGAACGCGGCGGACGGACAGTTGGTCGCGATGAACGCAGACGCCAACGTACAGGGCAGAGCATTCTCGAAGGAGGATTATTCCTATTCGTATGAATATGCCGGTGAGACCGTCAACTGTACTTCCGAGATGGAGGACGCTGAGCTTTACGGACTTAATTTCCAGCAGCAGTGGGATTACGCAATCGCGCAGGATCCGCAGTTTATCTTCGTCACGGGCTGGAACGAGTGGATCGCAGGTCGTTGGTCGGAATGGCAGGGGACCCCGAACGCATTCCCGGATCAGTTCAACGATGCGTTCAGCCGCGACTGCGAGCCGAGCAAAGGGATCCTGATGGATCACTATTATTGCCAGCTTGTGGAGAATATCCGCCGCTTCAAAGGTATTTCCGACGTACCGCAGGAAGAAAAAGGCGTAAAACTCTATTCGCATTACGCGAAATCCACTCTTGTGCGCGACGACGACGGTTGGGGAGATCTGCATTATCAGAACGATACGATGCGCAATGATTTTCTCGGCGCCGAAGTCAGCGACGACGGCGATACCATTGTGATGCGGATTCAAACGCTGAACGCAATCACTCCCAATACCGATAAAGCGTGGATGCGTGTTCTGATCGATTCCGATCGGACCGGACTTTCGCCGAACTGGGAGGGCTTCGAGTATATCGTCAATCGGGAAAATCCCGGAAGCAATAAGGTCACGATCGAACGCTTTACCGGCGGATGGCAGTTTGAGACCGTCGGCAGCGCCGAATATGAGGTGGACGGGAATCAGATGATCCTGCGAATCCCTGTCGGTGCGCTCGGTCTTAAATCGGACGACGTGCATTTTTGTTTCAAGTTGTCCGATAACATGCAGAACGACGGCGATATCATGGATTTCTACCTGAACGGCGACGTCGCGCCTGGCGGACGCTTCACCTTTGTGTATTAAGTAATGCGAAAAAACAGGACAAAGCCCTTCACTCTGTCCTGTTTTTTTCATTTTATTTGTAACCTTCAGTCTGAAAGGCGATCCAGCAGATACGTTACGTTCTGCGTGCTGTATTCGATCTCTTCCGACCAGGAAACAAGGGCGCGTACGGGGTCCGCCCCGTTCTCGATCATCTTTATTATCAGGGCGGTGGAGATCTCGGCGTAGCAGCTAAGCGTTTCCATATCATAACTGTCGGAAAGCGCAAGCTGACGGTAGAGGATATAGTCAAAAATCGGCTGATATGATCTTTCCGCCGCAGAAGGCTTATCATCGCAAGGCTTCTCCGATGCATGCAGCATAGCTGTCCAGGACGGATCCATGACCTCGGTTTCATAGAATAACCCGTAATGTCGATCCAACAGTCGTTTTGCCTGCGCTGGCCGGAATTCGGCAAGGGTTGGCGGCAACGGGCTCTGCAGGAGGTGGCAGACGCCGTTGAGATCTGCCGCAGATACCACCCCATCCTCATAGCAAATCTGGAATGAAAGGGCGTGTTCATGAAGAAGGAGGGCAGCGACAACTTCACAGCTCAGTCCGAGACCGATCAGTTCCGTATCTCCGATCTGTTCATAAAAGCGGGGATGTTCTCTGCAGATCTCACAGAGTGACGCCTCTCCCAGTTGAAGGATCAGTTCGCAAAGCCCGTCTTGCTGCAAAAACGGGCAGCGCTCATCTTCGTTCAGGATGAAGGAGGCGACGCCGTCTTCCTGTTTTATTGAAGCGCGCAGCTTTTCTCCAAGCGCGCCGGATACTTTGTGATAAAAACTCTCTGACGCAGGATCGATATCGATCTCCCAGCCACGGCAGCAAGTGTGTCTGCAAGCAGAAGCTTTACAGCGGAATGCGGGATAGAAAGAAGGGTAGACGCTTTTCACGGAGCAAGTCTCCTTTCGGATGGATAGATCCAGTATAACACGTTATCGCGTCGAATACAAGAATCAGGTATATTTCGATGATTTCACGGATTTGTAATAAAATTATACTTGTAATACGCATACGGGTTTGTTATAATATAAAAAGAATTTTATGGTCAGAAGGAAGAGAGAAATGCTATATTTGTTTTTAGCTGACGGATTTGAAGAGACCGAGGCTTTGGTCCCGCTGGATCTGATCCGCCGTGCCGGGATCCCGGTGCTGACTGTCGGTGTAACCGGCGAATCGGTTGCCGGCGCGCATCACATTTGTGTGCGCAGCGATATCCCGATGGAAGACGTGGACCTTTCCGATTGCGCAGGCGTCATCCTGCCGGGCGGTATGCCGGGAACCGAGAATCTTTACGCGGATACGCGCGTTCGCGACGCGGTGACGTTTTGCGCCGAGAACAATAAGCTGATCGCCTGCATCTGTGCGGCGCCGATCATCCCCGGACGAATGGGGCTGCTGCAGGGTAAACAGGCCGTCTGCTTCCCGGGCTTTGAAGCGGAGCTGACGGGCAGGATCGCATCGGATGAAAGCGCGGTAAGGGACGGAAGCCTGATCACGGCAAAAGGCGCAGGCTGCGTGTTTCCCTTCGCGGCAAAGATCATTGAGTCTTTGGATCGGAAGGAGACCGCGGATTCGGTGATTCGTTCGATTCAGTACACAGATTTAACGTAAGGTGAAAATGGAATGAATAACCAGAGATCAGGGAATTATAACGGTAAAAACGCGGAGGATACTTACGACGTCCTGCATCGCAACTTTTCGCTTTTCGGCGCGCCGGAACCGCTTGCGCCCCAGGAAGACGACGTGCGGAACAGCGGAGAGATCTATTTCTCCGCGAATGATATCCCACATGACGATTCGGATTATGATTTCTCCCGTTTTTCTTCGTCTGCGGGGAACGATTCGTATGCTTATCCCGCCGGTTCCAATCCCTACGGGGGGTATTCCAAAACAAATCCTGCCGTTCGCTATCCCGAACCCGCTCGGCAGTCGGAACCGCCGAAACAAAATAAAGCGGAGAACGCAAAGTCTGCGGAGCAAAAAAAGGAATCCGCGGACGATCAATCCGTCAAGAAAAAAAAGAAGAGAAAGAAAAAGAAGAAAAAAGTCAACCGCAAGGGCGCCCTCGCAAAAAGCCTTCTGCTTGCGTTGGTCGTGCTCGGATTCGTTTTGTTGGCGGCCATGGTCGTCAGCGAGCCGGTCAAGCAGTGCATGAATGATATCATCGCGATCGACCGCTCTTCCGTTCAGAAAATGGTCGTGCTGGAAAAGGATATGACCACTGATGAAGTGATCGAAAAGCTGGAAGACACCGGCATGATCTACAGCGCCACCTTCTGCAAATTCGCGTCCCATCTGCTTCATTTCGATCAGAGCGATCCTTCGAAGGCCATTTATCCCGCAGGTACGTATCTGCTTCAGTATGATATGGGCATCGAAGGCATGCTCAAGGAGATCCTTTCAAACGGTGAGGTCGTATCCACAGTTAAGATCGCCTTCCCGGAGGGCTATACGATCGACCAGATCGTGGATCGTCTTGTGACCAACGGCGTATCCACAGCAGATGCGCTGTATGAAGCAATGAATTCCGATGAACTGCTTGAGCAGTATCCGTTCCTGCAGGAGATCGAAGACCGGTCCCAGCGGTACCGTGCGCTGGAGGGGTATATGTATCCCGATACTTATGAGTTCTATCTCGGCGAGAATCCGCAGAGCGTTATCAAGCGTTTCCTGGATAACTTTGTCGCCAAGTGGGAAGACAAATACGCGGATATGGCGGAAAGCTCCGGCCATTCGATGGATGAATTGATCATTGTGGCGTCGGTGATTCAGAAGGAAGCGAATGATCCCGTGCAGATGCGTACGATTGCGTCGATCATTTACAACCGCCTTGAAAGCGGCGTATTTACGCATATCGACTGCGATTCTACCGTCAAGTATATCGAAGCGCATCAGGAAGAGCTGGAGGCAGCCGGAACGTACGAGCATTATCTCGCCCTTTACGATTCCTATCAGCGGCAGGATCTGCCTGTCGGTCCGACCTGCAACCCCGGTGAGGACGCTATCATTGCGGCGCTCAGACCGGAAGACACGGATTACTATTATTTCCTGCACGACAGAGACGGCGATATCCACGTCGCCAGAACCGAAGACGAACACAACGCGAACATCGCAACGTATTTGGATAATTAAAATACAGAAAGGATCTTTGCTATGAAAGTATTTATGATCGGCGGAACCGGACTTCTCGGCTGCGCAGCCGCGCAGATGTTCATCGACAAGGGATATGAGGTGACCAGCATCGCGCTGCCTCCACTGCCCGTCGGCGCGCCTATTCCGCCCGAGATGAAGCTGACTTGGGGAAACTACTTTGAGATGAGCGACGATGAGCTGTGCGAGCTCATGCAAGGTGCGGATACATTTGTGTTCGCGGCCGGCGTGGACGAGCGCGTAGAGTTCCCTGCGCCTGTTTACGAAGCCTATCGCAAATATAATATCGATCCCGTTCGCAGATTTCTGACGCTTGCGAAGAAGTGCGGCATCAAGAATAACGTTATTCTCGGTTCCTATTTTGCCTATTTTGCAAAGACCTTCCCGGAGATGCGCCTTACAGATTGGCATCCTTATATCCGCAGCCGCATTGAGCAGGAGAACGTTGCCATGAGCTTTGCGGACGACAAGACGAACGTAGCCGTGCTCGAGCTGCCCTATATTTTCGGCACACAGCCCGGCAGAAAGCCCGTTTGGGTCATTCTGATCGAGCAGATCCATAATATGGATAAGACCGGTCATGTTACCATGTACCCCAAGGGCGGAACCACTATGGTGACGGTCCGTCAGGTCGCGCAGTGCATCGTCGGCGCTGCAGAGCGCAACAAGGGCGGGAACTGCTATCCGATCGGGTATTATAACCTGACTTGGGACGATTTCCTGAAGATCGTTCATGCCGCAATGGGCACGCCCAACAGAAAGATCATCCACATCGCGAAATGGATGTTCCGGATGTACGGCAAGACCATGATCAAGGACTACGAGAAGCGTAACGTCGAAGGCGGTATCAACGCAGTGGAGCTTGCCGAGATCATGTGCATGAATACCTTTATCGATAAGAAGTGGGCGGTCTCCCTCGGCGTTACCGACGACGACATCCGTTCCGCGATCTTCGATTCTGTCAAGCTCTCTGTTGACGCGTTCAACGGTACGCAGGAGCTTGTCGGGATGAAGGGTGAATAATCAGATTATACTGTTTTTTGCGGCAAGGCAACTTGCCGCATTTTTTGGAGTATCCTATGGCGTATCAGTTTCCCTGTCCAGTCGCGAAAAAATGCGGCGGGTGTCAGTTAACAAATCTATCTTATGAGGAGCAGCTTTCCTTCAAGCAGGCAAAGGTCATCCGTCTGCTCGGAAAGTTTGGGCACGTCTCCGAAATATTGCCGTCGCCGAGTCCTTTCCATTACCGCAACAAGGTGCAGGCGGCGTTCGGGACCACGCGCTCCGGCGAGATCATCTCAGGCGTCTATCAGTCCAGCACGCACAACATCGTCAAGGTGAGTTCCTGTCTTCTGGAAAATGAAACGGCGGACGCGATCATCGTTACGGTCCGCTCGCTCTTACGTTCCTTCAAATTGACGGCATATAACGACAAGACAAGCCGGGGCTTTCTGCGCCACGTGTTGGTCAAGACCGCCGTCGGCACCGGGGAAGTCATGGTCGTGCTTGTGACGGGAACAAGGGAATTCAAATCCAAAAACGATTTCTGCCGCGCGCTGCTCGAAAAGCACCCCGAGATCACCACGATCATCCAGAACGTCAACAACCGCTTTACAAGCCTTGTGCTGGGAGAGGAGCAGACTGTCCTGTATGGCAGCGGTTATATCACGGACGAACTCCTCGGTAAACGTTTTATGATCTCGCCGCGCTCCTTCTATCAAATCAATTACGAGGGGACAAAACTCCTTTATTGTAAGGCGCTGGAATTTGCGGAGCTGAAGCCCGGCGACCGCGTGATCGACGCCTACGCGGGGGTCGGCACCATCGGCATGCTCGCGTCCGTATCGGTGGGGGAGGTACTGTCCGTCGAGCTGAACGCCGATGCCGTTGCCGACGCCAGACGCAACGCAAAGCTCAACGGCATCAAAAATATGCGCTTCATCTGCGCGGACGCGACCGAGTTTCTGCTCGGACTGGCCGCTGACCGCGAAAAGGCGGACGTCGTCATCATGGACCCGCCGCGCGCCGGCAGCACCGTTCCCTTTATGAAAAGCGTCTGTACGCTCGCGCCCGAACGCGTCGTCTACGTCTCTTGTAATCCCGAAACCCTCGCCCGCGACCTGCATTATTTTGTCCGGCATGGGTATAAAGTCAAAAAGATCCAGCCTGTCGATATGTTCCCGCATACGCAGCATGTCGAGACAGTCGTCCGACTGTCTCGAAGCGATATGAATTCCTGACGGAATTCGCGATATGTCCTGCGGGACGCGAAAGGAATTTCTATCATATCGCACGTGAGCAAAGCGAACGCATATCGCATTCTCGAAGCAAATATATCGCACGGCGTCAGCCGTATATCGCAGAAAGGATTTACCGGATGGCATCCGATATCCAGGTCACATATGTAAAGAAAGAACAATGATATCAAAATGAGTAGAACAGAGAATGTAGAGTTGACAGTATTATGCCTGATCGAAGATGGCGATAAGATACTGCTTCAAAACAGAGCAAAAAAAGACTGGCAAGGCTACGCATTGCCGGGCGGGCATGTGGAACCCGGAGAATCTTTTGTTGACGCTGTCATCCGCGAGATGAAGGAAGAAACCGGCCTGACGATCCTTGAACCGAGATTGGTTGGAGTAAAATAGTTTCCCTTAGAGAATGGAAGGTATGTTGTCCTGTTGTTTAAGGTAACACGGTGGTCAGGTGATCTCATTTCGTCCGATGAAGGCCAAATGGAATGGATCAAGTACAGTGACCTTTCCACAGTAAAAACCGTGGATGATTTTGACGATCTTCTGAAAGTGATGAACACGCCGGAGCTGACAGAATTTCAGTATTTGGTTTTGGGAGACGAATGGACTGTATCAATAAGATAAATCTTCCAGTTTGTCACAATATCCGTTGGAAAGAAAACTCGGAAAATATATTTTGAAGTTCCGTACTATGGGAGATGGTGTTTACGATGCATATTGGGAACTATATCTGTAAGATCGCTTCCATAGAGGAAATGGAACAGAAGTGGGATTATGAGATTTCCCAGCATTCTGAAAAGAGAAACTGGATTGTCTGGAAAGACGAAGCAATTGAGAGTGCCCGGACAGGCTTATCCATCCCGTATTACGGCATTCTTGACGGAACCGTGATCTGTGAGGCAACCGCTGTGCTGAATCCCGGCTTCGAACAGGCCTGCGGAAAACCGGATCACACGGTTGAACTGTGCGCCTTTCGGACCAATAAGGAATACAGAGGGAAAGGCTATTTCTCAAAACTGATGATCTTCCTGCAGGAAGACCTGAAGGAAAAGGGGTACACGAAGGCGGTTGTAGGCGTAGAGCCGAAGGAAAAACGCAACCGGGAAATCTACCGCCACTGGGGATTTACGGAGAATTTTGCCACCGGAACAGAGACCTATCCTGACGGAACAGT